>NZ_JACSKM010000001.1:0-526580 GCF_018617615.1 Exiguobacterium sp. s189 | reverse complement strand
GAGACGATGAGGTAGATAGGTCATGGGTGGAAGCGTGGTGACACGTGGAGCTGAATGATACTAATCGGTCGAGGCTTTGATCTAGTCTAACGGTTTGTGTTGATGAATCCTCAGTTTTCAGGGAATAAACCCTAAACATTATTGACATGCGTATGACGTGGTGTTAATATTCATTTTGTCTGGTGGCGATAGCGAGACGGCCACACCTGTTCCCATGCCGAACACAGAAGTTAAGCGTCTCAGCGCCGAAAGTAGTTGGGGGATCTCCCCCTGTGAGGATAGGACGTTGCCAGGCAAGATCGTTCCGCAATAGCTCAGTGGTAGAGCAACCGGCTGTTAACCGGTAGGTCGTAGGTTCAAATCCTACTTGCGGAGCCAATTTAGGCCCGTTGGTCAAGCGGTTAAGACACCGCCCTTTCACGGCGGTAACACGGGTTCGAATCCCGTACGGGTCACCATATGGAGGATTAGCTCAGCTGGGAGAGCACCTGCCTTACAAGCAGGGGGTCGGCGGTTCGATCCCGTCATCCTCCACCATTTTTATGTATTACATCAAACCTATATATATGCCGGTGTAGCTCAGTTGGTAGAGCATCTGACTTGTAATCAGAGGGTCGAGGGTTCGAATCCTTTCGCCGGCACTCCTCGGGGGGGTAGCGAAGTGGCTAAACGCGGCGGACTGTAAATCCGCTCCTTCGGGTTCGGCGGTTCGAATCCGCCCCCCCCCACCAGGTTTGAGCCATTAGCTCAGTTGGTAGAGCATCTGACTTTTAATCAGAGGGTCGCAGGTTCGAGCCCTGCATGGCTCACCATTTTTTGCGGAAGTAGTTCAGTGGTAGAATACGACCTTGCCAAGGTCGGGGTCGCGGGTTCGAATCCCGTCTTCCGCTCCATATTCTTATCCCTGTTTCGGGGCCTTAGCTCAGCTGGGAGAGCGCCTGCCTTGCACGCAGGAGGTCAGCGGTTCGATCCCGCTAGGCTCCACCATATGTTTGTTTCTTAAGTTAGTGATGACTTAAGTTTTTTTTTGCCTAAAACCATGAACCATTCAAATGAGAGTACAGAGAAAGGCAGCCTGCCACCATTCAGGTTGCCTTTTTGTATGTTTATTCATTGTAATGCCGAGTTGAACCAAACGAATGATAGCGTTTACAATTTAGTTATCAAGCGTTCAAAGGGGGAATTGCAATGCAATGGTCATATATTCATGTACCGCTGCGATACGGTCAAGGGAAACTCGGGGTTGACCAAGGACCAGCAAAATTAAACGAATTAGGGATAGAGACACTCTTGCCATCGGAAACGGTCAAACATACGATTCGCGTGTTACCGGAATCTGAAATTCGTGAAAATGAGGAACACTTGAAGCGAGTCGATGGTGTCCTACACACAGTCACCGAATTAGCGGAAGTTGTGCATCGTGAGATTACAGAGAATCGATTCCCATTGATCGTTGGGGGCGATCATAGTATGGCAATCGGTACACTCGCTGGGTTGGCTCAAACAGGACCATACGGTGTCATCTGGGTAGATGCTCATGCTGACTTGAATACAGGAGAAACTTCACCATCTGGTAACATTCATGGAATGCCACTTGCGGCTGCGATGGGCATGGGTGACGTTCGTCTGACAGAGGTGGGCGGACGTGAGCCGAAGTTATCACCGGAGCATTTAGTATACATCGCACTTCGTGATATCGATGAAGGGGAAATGAACGAGATTAATCGACTTGGCATCAAAGTCATTACTGTAGAAGAAGTGCGAACGCGTGGTGTCGATGTCATCATGCAAGAAGCATTGAATTATCTACGTGAACGCGTCAATCGTTTCTACATCAGCTTTGATATGGATAGTTTAGATGCATCACTTGTACCTGGCACGGGGACACCGGTTGATGGTGGTCTGACAGAAATCGAAGCCAAGGCGATTTTAACAGAAGCTATGAAAGCAGATGATTTAATTGCTGTCGAACTTGTTGAATTGAATCCAGTGTTAGACCGAGAAGATATGACGGCAAATTTAGCGTATCGTCTGTGTGAAACGATTATAAAATCAAAAGAAAACCTGTTATTGGAAGGTGAGACAGTCTGATTTCCTTACAGTTTCCAAACCCGTTTGCTACAATGGGGGTGGAAACTTTTTTTATTTTAAATGAAACCATTTGAATCATGAGACGTATATAGAAATGACCGCATGTGTAGCGGAGAGGGGAAGTGGATTGATGGAACGGCTGACCACCCGTTTGGTAGATGAATTGAGGGCGGGGAATCACGATTCGTTTGCCGAACTGGTAGAACTATACAAGGATGGCGTCTTTGCAATCGCCTATAAAATTTTGTATGATCGTGGCGAAGCGGAAGACGCTGCCCAGGAAGCGTTCATTCGTGCGTATACACGAATCGATACGTATGACGCACAATATAAGTTCAAAACATGGCTCTATCGAATCACAACGAACGTTGCCATCGATCGATTGAGGAAACGGAAGCCAGAGTATTCGATGGATGCCGAAATTGCGGGTACAGACGGTTTGACCTATCAAGACCACTTAGCTGATGAAGCACCCCAACCCGATGCCCAAGTGGTTCATCGCGAAATTCGAAGTGAGATGCATGAAGCAATCAAGCAACTCCCTGAAAAGTATCGTATTCCTTTACTCCTAAAGTATGTGGATGATTTGTCATTAAAAGAAATCAGCGTGATGATCGACATGCCGGTCGCAACGGTTAAAACAAGGATCTTCCGGGGAAGAGAAATGTTAAAAACAATCTTTCAAAATAGGGAGGGGTTCAATTGACTCCTGAAGAAAAAGTACAACAATATTTGGAAGATGGCGTTTTGCCCGAAGAATCTGACGAATTGCGTCAATTGCTAGAAGACGACGAATTATATGAGTCGTATCTACAATATGAACGAATCGACGCAGAACTGAAAGCATTGCCTCGTCCAAAGTTATCAGCCGATTTTACTGCACGTGTGATGGCCGCTTTGCCTGAAGCACCTGTACAAAAAGCACCAGATACGGTCATTCCATTATCAAAACCGATTCGCAAAGAACGAAAACCTCACTCGAAGCAAATCGCTTGGCTCCAACGACACCCGGCTTTAATTGCGGCGGTCCTGTTCTTTAGTCTGATGTCTAGCGCGACACTTGGACTCTGGAACAGTGCATCTGAGACGATGACCTATACAAAAGTACCCGGTGTTGTCGTGTCAGAGAACGAAGTCATTGTGCCAGCCGGTGTGACGGTCGAGAAGGATATCACCGTTCAAGGTGGCGATTTACGAATCGAAGGAACGGTCAAAGGTGACGCGACCGCTGTGAATGGTCGTGCGTATTTAGCCAGTGCCGGTCAAGTGACAGGTGAGCTTGAACAAATTGACCAAATGTTCGAGTGGATTTGGTACTCGATGAAACAACTTTTCTAAAGACGCTTCTGGCGTCTTTTTTTCGTTTCAATCTGGTTTCGTTTTGATGTGACGCAATGCGAATATACAGAATTGATGATATAATGGAAATTGCACGATTTAGCTAGGTAGTGAAGGAGGGGAGCATTTGCCGCTACTTGAACAAGTATCATTTTTCTCATTTTTAAATCTTTCAGAAAACGTACATTGGTACGATTATTTGAATGATGTTTTAGATATCGTCGTCGTCACGTACGTGATTTATAAGTTAATGATGATTGTACGTGGGACAAAAGCAGTTCAGTTAATCAAAGGGATCTCGATCATCCTGGTCAGTTGGTTCTTGAGCGGTTTCTTCGGATTGAAGACGCTCCAGTTCTTGCTAAATCAGGTGATTACGTATGGTCTTCTTGGAATCATCATCATCTTTCAACCTGAGTTGAGACGTGGTCTTGAACATCTCGGACGAACGAGCAATTTATTTGGACGTACGGGAACAAGTGACGAAGAGCAACAACGACAAATGATTGAAGCCATCGTCAGTTCTGCGCAGTATATGTCCAAACGGCGAATCGGTGCATTGATTGCCATCGAACGCGATACGGGACTCAATGAATATGTCGAGACAGGCATTCGGATGGACTCACATATTACGTCACAGTTGATTATTAACTTATTCATTCCAAACACGCCGCTTCATGATGGGGCGATGATTATTCAAGACGGGAAAATTGCAGCGGCAGCTTGTTATTTACCGCTCTCTGAAAGCCCACATATCGATAAAGCGCTCGGGACGCGTCACCGTGCAGCCATTGGCGTCAGTGAAGTGACAGACAGTGTCACCCTTACCGTCTCAGAAGAAACAGGAGCGGTCTCCCTTGCGATTGCAGGACGTCTATATCGCGAATTGGATGAAGAAGCGCTGCGCAACAAATTAATTCAAGAACTCGTCATCGAAGAAAAAGAGGCGACCCTCTCGTTCTTCGGTAAAAAAGGAGGGGATAAGTAAGTGATTGATCAGTGGTTACAACATAAATGGTTTCTCCGCTTCATCGCACTTGCTTTAGCCGTCCTTTTATACTTAATGGTCGCTGAGACCAGCTCTTCGAACAATGCGTCGAGTGCGCTGCCGATCGTCGGACAGAGTTCCATGACGCTCGATGTGCCGGTCGAAGTGTTTTTTGATGAGGTGCAGTATGTCGCATATAATGTACCGGAAGAGATGGGCGTTGAGCTTCAAGGTCCTTCTAGTAGTTTAACGATGACCAAATTGGTGAAAGATTATCAGGTATTCGTCGACTTGACGAACCTCGGGACGGGCTTTCACCGTGTTCCGGTCGAGGCACGAGGATTCGGTGGCGACGTCAACGTCAAGTTAGACCGAGAGACTGTCGAAATCTATATTGACCGGAAGCAAACGATTGAAGTGCCGGTATCTGTCAACTTATTAAACAAAGATCAGTTACCGGACGGGAAAGTAGCGGGTGATGTCGAAATCGAACCGTCTACTGTGAAAGTCACGGGAGGCGCAAGTCGGATTCAAAACGTCAAAGAGATCACATTGAATGTAGACGTTGCGAATCAGAGTCAGACGTTTACACGAGAAATTCCCCCGACTATTTTAGATGCGAATGGGAACCCATTAAACGTGTCGGTCGACCCGAATATTATCAATGTCACCGTACCGATTTATGATGAAAGTGCGATGATTCCAATTGAGGTCGTTACGAGCGGAGATGTGGCGGATGACTTCCGACTAGTCGATACGTTGTTAGGTGAAACGGAAGTCCGTGTCTTTGCACCAAAAGATGTGCTCGACGCACTCGAAACAATCGAAACGGAACCTATTGAGCTGGATGACTTAACGAAGTCTGAAAAGTTAAATGCTACGCTTCGCCTTCCAGAAGGAGCGACATCTCTCGGTAAAAAAGAAGTCGAAGTCCAAGTGTTGATTCGTCCGAACGACGAGTCGAAAGATGACACGGGTGAATTGACGGAACGAATTCGATTGACGGTTCCTGTCAATGTTCGTGGATATGACCGGACAAATTACACGGTTCAAACGCAAGAAGTCGTCAGTGTGACACTGTCAGGGAAACGATCCCTTCTAGAGAGCATCTCCTCGAACAGTGTCAATGTAACCTTAGATTTAACAGGTTTACCGAGTGGGACACACGCGGTAGATGTAGATTATGAAGTACCAAAAGGCGTGACTGTCATTTCACCGAAAACAATCGATGTTCAATTGACAAGCGTCGATGAAGAAACAGAAACATCTTCCATTCAATAAAGATGTTCAATCATACAAAAGTGAGGATTTAATCTTATGGGTAAATATTTTGGAACAGATGGAGTTCGCGGTGTTGCGAACTCTGAGTTGACTGCGGAATTAGCATATCGTTTAGGTCGTGCGGGTGGCTACGTGCTCTCGAAACATTTGCCAGAAGGCGAACAGCCAAAAGTCTTGATTGGTCGTGACACACGAATCTCAGGACATATGTTAGAGGGTGCATTGATTGCGGGTCTTCTTTCAATCGGTGCAGAAGTCATGCGTCTCGGTGTCATCTCGACACCTGGGGTCGCTTACTTGACGAAGTCATTAGATGCGACAGCGGGAGTCATGATCTCGGCATCGCATAACCCCGTGGCAGACAACGGCATCAAATTCTTCGGTAGCGATGGTTTCAAATTAGATGACGCAACCGAGCAAGAAATCGAAGACATTTTGAACGCTGCAGAAGATACACTCCCACGTCCGACTGGAAAAGACCTCGGTTTCGTTTCAGATTATTATGAAGGTGCACAAAAGTATCTTCAAATGTTGAAACAGACTGTAGAAGAGGACTTTGATGGTCTTCATATCGCATTGGATTGCGCACATGGTGCGACGAGCGGTCTTGCAGCGCGTCTCTTCGCTGACCTTGAGGCGAACGTGTCGACAATCGGAAACTCGCCAAACGGGTTGAACATCAACGAAGGTGTCGGCTCGACACACCCTGAGCACTTGGCTGAGTTCGTTCGTGAAAAAGGAGCGGATATGGGTCTTGCCTTTGATGGTGATGGAGACCGTTTAATTGCGATTGATGAGAACGGTGATATCGTGGATGGAGACAAAATCATGTACATCTGCGGGAAATACTTGAGTGAAAAAGGTCGTTTGAAAGACAATACGATTGTCGCGACGGTTATGAGTAACCTTGGCTTCCATAAAGCTGTAGAAGAAGCGGGCATGACGGCGCTTCAAACAGCAGTTGGAGACCGTTACGTTGTAGAAGAAATGAAGAAACATCAATACACACTCGGTGGCGAACAGTCGGGTCACTTGATTTTCCTCGATCACTCGACAACGGGTGATGGGATGTTATCAGGCGTCCAATTGGCGGAAATCGTTAAGTCGACAGGCCGTAAACTTTCTGAGTTGGCAGCTGAGATGCCGGTGTATCCGCAAAAGCTCGTCAACATCCGTGTGACGAATAAAAATGATGCGATGAACGGAGAGCGTGTCCTCGCGACGATTCAAGAAGCAGAAGCGGAAATGGCTGGGAACGGTCGTATTCTCGTCCGTGCATCTGGAACAGAGCCACTCGTTCGTGTCATGGCAGAAGCCCCGACAGCGGAAGAGTGCGATCTCTACGTTGAAAAAATCGCGCAAGTCGTGCGTGAAGATTACGGCGTAGAAGGATAATTTTTCAGAAACCGGGAATAACACAAGGGAATCCAACGTTGGATTCCCTTTTTGTTTCCGTTTTGTCATCGAGAAAACAATGGTTCTTCTTGACGAATGGGGGTGTGATTTGTACTATTAAGAGCGTGACCTTGGAAACGGAAGGACACAAGAGTACGAACAAGCGCCAGAACTCTGCGGAGTTGACGAGGTTGGAGGTTATCGAGATTTCGGCGGGTGCCTCCTCGTCGCCTGTCACGACGAAAAGCACGCTTTTAAAACGCCCGGGTGACCGGACGGACAAAGAAGTGTGTGTTGACAGCTCTTAGAAAAAGCCCGTTTCCTTTTTCGAGAAATCGAAGAATAGAGGAGATTTGTTTATGTGTGGAATTGTAGGAATGATTGGGAATGCCGGAGCGAAGGAAGTCCTTCTCAAAGGTCTTGAAAAACTCGAGTACCGTGGTTATGACTCGGCAGGTCTTGCGTTGATGCATGAAAATGTCAACGTTCACAAAGAAGTCGGTCGCATCGCTGCGCTACGCGAAATCATCCCAGCAGAAGTAGACGGCACGATTGGAATCGGCCACACACGTTGGGCGACACACGGGGTACCGAGTGTACCGAACGCCCACCCGCACCAAAGTACGACAGGACGCTTCACGCTCGTGCATAACGGCGTAATCGAGAACGACGAAATCATCAAGAAGACGCTTGACGTCCCGTTCCTTTCAGAGACGGACACGGAAGTCATCGTCCAGCTCATGGAGAAGCACTTCGTCGAGCTCGGTGACGTCGAGGCGGCGTTCCGCAAGACGCTCTCGGACCTCCACGGATCATACGCGATCGCGATGATCGACTCAGAGGACAAAGAGCGCCTCTATATCGGAAAGAACAAGTCACCGCTCCTCGTCGGACTCGGTGACGGCACGTTCAACGTCGTCGCATCGGACGCAATGGCGATGCTCCAGGTGACGGACCAGTACCTCGAGCTCCACGACGGCGAGATCGTCATCCTCACACGTGAGTCGGCGACGATCAAGACGCTTGACGGCGAAGTGCTCGAACGTTCGCCGTACACGGCCGAGATCGATGCGTCAGACATCGAGAAGGGCACATACGCGCACTACATGTTGAAGGAGATGGACGAACAGCCGGCCGTCATCCGCAACATCATCCAGCACTACCAGAACGAGAACGGCGACATCGAACTCACGGACGGCGTGCGTGAGCTCGTCTCGGAAGCGGACCGCGTCTATATCGTCGCGTGTGGTACAAGTTACCACGCCGGTCTTGTTGGGAAACAATTGATTGAACGCGTTGCAGGTGTACCGACTGAAGTACACGTTGCGTCAGAGTTCGGTTACAACATGCCACTTTTGACAGAGAAGCCACTCTTCCTCTTCATCTCACAATCAGGTGAGACAGCGGACAGCCGTGCCGTTCTCGTCGAAGTGAAAAAGCTTGGCCATAAAGCGCTCACGTTAACAAACGTAGCGGGATCGACGCTCTCGCGTGAAGCGAACGAGACGATGCTCCTCCACGCAGGACCAGAGATCGCGGTCGCCTCGACGAAAGCGTACACGGCACAGATCGCCGTCCTCGCGATTCTCGCGTACGACATCGCTCGTGCGAACGGGAAGAAACTTCCGTTTGATTTGATGCAAGAGCTCGCACTCGTTGCGACAACGATGGACTCGATTATGGCACAAAAAGAAATCTTTGAAGAGCTTGCTGATAAGTTCTTGAAAGAATCACGCAACGCATTCTTCCTCGGACGTGGATTGGATTCATATGTAGGTCTTGAAGGTGCATTGAAGCTCAAAGAGATCTCATACATCCAAGCAGAAGGATACCCAGGTGGGGAACTCAAACACGGACCGATCGCGTTGATTGAAGATGGGACACCAGTCATCACGCTTGTGTCTCAACCGAACACACACCTCAACATTCGTGGAAACATCAAAGAAGTTGTGGCGCGTGGTGCAGTAGCTTGTACGATTTCAATGGAAGGCATGGAGCATGAAAACGATGCATTCGTTCTTCCACGTGTTGAACCACTTCTCACGCCACTCGTGACGGTTCTTCCACTTCAACTCATCTCGTACTATGCGGCACTCGCCCGCGACTGTGATGTCGACAAGCCACGTAACTTGGCGAAGTCTGTAACAGTTGAATAATGAATCAAAGGCCAGAATCTTTCGGGATTTTGGCCTTTTTTGTTGCAGTCAGTTAACAAATCATCGAAATGCTCTCAAAAACGTCTGTTGATTCTTAGGGACGGGTACACTCAACGTGAGTATGAATAAAAGGAGAGATTCGATGAAACAGAAGAAATGGATGACGGGCTTAGGTGTCATCGTGCTCGCTACATCGTTAGCCGCATGTGGGGATACGGCAGACGATACATCGATGGAGATGTCAGAAGAACAAAGCATGGATCATTCGGCAATGGACCACTCAGGGTCTGGAGAGATACCGGACGGACTGATGGAAGCGAATGATCCGACATATCCGGTCGGGTCGACAGCGATGATGACAGCGGATCATATGCCGGGGATGGAAGGTGTCGAAGCCACGATTGTCGGTGCGTATGATACGACTGTATACGCAGTCAGTTATACACCGACGACAGGCGGTGATCCCGTAGAGAATCATAAATGGGTGATTCATGAGGAACTCGAGAACGTGGATGACGCGCCATTAGCAGAAGGTGAACAAGTCGTTTTGGCCGCCGATCACATGGAGGGCATGAACGGAGCGGAAGCGACAATTGATATGGCTGAAGAGACAACGGTTTATATGGTGGATTACACGACGGAAGATGGAGAAGAGGTCACAAACCATAAATGGGTGACCGAAAGTGAACTAGAAGCGATGAAGTAAGGAAAGAAGACCTCAAGAAAATGCTTGAGGTCTATTTTTTTCGATAAATATTTATTGATAAACGATAAATAAGGGCGTATGATAAAGGAAACAAAACGAGTGAGGTGTATGACAGGTGAAACGAGAAACCGTCTTTTTGAAACTATCGGTGATTGTCTTAGCCCTTCCGATTCTTGCGGCCTGTATCTTTTTACTTCCGTTTCTTTGGCGAGACGCAACTGAGAGCGGGGGATGGATTGCGAATTCGATGCGTCCGATTGTCGTGGGGATGTATGTGGCAGCAGTCCCATATTTCATAGCTCTGTTCCAGACGTTTACCTTGCTAGGATTAATTGACCGGAATGAGGCGTTCTCCTATGGAGCGGTGAAAGTACTTCGAGTGATCAAGTATTGCGCACTGACCATCACGGTCATCTATACAGCGTTGCTTCCGTTCTTCTATTGGTTTGCCGAGCGTGATGATTCCCCAGGTTTCTTAGTCCTCGGGTTCGTCTTCGTGTTTGCTGCATTTGTCATTGCCGTCTTTGCTGAGTTGTTACAGAAATTGTTGAAGCGAGCCATCGACATGAAACAAGAAATCGATTTGACGGTCTGAGGTGAGAAAAATGGCGATGATTGTGAATCTAGATGTGATGTTGGCGAAGCGGAAAATGAGTGTGACAGAGCTGTCGGAACGGGTCGGGATCACGATGGCGAACTTGTCGATTTTAAAGAATGGAAAAGCGAAAGCGATTCGTTTTTCGACGCTCGAAGCGATTTGTGAAGCGCTCGACTGTCAACCGGGGGACATACTAGAATATCGAGCGGACGAACGAGCAGAGTGAATCTCTGCTTTTTTTGTGTGAACATGAAACGTATTTGAACGATATGGCGTATATAAGATAAATCATTCAGGGGGAGACTAGAAAATGGTTCAAACATGGACAGAACGGACTCATGAAGCCTTAAAAGGAAAAATCGGAAAACTTATCGGTTGGTCTTTTGCAATGGCGATTTTAGTGGAATTGTGGCTTATGATAGATCCAACGTATTACGGAATCCAACACAGTTCTACTATTCTTATGACGATTAGTGTGATTGGACTCATCCTGTATGTGATGTCTTTGCCAATGTATATCGGATACAGTTGGGTCATTTTAGATGCGGTGCGAAATAAGGAATTGCACTTTCAAAATGTATTTAAACCGTTCCGAAAGGGCTACCGCTTAAATTTGGCCACGTTCCTACTCACGGTTCTTTTCCAACTATTATGGGGACTGCTTCTAATCGTTCCAGGAATCATAAAGTATTTTTCTTATGCATTCACTTTCTTTATATTGCGAGATGAGCCTCATTTGTCCCCTATAGAAGCGATTACAAAATCTCGTGGGATGATGCGTGGACAGAAATGGGAAGCATTTAAATTAATCTTGCCAATGATTCCGGTCTTTCTGACGGGTCTCACGTTAAGTATTGTTTTCAAATTACCGATTCTGTCATCCTGGTCTCTATTGGTTGCAACTTCACTTGTTCGTCCGTTGGTAGTTGCACGTTTTGCTGTCATGTATGAAGACTCACGTCGGGCGTACGACGAACAATGGAACAAACCAGCTTGAAGCATATCAAATAGAGGTTGAAAGGAAAGAGCATGCTACAATCTTCATGAAGGAAAGGGGACATGCTGAATGAAGATTGGAATCATTGGGGCTGGTATAAGCGGAATCATCGCAGCGCGTGAACTCGCACGTCGAGGTCATACGATTGAATTGATTGAAAAGAGCCAAAGCGTCGGGGGGCGTTTGGCGACTCGCCGAATCGGTGACGGACAAGCGGATCACGGGGCCGTCTATTTCACCGTACGTGGAGAAGAGCTCAAACGCGAGGTACAGTCGTGGATGAGTGCGAACTGGGTGCGTGTCTGGTATGCGGACCCTTATCCGCGATACGTGGGGACGGATGGTATGAATGGACTCGCCAAGCATCTTGCTGAGGGATTGACGGTACACTTGAATGAACATGTGGAGCACGTTCACATAGAAGAGGATGGTACCATCAGCGTGAAGACAGATGTGACGAGACGTTCATACGACCGAATCGTGATGACGGCACCGCTTCCGCAATCGTTCGAATTACTCGGGAGTTTGGTTGATCAGGTCAAACCTTCCTTGCGACGTCTCGTGTATGCGCCGACGTTCGTCGGTCTTTTCGAATGTACGGGTGATGTACAGATTGGGGCAGATGGAATTCTCGATCACGACCTGACACCAGGTTTGTTAAAAGTGATCAATAATCAGCAAAAAGGAATTACTGCGACCTCGCTCATCAGCGTCTATATGGAAGAAGCGTGGAGTGAGGAGTGGTATGAGCGACCGGAAGAGGAGATACTTGCAGAGATTGAACGGTTAATGCGGAAGGAAATCGGCGAAATCGACATTGCGTCACGGCAATTGAAACGGTGGCGCTATGCGCAAGCGAAAGACGTGTGGCATGAACCGTTTTATCGGGTAAGTCATTATCCCGTCTATTTAGCTGGCGATATTTTTCTTGAAGCGGATGATCCATCCGGACGAACGCGATTCGAAAGTGCCTATCTGTCTGGATTACGTGTGGCAGAAGCAATCGTTTAAACCTTCTACGGAAGGTTTTTTTACTGCTTTATTTAAAGCTCTTAAAAAAAATAATTCGATGGATGACTAGTAATTTACTTCATACTCTTCAATTCTCTGCCGAAATAAAGAGTGTCAGTTATTTCTTAAGAAAGTAGGAAGTGAAAATGGTCAATCAATTTGAAAAAATGAGCTCTTATTTAGTATCTCGCATCATTCTTGTCTTGTTTGCTGTTTCATATCCAATCATGGGAATGTTATTTTGGATGGGTGAGTTGCCTAGACAGAATACATTGAATTTTTTGATTGTAGGAATAGTCCTTCAGCTGACAGCTTGGGCTGGATACCGGTTCTTTGTGGAGAAACCGTGGTTAAAGTATGGGCTAGTTACATTGATGTATTTAGCAGCAACTGCGATTATGATGACGTTACCAGGAGAAGCGATGCAAGATATCGTCTTTTTATATGTCGTGTTGATGCTCATGTATCTCAATCGATATGTTGCACTTTATGGAAGTCTCCTCTCTGTAGGAATTTCTGCGTCAGCGCTTGTGCTAGGTCGATTTTCATTTGAAACGACACTCGATTTGATCAGTTGGTTTACTATTCTGACTATGTCGTTGTCTGCTGCTTATTTTGTTACACATTTCGGTTCGAAATTATTACGCGAAACCATGGAACAAAGACAGCAAGCGGAACAGCATGCAGGAGCAATCGAACTGACAATGGCAAAAACAACGGCGAGCGCAACAACGCTTCACGGAGCAGTCTTTACGATGGTGGATGCTGTTGATGTTGTGGCGGAACAGGCTTCAGAAGTTGCCACGAAATCAGAAACGATGACACGTCAAACAATGGAGCAAAGCCAACATATTCATCATGTTTCCACACAAATTGAGTCGACGGTACATGCATTCGAACGAATGCAAGAGCAATTAAAGCGAACGATGATGGAAGTGGGTGAGGTTCGTCAGGAAGCTCATCTTTCACATGAGAATATGAATTCAACCGAACGTTCACTTGCTGAGTTGAATGTCAGTATCGGTGAAGTTATTTATGCTTTTAAAGGATTGAGCGAACGATTTCAAGAGGTACGTACGATTACAGATACAATCCAACAAATTTCTTCTCAGACGAATCTCCTTTCATTGAATGCTTCTATTGAAGCAGCACGTGCAGGCGAACATGGGAAAGGATTTGCGGTAGTCGCATCAGAAATTCGAAACTTATCTGCACAGACGGCAGAAGCTTCATCAAAGATTAATGAAATCATCCAACTCGTCATGAATGAAGTACAAGTAACCGAACGAGCGATTGATGAAAGCACGAATCGATTATCTACGCAAGAAGTGCAAGTTCGTAAGAGTGGGGCGTCTATTCTTTCGATGATTCAGACGACCGGTACGGTGGAAACACAAGTAGATGAGACTTCAAATCAACTTCAAGTGACAGCTCTTGAGCTAAACAAAGTTCACCAAGTCGTTTCACAAATGTCAGTGTTGATGCAATCACTTGAAATTAGCAGTCAAGATGTTCATACGTGGACAACATCGCAACAAGATGCACTCCAATCTTTAAAGAGCCAGATTCAAGAATTGAATGAAGTTGCGAATGAATTAGTATAATTTGAAAGATACGTTGGAACAGTACAACGTATCTTTTTTCATGCCTACTCTAATACAATTTCGGGAAACGTATACAATGTGATTACATCAAAGGAGGAATATGATATGGAAATCGTCATTACCGCAATTTTGAAAGCTCATCCCGGAAAAGAAGAGGCGTTACGTGATGCGCTACACCGTGTGATTCCGCCGTCGCGTGCAGAAGAAGGGTGTCTCGCATACGTTCTCCATGAGGCGATTGATGAACCGGGTACGTTTGTCTTCTATGAAAAGTATCAAGACGAAGATGCGCTCGATCACCACATCCATTCATCGCATTATCAGGCATATCGTGACGAAGCCGGGGATCTTCTCGCCGTGCGTGATGTCTATCGTTTGCATGAAGTCTGAAAGGAGACTTTTTCATGATTACGCAACCCGTGATTCCATGTATTTGGTTTGAGGAGAACGTCGAGGAAATCGCCGAGTGGTATGTCTCCATCTTTCCAGATTCGTTTGTCGACTATACGACGACATTTTCAAGCTCGCCAGCAGGCGAGACGACGATTGTGACGTTATCGCTCGCTGGACAGTTCTTTCAGTTACTCGGGGGAGGCACGACGAAAGAACGAAATCCGTCTATTTCCTATATGGTATCGCTCCCGACAACTGAAGAAATCAATGCGCTATGGGAACGATTATCTGACGGGGCAGATATTTTGATTCCATTAGATACGTACGACTTCAGCCAGCGTTATGGGTGGTTGAAGGACCGCTACGGAGTTTCTTGGCAAATCATGCATGATGGGGGGATGGACATTCAGCTCGTGACGCCATGCCTCTTGTTTGTCCAGGATGCATTCGGTCGCGCCGAGGCGGCGATGAACGATTGGATTTCCATTTTCAAAGATTCGTATGTACTGGACGGACATACGGTACGATACACGGAAGAAGATGGCGACGAGCTCGACGGGAAAATCAACTATGCTCGCTTCGTCTTATCCGGTCGAGAATTTGTCGTGATGGACAGTAATGAAAATCATATGTTTTCATTTAACGAAACACAGTCGCTCATCGCTTTTTGTGAAACACAGGACGAAGTCGATACGTACTGGGAGCAGCTATCGGCTGTACCGGAAGCAGAGGAGTGTGGGTGGCTGAAAGATCGCTACGGCGTCTCGTGGCAAATCATTCCTTGGGAAATGGAAGAGATGATGACGGTCGGTTCGCAAGAGAAGATTGAACAAGTCGTACAGGCGTGTCTGCCCATGAAAAAAATCGATATCGCGACATTGCGTCAAGCCTATTAAACAAACCTCCCGAGACAAATAGCTCGGGAGGTTTTTCATGGACTCATTTGTGAGAGGGCATCCTTCTCGATGATGGTATCCGAGAGACGGAGCTGACTGGCCGCACGGTCAATGTAAGGGGCGCATCGATCAAACGCGACCGGTTCTTCCGTCTCGACGGAATAGCATGTGCCGTTACCAGAACGTTCGGTCAAGTCTGGTTCATAGTAATGGTCTTCATATCGGAAAGCGCCCGTCCGAAAGACGGTCAAATTCGGCGTATCATTCAAGAGAGAGTCGCCAAGCATATATGCCGGAGAGATCCCAAGTAAGTCGAGAATCGTCGGTGCGATATCGATTTGACCGCCACTCGCCTCCATGACTTCCCCTGTCGTCAATCCAGGTGGTTTGATGAAGAGTGGGACAGCACGGTCGAGTTGAAACGCTTCAACTGTTGAGTCCACTTCTTCGATGGTAGCCATTTCTTCTCCAGGTGCCGTCAGACCGCTATCATGGTCACCATACATGACGAGAAGCGTCTCATCCCACAACCCATCTTGTTTCAATCGTTCGATGAACTGACCGACCGCCGCATCGACGAAATGAACGGTATGGTAATAGTTTTCGAGAAGGGGGTCCTCAATTTCCGACAGGTCCAATCGTTTTTCGTCCTCCGGAATGTCGTACGGCGTATGGCTCGTCAATGCGACTAAAAACGCATAGAACGGTTCGTTCAACTCTTCCATGAATCCGACGGACGTATTCAAGAATTCCTGGTCGTTGAGTGCCATCCCGATGATGCCTTGGTCGGGGTAGTCTTTGTCGCTAAAGAAATGATTGAACCCGATGTTGTCATAAAAATCATCCCGATTCCAAAAGTCTTTACGGAAGGAGTGCATGGCTGCCGTATCGTAGCCCGCCTCGTTCAAGTACTGTGAGAGTGCACTAAATTGATTTCCCGGGAAACGTGTGTACACCGAACCAGATTTGACAGGATAGAGTGATGTGTTCACGATGAACTCCGCATCGGACGTCCGCCCTTCATGCGTCTGATGATACACGTTTGGGAAATAGAGCATGTCACGGCGCAATCGATTTAAGTTCGGTGTCAATTCCTGTCCGTTGATCTGTTGGTCGATGACAGATGTTTGGAACGATTCGAGTTGTAGGACGATGACGTTCGTATCCGGACTCGAGGCACTTAATTCTTGATAAGAGAGTGCTTGGATTTGAGAACGCTCTTCGTCTGTCAGGGCTTCGTTCCATCCCATGGCACGTTCGACGCCTCGGGCGACATCCATCGCGTGATAGCCCCAAAAACCGAGATGATAATATTCACGCATATTCGAGATCGGGTCGTCTGCAATCCATTTTTCCCCGCGCTGATAACTGAGGGTGAGCGGAATCGTGAAGAGAAGAAATCCGAGAGTGAAGCCGGCGAGCGCCAATCGTCTTCCGTTCCGCTTCGCTTCACGGACAGGATGCCGTTTGATGTAACGTAAAATTAAACCGTAAATAATGAGGTCGATGAAGAAGAACGCATCAATCGGGCGGATGAGCGTCAAGAAGCCACCCCCGACATCTCCCATCTGTCCGATATCAGACAGTAAGGCGACAGATAATAAGTCTTCAAAATAGCGATAGTACCAGATGTCCGAGACGAGTAGGGTACTATGCAGGAACAGAGAAACGTATAAAATCCATCGGCGAATCGGGTAAGACACGGCAAGTGCCCAGCTCGTCAGGAGCAGAATCGTCGCCAAATTGATGAGGAAAAACGAGAAGTCGAACGCCGTCGCGGTCAACCAGCTAAAAAAGAAGAGCTTTGCCAGGGAGAGTGACAAGTAGCTCCAATAATCGAGATATTTGATCATGAACAACACATCCTTTTCATACCCATTCCCGATGAGACGAGTGAGGGAAACGTGAAGATGTGTCCAACAAAAAAGAGGCACAGGGCCTCAGTTAATCAGAAACGTATTACGCAGTTCGATGATGGTTCCTTCCGGTGCTTTCAATTTACTTAAATGACCGTCGACGACGAAATAGATGTTGCCACCGTGCTTCGGCAAGAACGTGACGCCTAGCTGTTCGAGTCGTGCGACTTCCGCTTCGAGATCATCCACATAGAGGGCGAAATGAACGGGACCGGCCGTATGTTTCGAGTAGTCTTGTAACGTTTCATCCGTTTTAGCAGTCTGGAGCTCGATATAAAAATCCCCGAGCTTGAGCCAACTATTGAAGTCACGCGTATGGAAGTTTGGCGATTCTTGGACGAGTTCAAAACCGAGTGCTTCGTAAAATGACTTCGATGCGGCATAATCTGGTGTTTGGATACAGATATGGTGAATTTGTTTCATTAAGACTTTCCTTTCGTTTGTAGGTTGTTCACGCGATCGCGATGGAACGGGGAAGTCACATCTTCCGAGATAAGACTGATCGTATGTCCATCCGGGTCCACTACGTCAAAGCAAGACATGCCTCCGAAATCGTGAAGCGGTGTCGCAATCAACCCTGCTTGTTCGAACGATTGATACGCGAAATGAATGTCTTCACAAATGACGTTGAAATATACATGGGCTTGTCCTGACGCATCTTTGAACGTTGTGGGTTGCGGTGACGAGGTTTGGATCAATCCGAGCTGAGTCGAACCGTCTGGTAGACACAAACCGATGCCTCCTTCCCAGCGACCAATTTCTTTGGCATCAAAATAAGTGGTATACCAGTGTAGGGACTGTTCGACATCTGATACGGGAATGAAGATACTTCCGATTCGGAACATATGATAACCTCCCTTTCTATTTCTAGTGTAGCGAATGCATGATCTTGAAGATACGGGGGAAGAAACTTTTTACGGGAGAAAGCGTATGAAAGAGAGAGAAAATCAATGAGGTGAAAGCATGAAAGGAAATGAAATCACGATTCAGCCGATTGATGCATTCAATCGAGAGGCAATCATTACTCTATCAGTGGACGAGAAACAGTCCCGATTCATCGAGACGAATGCCGAGTCGCTTCAAGAGATGGTCGAGGATACGAAATATAATTGGCAGAGCTATGCATTTTATGACGGTGAGCGACCGGTTGGCTTCATGATGGTCGGAGCAGAAAATCAGACAGAACGTTATGTGTGGCTCGATCGTTTCATGATGGATCAACACGAACAGGGGAAAGGCGTCGGGACGAAGTGTCTACGCACCGCAGTGGAATTTATCCAGACAGAGTACGATGTGGATGATATCATTCTGAGCCTCCATCAAGAGAATGAAGCCGCGAAACAATTTTATGCGAAGAACGGGTTTGTCGACAGCGGCTTAATCGATGAATCGAATGGCGAAGCAATCTGGGTCTTTCACACAAAAAACCGACCGTCATGAGTCGGTCGGATTCCTAAATCAAAATACGTTATTTGAGTGTGCTCGGTCGCAACTGTTTGACACGTGATAAGACGAGCCAACCGAGAAGCGCGCCTGTCAAACTAGAAGCAAGGAACGCTGGAATGAAGAAGAAGGCACCGAACGTCGAACCCATCAACAGTTTTGCGTACGGGACGGCAATCAACGAAGCGATAACCCCAGTCCCGATGATTTCTCCGAGAGCGGCCGCATAGACGCGGTTCGTGCGAACGAAGAACATACCAGCAAGAAATGCACCAATCATGCCACCGGGGAATGCGAGCAGTGACCCTGTGCCGGTCATGACGCGAATGAGTCCGGTCACGAAAGCGACGAGAACGGCTCCGATTGGGCCGACGGTAACTCCGGCAATCACGTTCACCATATGTTGAATCGGATAAGCGCGGGCGACACCTGTGGGAATCGAGATGAACATTGAGCCTACGACGGCGATGGCGACGAGCATTGCCATCCAAGTGAGTTGTTGAATACGCATGAATAGTCTCCTTTCAAAAATAAAAACGCCACGTTTCCAGATGGAAAAATGGCGTGGACATACAGAGACGTATCCCAAGCCACTTCCCTACGCTGGTATGAGCCAGATCAGGTTCGAAGGGTCCGGCACAAATGCCGTCTCAGCCCGAAGGCTCCCCTAGTGGTCGTTTATTGACTTGAGTATAGCATAACTAAAATCGGAAAGAAGGGACGGAATTATCCCTCATTCTTGGCTAATAGGTCCTCATAGTCCTTCTCGTTCCAAAAGAGCGGTGAGATGGATTCGGGACCTTTTAATATTTCTCCATCTTGATCATATACGATGGCATATCCGTTCTCGACATCGAACACGAACAAGTCGGCAGTGACTTCGGTCACGCCATTGCCGGCGATAATCACATCGTCGATTGGTTCCCGTGCCAGTTCGACACCCGCTTCATCGAGTTCGACGAGGAGGGCTGACGTGTACGCATGGCGGTCATAGACGGATTGAAATTCATCCTGCGTAAGGATGACGTCGGTAGGCGGGGCACTCGTTCCAAATTTTCGATTCTCTATCTCTTCGACATACTGAAGGAAAGACTCCTCTTGCCAAAACAGCGGAGCGACCGATTCGGAACCGTTAATCAACGTCCCGTTCTGACTGTCGAATACCGTGGCATACGTCCCGTCATCGAGTTTGAACGGATAAATATCTGCATATGTGTGCTCAAGCCCGTTTCCGGCAATGATGACGCGTTCAAACGTCTCGCGGAACGGTTTGATGCCTTGTTGTTCGAGCGCAGCGAGGAGCGGTTGTGTTTGTTCATATTGGTCATAGACGTCTTTAAAGTCTTCGCGCGTCCATTCAGTGATGGGTTCATCGGTTGATTCGATCGGGATCGGATTGTCTGCCACCGTATCCGTACAACCTGTGAGTAAAAGTGCACCTAATCCGAATATCGCCCATCGTCTCATGATTTCATCCCCTTAACTGACATTTTCCACCATTTTATCATTCATGAATGAAAAGTAGAACCTGTGCACATTCTCACTCGGGGTGAGGACGTGTCGCGTAGTGATCGAGTGTGCTCTTAAAGTGGAGTGTGTCTTCTTCAGAAATCGTCACGCCTGAGGATGTTCCGTAGCGGACCGCATGATAAACGGACGGGTTCATCGGTAAATCGATGCGTTGGAACCACTCTTGCAGTGTCTCATGAGCACGCAATCGCTTGACTGGTACGAGAGATTGGTTGAATGTGATCAGTGCATCGCGAATCGGGACGTTCGTGAACGCTGTGAGCGTCGAAACGGAAGAAGCGTTCTTGTTTAGTAGCGATTCGACAAGCGGGTCTATGCTTGAATCAACATGATCTCGTGCGCGCGCCAAACGTTGCTTTCGTTTTCGATAGACATAAAAACCGAGCAAACAGAATGCAATCAAAGCGACCAATAAACCGAGATTTCGTCGTGTGGACTCTCCAGAGCCCGTAAATCTCTCAAGAGGTTTTATTTTTCCTTTTCGAGGATCCAATTCAAACGGGTAATCTGCTTTGGATTCACCGATTAAAATTCCATCCTCATCCGATAGGAGATCAGTCGGGGGACTGTTATTTTCCTCGACGGGGATCGTTTCCGGGTTGTAGAGCCATTCGAATACACTCGTTGCAACCATCATCATCGTAAAGGTGACGAGGAGTGTAGCGGCAATCATGAGAAAAAACTTGTTCGTCCAGCGCAAGAAGTTACCTCCTTTTTGAATGTTCAGACTATTTGTTGTTTATCTTACCATAAAAAGGTAAAGTTTGAGTAAGACAAAAAAATGGAGGTCATTTTATGGGCATGGAACAGGTCATCAAACAGTTGAACGAGGTGTATTTAGGCAAAGAGGATGTCGTACGTCTCTGTTGTACGGCGTTACTCGCGGAAGGACATATTCTCTTAGAAGATGTTCCAGGTACGGGGAAAACATTACTTGCCAAGACGATTGCAGCTAGCTTCGACGGCGCGTTTTCACGGATTCAGTTTACGGCCGACTTGTTACCGTCTGACGTGATTGGCGCAGATTATTTCAACATGCAGACACAGACGTTCGACCATCGCCAAGGACCGATCTTTGCGAATATCGTCTTGATCGATGAAATCAACCGAGCGGTTCCACGGACGCAGTCCGCCTTGCTCGAGGCGATGGAAGAACGGCAAGTCTCCATCGGAGGAGAGACGTATCCGATGCCAAAACCATTCTTCGTCATCGCGACGCAAAACCCGATCGAATCGGCCGGAACGTTCCCGTTACCGGATGCCCAGCTCGATCGCTTCTTGATTTCAATTCCAGTCGGTTATCCTGATGTCGCGGAAGAGCGGGAGCTCCTCTTACAAGTCATGCGTCAAACACGGAAAACCGTGGAGGCGGTCGCGACGTTAGACGAGTTACGCCGCGCACAAGATGAAGTGAAGCAAGTATCGATTCAAGATGACGTCCTCGATTATTTACTCGGGCTCGTCCATGCGACACGAGAACACCAATCTGTCGAGGTCGGTGTCAGTCCACGAGGAGCCATCGCGCTCATGCGAGCGTCTCAAAGTTATGCCTATCTGAACGATCGATTGTATGTCATTCCGGAAGATGTGAAAGCCGTGGCACCTTATGTATTGGCACATCGCCTGACGTTGACGCTTGAAGGAGGCATCAAATCAACGAAACAGGATATCATCCGTTACATCTTAGACACCGTTTCTGTGCCGGTCGAGGGTTGACGATGACGTTCTCGACACATAACGCCCTACAGAAACAATGGGTCCCGGTCTACGGATTCGCTGGAGTGATTCTCGTATTCGTCCCGTACATGGAGATTGTCGGATATGCCCTCTGTTTACTTGCGGGCATCGTCTGGTTCTTCGAACGGACGCGGAAACAGTTGGAACGAGCCCTTCGTCTTCATATACATACCCACGAGTCTCTTCTGTTCGTCGGGGATGAAACGGAAGTGCAGGTGATGCTAGACGGAAGTGAAACCCTCGAACGACTCGGTCTTCCCGTTCGTGTTCGCATGAAATCCAATACAGCGCTCAGCTTTCCAGACCACGACCGCTCCCCAAATAGTTTAGATATGACGTTACGGACGGATCAGGCCCGCCATGTGCTTCGTGTCCAGGCCGAATTTCGGGGACCGGCTTATATCGAAGAGTGTGTACTCGCTGTGACGCTCCCGTTTCATCTCGGGACGTATTTGCTTGAGTGTCCCATTGAGAAACGATGGACGGTGTTGCCGTCCCTCACGTTACATCCTCCGGTCGGCACGAAACGATTGGCACTCGGTGACCGTCCTTTGACCGCATCACCTTTACGGAATCCACTTCAGGTTCTAGGGTCGAAGCCTTACGAAGGGGAACCGGTCAAGGAGATCGACTGGGTCGCGACGGCAAAGCTCGGGCGGGTCCAGTCCAAAGTCTTTCAAAAGACATCGCTCGATACGTTCACGTTCGCAGTCGATTTGAGTGGGCCGTCCGGCTACACATTGCATCACGACTTCGAGTCGATCATCAGCCAAGTCGCGTACGTGACGACTCGACTTTTAAAAGAGGAGTGTAAAGTCGAGCTGTTCATCAATCGCTTCAATGGTGAAGGAAAGATGGAGCATATCTCCCTTCAGGAAGGGGAACGGGGGACACGGATCATTCTCATGTTGCTGGCCGACCTTCATCCCGGGAACCGCTTCATCTCGACAGACGCGTTCGTCCGAATGGTTGAACGGAAACGTTTGAAACAAAGCCATCTCGTCTGGTTCAATCAGCATAACCTGTACGACTAACAAGGAACTTTCCTTCTTCTGGCGAACTGTATCATACAGAGATGACCGAAAGGGAGAGATCCATATGGCAAAACGGAAGTATGCGAATCGACGAGACTGGGAGCGGATTTTAAAGAACCGTTATGCGCAAGAACGCGTTCAGACGGAACAATTTTCAGGCGTTGTCGCCTTATTCCAAATCGATGAGGTTCGGGCGCCACTGTATAAAAAACATAAAGGGGAAGAATTTATTGTGGCGGATGCTGGTTTTAGTTGGCTGCAATATTTCCCGGACAATGAACCGTTCGGTGTGACGGCGATGATCAATCCGGAAGGTGTAATCGTGCAATGGTACATTGACCTCGTCGACCGAATCGGAGAAGAGAATGGTATCCCGTACATGGACGACTTGTTGCTCGATATTCTCGTGTTTCCGAACGGGGATATCGTCAAAAAGGATGAGGATGAGTTCGAAGAGGCGACCGAGAGCGGCGAATTGACACCTGAACAAGTCGAGCGGGGATGGCGTGAGTTTGAAGCGACGCTCGAACGGATCAAACAGGGAGACTTCGTCTACTTTGATTTGGCAAAAGGACATTACGAACAGTTAAAACAAAAGCTATGAGTGGATTCACTCTCTCTGCTACAGTAAGAGCGTAGGAGGGGGAGTTTTTTATGAAAGAAATTGAAATCGAGACGTGGGCACGACGAAAACACTTTGAGTTTTTCAAAGCGTTTGACGCGCCGCATTTTAACGTGACGGCGAACGTGGATGTGACAAATCTTTATACATATGCGAAAGCGAGCGATCAATCGTTCTTCAAACTCTTTTTGTACGGTGCGGTGAAAGCGGCGAACACGATTCCGGAATTGCGCTATCGGATCCGTGGTGAAGCGGTCGTCGAACACGAAGTGGTCCACCCATCGTTCACGGTCATGTTAGACGAAGATGTCTTCAATTTTTGTGCGGCCACGTTCCATGAGGATTTACCGACGTTCTTACAGGAAGTGACGACGCGTATGGAGCGAGCTGCTGATGAAGTCGTGGTTGGGGATGACGAGCCCGACGACTTACTGTATATCACGAGTGTGCCATGGGTCACGTTCACAAGCATCATGCACCCGACGCATCAGCAACAACATGACAGCGTCCCGCGCATCGCCTGGGGCAAGTTTGAGCGTCAAGGCGAGCGTCTAAGGATGCCATTATCCGTTCAAGCCCACCACGCACTCGTCGATGGGGTGCATATCGGCAAGTATTATGAAGCGCTCCAATCATGGTTAGACCAAGATTTCGCTCAGGAGGTGACCGACGTGACAGAAGAAAATGAGTTTAACCGAGCAGTACGTCTCCGTGAAGAGGGACAGCTTGAGCAGGCGAAGCAACTGTTCTTATCGCTCTTACGGAAGGATGAGAAGAATCCGACGCTACATGCGTACTGTGCGTGGTGTTATGACTCGCTCGGTGAAGAACGTCAAGCGGTACCGCATTATGAGCGGGCCATCCGACTCGGATTGACCGGAGATGAGTTGGCGGAATCGTATCTCGGACTCGGTAGCACGTATCGGGCACTTGGTCGATACGAGGAAGCGGAGCAGTTATTTGCAGAGGCAATCGAATATTTCCCGAATCATGGGGCGCTCAAAGTGTTTCAGGCGATGACCCACTATAACGTCGGCCGTCATGAAGAAGCGATGGGCGCGTTACTCGAGCTGCTTGCCAGTCCAAAATCGGATGAAAGCATCGCAAGGTACCGTCGTGCCATCGCGTTCTACGCACGGAATTTAAACGAAACATACGAATAAAGGAGAATGACATGATTTCATTACGTCCAATCGATGCACAAAATTGGTATACATGCTGTCACTTGGTACTGAGTGAACAACAACAGTCATATATGGAACCGAATGCGATTTCGTTACTTCAAGCGATGTACGAACCGACGCTACGCCCGCGCGCGATTTATGAAGAAGAAACGATGGTCGGCTTCCTCATGTACAACACGGAACCGGAAGAGTTGGATGCATGGTGGATTTACCGCATCATGATCGACCACGCCCATCAAGGTAAAGGAATCGGTCGACAAGCGACAGAGCTGATGCTTCAAGAAATCGGAGACGGCAAATCAATCGTCGTCGGGTATCATCCTGAGAACGAGGCGGCCCATCACTTATACGAAAGCTTAGGATTCGTTGATGAAGGACACCGATTCGGTCGTGAGATGGCTGTGATTCGTCGAGGAGAATAAGGCGGGGGAATCCCGTCTTATTTTTTTGAATCAAATCGATTGACGGCAAAATCCTCACATGATATATTTATCTCGAATTAAAGATATTTGAATTTAAGTTAATGCTCTCTTGGACAAAGGAGGGAGACAGATGGAACCATCTGATGCATTAAAAACGATTACCGTGCTGTTACGCGCCTCTCAGTCATTACAAGACCTGGTGAAACAGGAAGTGGCGTCTTACGGATTAAACGCGACCGAGTTTGCGGTACTCGAGTTTTTATATCATAAAGGGGATCAACCGATTCAAGTCATCGGAAAGAAAATCCTACTCTCGAGCGGGAGCATGACGTACGTCGTGGACCGGTTAGAAGAGAAAGGGTATCTCGTCCGAAAAGCTTGTCCGAGCGATCGCCGCATCACATATGCCGCGTTAACGAATGATGGAGAGCACTTGATGCAAGATATTTTTCCGAAGCATACGGAGCATATGAATGCATTATTTGAAGGATTATCTCTGACAGAAACGATTGAACAGTTGAAACAAATTGGGAAGCGGGCAGAAGCCGCAAAAAAATTTAATCATGTATCTTGAAATCAAGATATAAAAGGAGAGAGAATGATGAACCACGTAAAAGGAATTCACCACGTCACGGCGATCACGAGTAGTGCCGAAAAAAACTATGATTTCTTCACCCATGTTTTAGGAATGCGCTTGGTGAAGAAAACGGTCAACCAGGACGACATTCAAACGTATCACTTATTTTTTGCAGACGATAAAGGGAATGCGGGTACAGACATGACGTTCTTCGACTTCCCGGGTATCCCGAAAGGCAAGCACGGAACAAATGAGATCGCGAAGACGTCGTTCCGCGTGCCGACAGATGAAGCGTTGACGTATTGGGTCCGTCGCTTCGACCGTCTCGGTGTCGAGCACGAAGGGATTCAAGAACAGTTCGGGAAAAAGACACTCTCTTTCATCGATTTCGATGAGCAGGCGTATCAACTCATCTCGGATGAGTTCAACGAAGGCATTGCGTCGGGCGAACCGTGGAAGAACGGTCCAATCCCACTTGAGTACGCCATCACAGGACTCGGTCCCATCTTTATTCGAATTGCTGACATCACGTATTTCAAACAAGTGATGGAGCAAGTCATGTTATTTAAAGAGATTGGGCGAGAAGGTGATGTCTATCTCTTTGAAGGAGGTGAAGGTGGAAACGGAGCGCAAGTGATCGTCATTCATGACGAGACATCTCCACAAGCGCGTCAAGGGTTCGGTACCGTGCATCACGTCGCATTCCGTGTCGAAGACCGCAGCGTCCTCGATGAATGGACAGCACGTCTCCAGCAGTTCGGTTTACCGACTTCTGGCTATGTCGACCGCTTCTTCTTTGAATCGTCTTATGCGCGTGTCGCGCCGCAAATCTTGTTTGAATGGGCAACAGACGGACCAGGATTCATGGGAGACGAGCCGTATGAGACGGTCGGTGAGAAGTTGTCACTCCCGCCGTTCCTCGAAGCGAAACGTTCGCAAATCGAGGCGATGGTACGACCAATCGATACAGTCAGAAGCACGAAAACATTTGAGAAAGAATATGAGGGCATGAAATGAGTTTCTTGAATCGCTTATTTGGAAAATCAGATGAATCACAACTTAACCAAGGAGGAACTACTATGTTAAACATCGGAATCGTACTCGGATCAACTCGTGAAGGTCGCGTCAGTCCACAAGTCGGGGAATGGGTGAAAGAACTCGCCGACAAACGTGGCGATGCCAACTATGAAGTCATCGACATCGCAGACTACAACTTGCCACTTCTCGGCGAAGCTGGTCAAGACGCATCAGGTGCAGCGGCCTGGTCGGAGGAAATTGCGCAAATGGACGGATTCATCTTCATCGTCCAAGAATATAACCATTCCATCTCAGCATCTCTTAAAAACGCACTCGACTACTTACGCGTCGAATGGAACAACAAAGCAGCCGGAATCGTGTCATACGGTTCTGTTGGTGGAGCACGTGCAACAGAGCATTTACGTGGCATCTTGAGTGAATTGTCAATCGCTCATGTACGTGTCCATCCTGCACTCTCACTCTTCACGGACTTCGAGAACGGAACGCATTTCGCACCGAAAGATGTGCAAGCACAATCGGTCAACGACATGCTCGACCAACTCCTTCCGTGGACGGAAGCGATGCAATCGGTCCGTACAAAAGCCGGAGAAGTTGCAAACAATTAACAAATCGCGAAGCCAGCCTGAATTCAGGCTGGTTTTTGTGCGTTTTCAAGTTGATTGCGCTAAAGTGGAGAAGAATGGAAAGAAAGGATGGATTCGATGGTGACACGAAAAATCATCGCAGCTTCCTGGACTGTGCCCATCTATGCGCTTCTATTAAGCATTGTTGAATTTTCGCAACAAACCCTTATGGAAACTTCATTTGTAGAGAGCGTATCGGGATTTCTTTTATTGTGTACGATTTACATGGCATATAGTTCCCCTATCATTTTGACATATGGTGTCGTGACATCATGGTTTAGCGATTGGGTCGCAAAGCGATTCAGTTCGGAACGCATACAGTCGTTCACTTCGCTCGCTTTACATATTCTATTTGGGCTCATCTTGTCATGGCTGAGTCTTCTCGCAGCCGTCTTGTTCTTCCTGATTGATCGTCGATTGATAAATCGAATGGACGTGACAAAACGAGCTGCCATCAAAAGTCTTTTCATCCCAATCGGGTGTTTGCTTGTCATGATGGGGAGCGTGTATCTGATTGGGGTCGTTCAAGATTTTTTCGTTCGATTCAACTCGATTTAGGGAAACGAACAAGGACAACCTTACATAAGGAGGGGTAACCATGAGATGGATGATTTACGGAGCGAACGGATATACAGGGGAACTGATTGCCCGTCAGGCTGTCAGTGACGGATTGCGTCCGATTCTTGCGGGGCGCACTGGGCGTGAGATTCATCGACTCGGAGACGAGCTCGACTGCGAGACATCGATTTTCGCATTAAGTCGTGAGGCGGCAATCAAAGCGCTTCGCGATGTGGATTTAGTCCTCCACTGCGCCGGTCCCTTTACAGATACGAGTCAAGTGATGATCGAGGCATGTCTGGAAACGGGTACGCATTACTTGGATATTACCGGGGAAATCGATGTGTTCGAATATGTTCATTCTAAACAACGGGCGGCTCAGGCGAAGGCACGTGGTGTCATTCTATGTTCTGGCGTTGGATTTGACGTCATCCCGACCGACTGTGTCGCACGAAAATTAAAGGAACTCTTACCCGATGCGACATCACTCGCTCTCGGATTTTCGGCGGCAGGTGGCATCTCACCAGGAACGATGAAGACAGCTGTTCGTGGACTTGGATCGAGTAGCGTGGAACGTGTGAACGGAAAGTTATCACCGTTCCCAATCGGGGCAAAACGCAGAACGATTGATTTTGGACGAGGAAGCCGCACCGCGATTGCGATTCCGTGGGGAGACGTTTCGACCGCCTACTATACGACGGACATCCCGAATATTACAACGTGGGTGCCAGTGCCGACAGCGGCAGCCTATGTGGCACGCGCCTTGTCTTGGTTCAGTCCCATTCTTGGAAAAGAGGCGGTGCAGGAACGATTGCTGCGTTATGTTGATGAGAACGTATCGGGACCGAATGAAGCCGAACGTGAAAAAACCTCGACGTATGTATGGGGAGAGGCGACAAATGAGGAGGGGCGCAAGATTGTCGTTCGCATCCAAACGGCGAGTACGTATGCCTTCACTGTTTACGGTGCACTCGCCGTCGTCAATCGATTGCTCGGCTCCGGTCGGATGCTTGCGGGAAGTTTCACACCGGCCATGTTGTTTGGATCACATTTCATCGAAGAGATCCAAGGTTCGTCTTCATTCACGATTGATGAGATTCGTCCATGAGCCGAGAAACGTGGGATTTACTAGACGAAAATCGGCAACCGCTCGGACGAACGCATTTTCGTGGGGATGAACTAGAACCGCATACATTTCATACGGTCATCGAAGTGTTCACGTTCGATTCGGATGGGAGACTCTTGTTATCAAAACGCCATCCGGACAAGACGTACCCGCTTCTGTGGGAAGGAACCGGGGGCTCGATTTTAGCTGGAGAAACGAGTCGACAAGGTGCGGTCCGTGAGCTGAAAGAAGAGTTGGGACTTCGCGTGTTGCCTGAACAACTTCGGTTCGTGACAACGATTAAGCGGGACACGTATTTCTTGGATCTGTACTGTTACGTATACGAGAACCCCATTGACTTAGGACAACTCACTTTACAAGCGGATGAAGTGATTGATGTGAGGTTACAAGAGTGGGAAGCCGTGTTAGGATCTGAGGACCTCGTTCCTTCTGTACGAGAACGAATGATTCAGTACGGTCATCTCATCCGAACGTGATATGCTACACTCAACATGAAAAGCAAGGGAGGGAACAAAGTGAAACGTTTAGAATTGGCACGACGCATCGAAAGCATTAAAGCAGAGGGAACGTCTGCTTATATTCGACACCGCAAACAAACCCCTCCCTATGAAGGTGCGGAACTGCACGTAGAAGGTAAGGGGCACGTGTTCAAAATGGGGAATATGAGCTTTGCAGTTGGATTCGGACTCAATCGACCGACAAGCTTTTACGACCTGCACCAGATGGAAAAGTGGGTGCGTGGAAAAAATGTGTCCCGACTACATATCGAAGTTTGTCCGTTAGCAGACGATTCCTTACTACGCTTACTGCAAGAACGTAACTATACGCTCGATCACTTTTTAGACGTATGGACGTTAGATGTGACGCAATATGACGGACCGCTTTCTTCGAATCAAGTGGAAAAAGTGCAAGATGAGACGCTACATGAATGGGCGTACGCGATTGCGGCGGGATTTGCCGAATCTGGAACGATTCTTCAAGAGACGGTCGATACGGCGAAAGGATTTTATGCACTGCCGAGTAATCATGCCTATCTCGTTCGGGAAGAAGATGCCGTCGTAGCGGGTGGGATTCTCGCCACGCAAGAGGGAATCGGGGAATTGTTTCTAACGAGTACCGTACCGTCTTACCGTCAAAAAGGCTATCAAACCCAACTCATCTTAGAACGAATCGCCGAGGCGAAAGCGCTTGGCTGTGACGTTCTGACCGTCACGACGAAGGTCGATTCGGCTTCAGGTCGAAACATGGAACGACTCGGGTTTCAACCGTTTTACCAAAAAGCGGTCATGAAAAGTCCGATTCTCAAATAAAAGTAGACCATTTCGTATGAAATGGTCTACTTTTTGATTACAAGAGAGATTCAGCACCGTCAACGTACACTTCAGAACCGGTGACATGGCTCGACATGTTGCTCGCAAAGAATAAGACGACGTCAGCGACTTGTTTCGCGGCACCGGACTTTCCGGCAAGCGGTTGGTTGCCGAGCGGATACTCGATAGGGATGACGATTTCTTCGAGCAATGCATCATCTCGATTGGTCGAATCATCGATATTCGTATCGATGGCTCCCGGGCAAATGGAATTCACGCGTATTCCGAATTGCGCGAGCTCCGCAGCTGCCATTTTCGCAAATCCGGTCTGACCTGCTTTCGTCGTCGCATAGCCACTGAAACCAAAGTTTTTAAAGTATCGATTGCCGTTGATTGACGAGGTGATGATGATACTTCCACCATTCTCTTTCAAATGAGGAATGGCATGTTTGACGGTCAAAAACGTTCCCGTCAGATTCGTCTCCACGACACCATTCCAGTCTTCAATGGACAAGTGTTCAATCGGTGTGATGGTTCCGTTGCGTCCGGCGTTGGCGAAGACGATATCGATTTGTCCGAATCGCTCAATCGTCCGTGCATACGCTTCTTTCATTGCTGCTTCATACGCAACATCCACGCTGATTCCGATGGCCCGTTCCTCTCCGACGAGACTCGCGAGACGCATCGCATCCTCTTCATTCAAGTCGAGAATGGCGACTTTCGCACCCGCTTGGATGAAACGGATAACTGCGGCACGTCCGATACCGGAGGCCGCTCCAGTGACGAGCGCTACTTTTCCAGATAGTAATTTATTTGAAATCAATCCGATCACTCCTTTGTCATGACTCTTTCTCATATTCCACAGTTCTGGAAAAGTTACGCTTCATTTCAGAAAATCATGGCGATGTGACTTCAATCGTCCGTGCGATGTTCAAGTTGGACTCCGTGGGGATGACCTCGATGGTGACGAGCTGACCGCTTTGTAATCCTTGTACGCTATTGACGATGCCCGTTACCTCGGTCTGGTCGTTAATTAAGATGACGCGCAGCGTGACTTCTTCTGAGGATTCGGTGGATTCAATCAATAGCTGAGGAATGTCGACCCGTTCAATTTGGCCTTCGACCACATTGTCATTCCATGTACTCATCCAATACATGACGATTAAAAAAAGACCGAGAAAGACTAGGGCAAAGGTTAACCGTGCACTCATGCGCAACCCACTCCTTCATTGTCCGGCATCGCATCTTGTCTAATTTACCTTTACCCGGAAATTCTCTCATCACTTGAAAAAATAGTAGGAATCTCAAGAAAAATGGGGAATAGAAAGAAAAACGAAAAGGTGAGGTGCGAGCGAATGTGGATGATGGTTGCGGCGCTAGGGTTTGTTGCTTGTGTATGGATCACGTTTGGCTGGTTTACTATCGGCAATGCGGGGCGACGAGTACGCGGAGGGCTCTTGTCCTTAAGTATGACCTGTCTGTTTGCGCCACTTTTACTTGTGAAGCTAGGAGAACAGTACGGATTTATCGGGGTTCAAGTAGGGCTGACCGTTTTATTCGGCTTACTCCTAGGTGCCTTTTTCTTCGTGGCGCTCGGCTGGACGGGGCGACCGACGAAAGTCCGAAAAGTAAGAACGTTATCGGAAGACCCTGATTTATTTTGAAGCCTGACTTACCACTCCTACGGTATAATGCGGTCATAACGATGTTACAGGAAATGGAGTGGAAATGATGATTGCACCACCACAGTTAAAGAACGGAGATACAATTGGGATTATCACGCCTTCTTTTCCAGCACCCGTGCAGTTTGAGGAGCGCTATCAACGAGGGATCGATCAGCTTAAGCGTATGGGGTTCAAGGTGAAAGAAGGCACATGTACATATGAATCAGAAGGGTATCGGTCATCCTCCATTCAGAATCGAGTGAACGAACTGAATTCGTTTTCGCATGACCCTGAAGTGAATGCAATCATCAGTACGATTGGAGGAACGAATTCAAACTCATTGCTTCCATATATCGACTATGAACAATTGCGACACCATCCCAAAATCATCATGGGCTATAGTGATGTGACGGCCATTTTGATGGCGTGTTACGCCAAAACGGGGGTTGTCACGTTTTACGGACCGGCTGTCGTGCCGTCATTCGGCGAGTATGGTGGGATGTTCGAGAAAGGGTCCCAGTACGTACGAGAGATTCTCAGTTTGGAGAAAACTGCCCCGTTCGATTTGGACGTGCCGAAAGAGTGGACCGAAGAGATGCTCGATTGGTCGACGCAGCAACGTATTAAAACCTTTCAACCGAATGAAGGATGGGTACCTCTAAGGGATGGAAAGGCACAAGGCACATTGATTGGCGGGAATTTGAACACGATGTCAGGTTTCTTCAAATCGGACTATTATCCCGATTTGAAAGGGGCGATTCTTTTCCTAGAAGGTTCCTTCAAAACGATGGCTGAAGAAGAACGTTCGCTTAGCATGTTAAAAATCGCTGGTGTATTTGATGAGATTTCGGGTCTAATTATCGGCAAGCACGAGCATTTCCAAGATCAATCCGCTCCGTTCTCGTTCAACGACTTGTTGCTTGAAGTCATCGGCGACACAGACATCCCTATTTTGACGAACGTCGATATTGGTCATACGTTTCCGTCACACGTCTTCCCGATCGGCATTCAGGTCGAATTGGATGCGACGAATGGAACCATCCGATTTTTAGAAGATGGGGTGTCAGCATGAAAGAATACCTCACGATATTTGACGAAAATCATCAAAAAATAGGCGAGAAAGAGCGTGGGCGTGTTCATCTAGACGGGGATTGGCATGAGACGTTCCACTGCTGGTTCTGGAAAGATCAATTTGTCTATCTACAGCGTAGAAGTATGGAGAAACAGGACTTTCCCGGGAAATATGACATCACCGCAGCGGGACATCTCGCTTCAAACGAGACGTTCATTGATGGTATTCGTGAAATTGAAGAAGAGCTCGGACTGTCGTTGACGTTCGAACAGCTCACAGCTCTTGGAATATTTGAAGACGTGATTGAACTGGACGGGTTCCTCGATCGCGAGTTTGCACATACGTATTGTTACGCTTATCAAGATGAACCGCTCCGTTTTGACGACAGGGAAGTGATGGACGTCGTGGTTGTTCACAGGGACGAGCTGATGGCGCTCACGGAAGGACGATTGCGTACGATTGAAGGAAACTCCATCATGACGAACCATCTCGTTCACATCACACAAGCCGATTTAGTTCCACATCGTCTGACGTATTGGCAACGTATAAGTGAGGGATTGGCACGAATCGATGCGTCAAATCGATAAAGAGAGAATTCGCTGCTCGCCGATCGGTCCACCGATTCGACGTCCGGTATCGACCCATCCGTTTGTCGTATAAAGTGTAAACGCCACATCATTTTTCAGGTTGACGGACAATACGACTTCACGGATATGAGAGAAATGTTGTTGCACGAACTTCGGAAGTTCTTGGAGTGTCGCTTTTGCGTAGCCTTTTCCTTGATCTGCCTCATTGATGGCAAAAGCCGAGAAGAGCAGCGCATGTGGTTCGTCCGTATAAGAAGCGACTCGTTCGTTGTCATGTAGTAAAAACATGCCGACGGGCTTCTGTTTGACGACAACAATCGGATGAACGCCTTCAGGAAGTGGGTCGTCCATATCTTTTGGAAGGGTTGTATACTTTTCTTGGTCCGTCGGCAACGTGAACGTATCAAGAATCGGTCGATGCGTATCATTTCGATATTCTAATGTGATGTTCATAAGGCGTCTCCTTCGGGCGTTATTCATTTCATTCAGAAAAGGGGAATTATATGGCTACACAACTTACATATCGTCAAAACCCGCCTGTGCGAGATCTATATCGGGCGTTTATGACTGGTTTTTCTGATTATATCATTCCGTTCCAATTCGATGAGCAGACGTTTGAAGACGTCTTTCTCGTAAGAGACCAAAATCAGCCGTCCCGTTCCATCGTCGCTTATGACGGGAAAGAGCCGGTCGGCGTCGTATTGAGTGGGATTGCGTATCTCGATTCAGGATGGCAGACGCGTTGCGGCGGACTTGCTGTCGCCCCGCACGCTCGGAAATTAGGCGTTGCGACCGAGTTGATGCAACGATTTGAAGACGACGCCAAAGGAACTCGTTTGCTTGAAGTAATTCAAGGGAACGATGCAGCGTTGTCGCTTTATCATCAACTTGGATATAAGACGACACGTGAAATCTATTACTTTCAGGCGGTACCACTTGAAACGACTGCTCACATGACTTCGGAACCGATTCAAACGTTGTTCGACCGACTATACCCGACAGCTCAGCATGTTCCGATTTGGCAACGCGATGTACGCGTGACCCAACAGGAGGCAGAACTTGTGAAAGTGGTCGAAGGCGAACAAGAAGGATTTTTGTTATACCGCGATCATGTACTGCTCGATGTTTTTGGTCACGCTGAAGATGCAGAATGGTTATTGCGCGCGGCTGCGACCCGATCCCCACTTCACCTCACTTTGACGTCCGACCGTCCTGAATGGATAGAAGCGGCACGACGACTAGGATTTGTACAAGACGACATTTCGCAGTTTGAAATGGTGAAAGACGAACGATGAAGCGATTATTACTTGTTTGTATCATCGGATTGATGTTAGGAAATACAGCGACCATTATCGCGCTGACGACGAATCTTTCGCCAGAAACGGTGAATCTGCTGCTTATAGGTGGACTTGGACTGACCACCCTGTCCGTCATCGGCATCGTTCTTGCTGGATATTATACGAAAAAACGTAAGTGAAATCCTTGTGAAGTAATGCTTGAAAATATCACATCGTCCTGTCATGGATGACATGAAAATGAAAAACTTCATTTATTGAAATGTTTAACCCCCAGTGGTATATTCGCATATGTAGCTTTTTTATCATTTTATGAATGTATCAATTTGGAGGGTTTATTATATATATGTGGAAACAACTCATCATGACAGCAGGTGTCGGCGTTCTTTTGTTCCAAGGACAGACTGCATCCGCTGACAACATGTCCCCGCAAGATCTCGTTCAAACGGAGAAATCTGTCCAACAAACTACAAAACAAGTCAAAGAAACGAAACAAGCCATTCAAAAAATCCAGTCAAAGTTGGATGAAGTCAATCAAAACGCGGAAGTGTTGCGTGACAAGATTGAAGGCGCTTCTGAAGAATTAGAAGCGGTCGAAGCGGAACTCGTTCCGACAGAACAATCACTCTTTGCGAAAGTCGTATCTTCTGTTCTACCGAGTGCGAAAGCGGAGGCTGCTGAGGCCGAGGAAACGCATCAGGCACTCGTTGAGAAGAAAGAACAAGCGAATGAGACACTGAAACAGCTAAAAGAAGAGCAACAACAGATCGAAGCGACACGTCAAGACGTGAAGACGGCATATGACGAACAGTCGAAACAATATAAAAAGCAAACGAATCAGTTGAGTGATTTGAAAAAACAGTACGAAGCAATGGCGCCTGAACGGTTCTTGATGCCTGCAGAAGGACGCCTCTCGCAAGGGTTTGGTGCAGCAAGCGGACAGTTCGGATACACGTTCCACAACGGTCTCGATATTGCTGCTAAAACAGGTACACCGATTTACGCCGCGGAGGCTGGAAAAGTCACAAAAGTTAGCTCAAGTGGACCTTATGGAAACCATATTCAAATCGAGCATAACGTAGATGGTCAGAAATGGACGACGGTCTATGCCCATATGCATAAAGTCGATGTGAAAAAAGGTCAGACCGTGCGCCAAGGTGAACCGATTGGTCAAATTGGAAACACGGGTAACTCATCAGGTCCACACTTACACTTTGAGATTCATAAAGGGAACTACAATTTCTCAGCTAGTTCAGCTGGAAATGCCGTCGACCCGATGAAAGTGGCAGAACGTCTCGGTGGTGCCTCTCCAGTTAAATCAACGTTTTGAAATCAAAGATTATCTGACGAGCTTAATTTATGAGCATTGCTAGTAATTAAGAAGTCCTACTTCAAGTTGCAGAGCAAAGTAGTTCACATAGAAAGATGTTATAAACGATTGACGAATACTATAAATATACTTCGATCCGCTAATCCAAATCATTTTAAAATATTAAACGACTTGATATCCCTCTGTGACGGAAATCAAGTCGTTTTAACGTTTATAATGTCTTATATAAATTCGTTTTTCTTCGTTATTTTGAACGATTTTCACTTACACTCTCTTTACAGAGTAACCTTTGTAATCTAAAAAAAGAACCAGGATAAAAACCTGATTCTTAGACATTTGAAAATCGCAGTGTATGATTAGCCTCTTGGAGGATACGTTAAATTGCCAAGAATAACTGGATTGTGTGCACCTGTTGCGGTCGGAACATTATTAGCATTGCGGTAAAAAGTCTCATTCGCAAGTAGAGCGAAGGCTACCGCCTCTTTTGCCTCCGATGAAAAACCTAGATCTTCTTGAGTTTTTACCTGTATCGAACTTCCGATAAGAAGTTGAATCATTTTTAAGAGCGTATAATTATAACTGCCTCCTCCGCCAATGATTACCTCATCTATTTTAGTTTTGGGAAAGACAAAAGCTTTATAATTTTCAACAATAGATTTCGCGGTAAACATAGTGACGGTGGTCACTATGTCTTCTTTTGGGAGTGTGCCAAATTTTTTTAACAGTTTTACAACAAACTGCTTACCAAATAATTCTCTTCCAGTAGATTTGGGGGGACTGCTCATAATATAAGGGTGAGCCATGCAGTAATATAATAACGCTTCATTCACAGTTCCTTTCCCTGCAATCTCCCCATCTTTATCGTAATTCACCCCGAACAATTGTCTACATACTCCGTCGATGATCATATTTCCCGGGCCTGTATCAAAGGCTTCCATATCGCTTAATGAAGCTCCTTTAGGAATAACGGTAACATTGCCTATCCCCCCAATGTTTTGAAGAAGTCTTCCCTTTGTTTCACTTCGATAAAGAATGTATTCAGTGAAAGGAACGAGAGGTGCACCTTGACCTCCTGCAGCCATATCCATAGCACGGAAGTTCGAAATGACTGTTGTATCCGTTTCATAAGCAATAAGAGCAGCTTCTCCAATTTGAAGTGTGGACGGTACAAATGAATGTTCATGTTTTGGTTGGTGATAGATTGTTTGACCATGAGACCCAATCAAGTCTAATTTATCTAGCGGAAAGTTAGCTTTTTTACAGACTTCTTTTACTGCATCTGCAAATAGTTTTCCTAATTTAAAATTGAGACTACAAATCAGTTGAACATTTGAATTTTTATCAGAAATGGACTGTATGATTTCCGATTCAATCTCTTTTGGGAACGGATAAGTAAGGAACTCGATGACTTCCGTTTTAGTTTGAAGCCCAGTGCCAGAAACTTTAATTAGCGCGGCGTCTATCCCGTCCAGTGATGTACCTGACATTAATCCTACAACATACATTTCTAATTACCTACCTTCTTATATTATTTTTTGCTGCATACCAATTGTATATACACTCGTTACTTAATAAATATTCACGAATGTTCATTATGAAAAATGATACCTTTCCATAAACCTAGACTTTTAGGCTGATTGGTATCGTACCTTATTTTAAAATTTTTTTTTAAAAATGTATACAAAGTATTGATAATTATTTTTAATGATGTTATATTTTTCTTGTGCTGAAGCGCTTACATATTTTTTTGGAGGAAAAAGGTGATAACCGTATGCTAGATCATTTGACAACTGAACGTCGCAATAAAAAGACAATGTTTTTAGATGAAATGAAAACGCTTGAATTTTTAGAAGTGATGAATGAAGAAGACAGTAAAGTAGCTGTTTGTGTTAAAAAAGAGCTCCCACAGATTGCAAAAGCGGTAGACGCAATTATTGCTGCAAAGAAACAAGGAGGCCGTTTAATTTATCTTGGAGCAGGAACTAGTGGACGAATTGGTTTGTTAGACGCTGTTGAGTGTCCACCAACGTTTAACACGGATCCAAGTGAAGTAGTCGGATTAATTGCCGGTGGAGAGAATGCTTTTATTAAAGCGGTAGAAGGTGCGGAAGACAGTTTAGACTTGGGAGTCGAAGATTTGAAGCGTATCCAATTAACAAGTAAAGATATTTTGGTCGGTATAGCTGCTAGTGGCAGAACACCGTACGTTATTGGTGGTTTGAAATATGCTCATCAAATCAATGCAAAAACAGTTTCAATTAGCTGTAATAAAGATTCAAAAATCAGCGAAATAGCAGATATTGCTATTGAAGTTGTTACTGGTCCGGAAGTGTTGACTGGTTCAACAAGACTGAAAGCTGGTACTGCTCAAAAACTTGTATGTAATATGCTTTCTACAGCATCAATGGTTGGTGTGGGAAAAGTTTATGGGAACCTTATGGTGGACTTACAGCTCACAAATGAAAAATTAATAGAGCGTGGAAAACGCATTATCATGGATTCGACAGAATGCAGTTATGAAATTGCTGAAAAATATTTATTAGAAGCAAAATTACAGCCGAAAATTGCGATCGTGATGATCTTAACAAACCTTTCATATGAAGAGGCGACCAGCCGTTTAAGAACCGCGCAAGGTTTTGTGAGGCAAGCGATTTAAATTTTATTACTAAAGCAAAAGAGGAGGAAGGAAAATGAAAGTATTATTTGTTTGTTCAGGTGGAATGTCTAGTGCAATTGTTGTAAACGCTCTCAAAAAAGAAGGAGAGAAACAAGGTCAATCACTAGAAGTGTTGGCAGTTGGGACTCAAGAATTTGAATCTGAAGTAAAAAATGGATGGAACGTAGCTATGGTAGCGCCACAAGTGAAACACCGATTTGATGGGTTTAAAGAATCGGCAGATGCAGCGGGCATTCCATGTGGGGTGATCCCTGGTCAAGCTTACAGTCCACTTGGAGGACCAGCGCTATTAAAATTGATTAATGAGACGCTTCAAAAATAATATTGATAACATTTCAATAAAAGGAGAAAAGTCGCATGGAAAAATTTGTGTCTTTTTTAGAAAATAATTTATCGACACCAATGGCTAAATTATCTGAACAAAAGCACCTTAGAGCAATTCGTGATGGCGTAGTATCTGCACTACCTTTTATTATCTTTGGAAGTCTTTTTCTACTCATTGCATTCCCTCCAGTATCTGCTGATTCTGCCTTAGGAGAATGGGCGGCAAGCCATATTGCGGAGATACTAATTCCTTATCGTCTCACGATGTATATCATGACCTTATATATTACGTTTGGTATTGGGTACAGTCTGTCCCAAAGTTATAAACTTGATCCTTTGTCCGGTGGATTGCTAGCACTTTCAGCATTCCTTTTCACCATCGGAATAAACGTGATGGAAGGTGTCGGTTTTGTCTTACCGATGGCAAACCTAGGAGGACATGGACTGTTTGTAGGGATGCTCGTTTCTATTTTTTCTGTAGAAGTATTGCGCTTCTGTAAAACAAAGAATATTACGATAAAAATGCCGGACTCTGTGCCTACATCTGTGGCACGTTCGTTTGAAGCCTTGATCCCGGTAACGCTCGTACTAGTTGCTATGACAATTATTACAGTCGTACTTGACGTTGACATGCATTCATTAATCGATAAAGCTGTAGCCCCATTAGTCAGTGCGGGCGATACGTTACCAGGTGTTCTCGTTCCAGTTTTCTTAATTACTTTTTTCTGGTCATTTGGTATTCACGGGGTATCCGTGGTTGGTGCCGTTGCTCGACCAGTTTGGGAAGTATATTTGGCGAATAACTCTGCAGCGGTTGCTGCCGGTAACGCAATTCCCCACATTGCTCCAGAAACGTTTTTCCAATGGTTCATCTGGATTGGAGGATCCGGGGCGACTCTTGGATTAGTCATTGCGATGTTGTTGACAGCAAAATCAAGTTACAGTAAAGCGATGGGAAAAGCTACAATTGTTCCAAGTCTCTTCAATATCAATGAACCGGTCATTTTTGGAATGCCGATTGTCTTAAATCCTATTTTAATTATTCCATTCATTGTCACACCACTCATTGGTGCTACTCTTGCTTATATCGCCACATCAATTGGGCTAGTTAACCCTACTTATGTCATGGTTCCATGGACTTTACCGGCACCAATTGGAGCGTACTTATCGACAGGTGGAGATTGGCGTGCAATTGTACTTTGTGTAACGAACATAGCAATTTCTGTCGGAATCTACTTACCGTTCTTCAAAATGTATGATAAGAAGCTTCTTGAGATGGAAGCTGTTGAAGCTGAAGCGTCTGAAGATCAAAATAAAGTCGCCCTATAAGAATACAAAGGGAGTCTGGATATTGCCCTAGGCTCCTTTTATTCATCAGGAAAGAGGGAAAACACGATGAAAGCAGCACAAAAAATCCATTTCTTTTCATACAAAAGTGCTTTTTTATTCTTTAGTTTTATTCTTGCACTAAATCTTGTGGTGAATCCGTTGCTAACAGGGTTTGGTGTGAATGAAACATTATCTTTGTTTTTAATAAATACAGTTGGAATAAGTGTGGGGTTGGTGTTTGTACTAGTTTGGGTTGAAGGGAAATTTAAACAAAAGAAAAAGGCCGGTATTTTACTTCTGAGCCTTTTGATTTTGAGTGGGTCTGTTTGTTTTTCTATTCTTTATGGCTAAATCAAAAAGAAATACAAGATGAGGTGAGAGAAAATGAATAGTAAACCAGGTTTAAAAGTCGCCACCATTGGGGGTGGATCGAGCTATACCCCAGAACTGATTGAAGGGTTTATCCAACGTTATAAGGAATTACCGATTCGTGAACTGTGGCTTGTAGATATTGAAGAAGGTAGAGAAAAGCTTGAAATTGTAGGAGAACTTGCAAAAAGAATGGTTAAAAAAGCAGGAGTTCCTATGGAGATTCATATCACAATGAATCGACGAGAGGCTTTAAAAGGCGCATCATTTGTCACAACACAGATGCGGGTCGGACTGTTGGATGCAAGAATAAAAGACGAACGCATTCCTCTTCAAATGGGACTGATTGGTCAAGAGACAAATGGGGCAGGAGGGTTGTTCAAGGGACTTAGAACAATTCCTGTGTTGTTAGAAATAGCGACCGAAATGCAGGAGTTGTGCCCCGAGGCGTGGTTGATCAACTTTACGAACCCAGCAGGTATGGTGACTGAAGCTTTGTTGCGTTATAGCGGACATAAAAAAGTGATAGGAGTATGTAATGTCCCATTTAATATGCATCTTTCTATTTCAAAAATGCTTGGCGTTGACATGGATAGAGTACATATTGATTTTGCTGGTTTGAATCATATGGTATTCGGTCTTCATGTTTACCTCGATGACCAGGATGTGACAAGTAGAGTGCTTGAAATGCTTGGAGACCCGGATATTCAACTTACTATGAAGAACATTGCCCCACTCCCGTGGAACTCAAACTTCCTAAAGTCATTAGAAGTTGTTCCCTGTCCTTATCATCGTTACTACTATAAAACTCAAAATATTTTAGAAGAAGAGTTGGACGCCTTCGAATTAAGAAAAACCAGAGCAGAAATTGTGAAAGAATTAGAAGAAGGTTTGTTTGAACTGTATAAAGATCAAAACTTGGATGTAAAACCACCTCAATTAGAGCAGCGCGGAGGAGCGTACTATAGTGACGCGGCATGTAACGTCATCTCTTCTATCTATAACGATAAAAAAGATATTCAAGTATTAAACGTTCAAAACAAAGGTTCGATTGCTGATCTTGACTACAATTCAGCTGTCGAAGTCAGTTGTGTTGTGACAAAACATGGACCGATTCCGTTGACAATGGGAAAACTCCCTGTGCAAATACAAGGGCTGATCCAACAAATTAAATCGTTTGAACAAGTTGGTGCAGAAGCAGCCGTTACCGGATCATATGATAAAGCGCTACTGGCATTGACGATTAATCCACTCATTCCAAGTGATGACTTAGCTGAAAAAGTACTTCAAAAATTACTCGAAGCTCATAAAGAGCATTTACCGCTTTTCTATAAAGAGCAATCTGTAGAAACTGTTTGAAGTATAACATTATGTAGAGGAGTTTTAATAATGGAAGAAGTAGAAACTAAAGATATTGAAATATTTGAAATTATTTTACATGGTGGCAATGCGCGAGGATTTGCATTTGAGGCGTTAACGGAAGCCGAGAATTTCAATTTTGATAAAGCGGAAGATTTGCTAAAAAAAGCCTCTGAAGAACTTAACGTAGCGCATAAAACTCAAACAAAGCTCATTCAAGCTGAATTGAATGGTACACCGAGTGAGAAAACGTTGCTGATGATTCATGCTCAGGATCATTTAATGACGGCGATTAGTGAACAGAAACTGATCGAACATATGATTCGAATTATAAAAAAATTAAGCCCAAACGATTAAAAAAGAGGTGATTAATATGAAAAAACTTGGGATTTCAATCTACCCTGAACACTCTTCGGTAGAGAAAGATAAAGAATATATAGCTTTGGCACATAAAAATGGATTTCATAAAATCTTCACTTGCCTCCTATCCGTAGAAGGCGATCGAGATAAGATTATGAAAGATTTTAAGGAAACGATTTCGTATGCGAATGAATTAGGTATGGAAGTTATGATTGACATAGCGCCGAGAGTTTTCAGTAAACTAGGAATTTCATACGATGATTTATCTTATTTCGCAGAGCTTGGAGCCTATGGAGTTCGTTTGGATGCAGGGTTTACAGGACATGAAGAAGCGATTATGACTCATAATCCATATAACTTAAAAATCGAAATTCCTATGAGTAATGCTAATAAATATTTGGACAATATTATCTCTTATAGACCAAAAAAAGAAAACCTTGAGGGATCGCATAATTTTTATCCTCATCGGTATGCAGGGTTGAGCTATTCGCACTTTATAAAATGCTGTGAACAATTTAAAAAGCATAACATTCGTACGACTGCATTTGTTAACTCACAAACAGCAACATTTGGTCCGTGGCCGGTTACAGAAGGTCTATGTACACTTGAAATTCATCGTGAATTGCCGATTACTACTCAAGCGAAGCATTTATATGCGACAGGATTGATTGATGACATCATCATCGCTAATGCTTACGCATCGGAAGAAGAATTAAAAGCTTTAAGTATGGTCAATAATGAGATGATTACATTTAAAATTGATTTACACAATACAATCACAGATTTAGAAAAGAGAATCGTATTAGAAGAACTTCACTTTTATCGTGGAGATGTATCTGAATATCTCGTTCGATCTACTCAATCAAGAGTAAAATATAAACAAGAAACATTTAAGCCTACATATACTCCTAATATTAAACGTGGGGATATTCTTATTGAAAATGAACGTTACGGTCAATACAAAGGCGAATTACAAATTGCTTTAAAAGATATGGAAAACACCGGAAAGACGAATGTCGTCGGTAGAATAGATGAAAACGAGATAATGTTGCTAGATTATTTAGAACCGTGGGATAAATTTCAGTTTTCAATAAAATAAAAGAGGAAAAAACGGGAGGAATATCCGCAATTCCTTCCGTTTTTGTTGAAAGGAGAAACAGGATGAATTATATAGTTGGAGTAGATGGTGGAGGAACAAAAACAGAGGCTGTTGCATATGATTTGAACGGAAATAAGTTAAGCGAAAGTAAATCTGGATTCGGTAATTTGCTTATTGATGAAACACAAGCAATTCATCATATTGTTCGAGCTATACAAGATTGTATAGCGCCTCTTAAAAAGCAAGATTGTAAATACATTTGTATAGGACTGGCGGGATTTGGAGGTGTCGAAAATACCGAAACCATCGAAAATGCGTTACAGGAAACATTCTCTATCCCATTTTCCTTATTCAACGATGGAATCATCGCGCACGCAGCCTCTTTGAAGGGTGAAGACGGTGTTTTAACTATTTCTGGTACAGGATCTGTTAGCATTGGTATGCATAACGGTCATGAGCGAATGGCAGGTGGATGGGGGCACCTTTTAGGCGATGAAGGAAGTGGATATTGGATTGCGATGCAGGCTTTTATCAATATGACGAAGGAAGAAGACTTAGCCTTGCCATATAGTGCATTGTCAGTAGACATCCTTTCTAAGCTTGGATATCATAATGTATCAGAATTAAAAAAGTTTATTTATCGAGCGACAAAAGCGGAGATTGCTGATTTCACTCAATTGATTGTAAAGCATGCCTATTCCGGTGATGCCTTTTCACGTGATATTCTCGAGAGGGCAGGTATCCATCTGGCGAACAAGACTATCCTATTATGTAATGCATTAAAACTCCCACCAAATGTTACAATAGCAATAAAGGGAAGTGTACTAATAAATGTAAAAAATGTGCAAGAATCCTTTATTAAACAAATTTTAGAGGAAAATCCGAAGGCGAATATAATTACCAAAGATGTATCATCTACATTAGGGTGTTACTATTTAGCTTTAAAACGTATTGGTACATAATGAGGAGAGAAAAACGATGCGTGTTGAAAATATTTTGTTACGAATAGAGAGTTTATTGAATCAACTGCCTAAGTCCGAGAGAAAGATTGCAGTGTATATTCTAGAAAATCCTAATGACATATCGAGAATGGGCATACATGAACTTGCTCTTCAAGCAGATGCTAGTAGTTCGGCAGTAACGAGATTTTGTCGCTCGATCGGAGTGAATAGTTTTTCGGAGTTGAAAGTTTCATTGTCTTCACTTTTGGCGTATCCTGAAAAACAAGGCTTTTTTGATATAGAACTAAATGAACCGATCTCTTCCATCAAGGAAAAAATTGTTTCTAATTCAGTTCAAGCTATTCAAGAAACGAGTCATTTACTCGATGAAGAGATTGTTGAACAAGTGATTGATAGTATCGAACAAGCGGATGTCATTTATGTCTATGGACTCGGGGCTTCTTGGCTAATTGCCGAAGACATTACTCAGAAGTGGCTTCGACTCGGAAAAGTTGTCAATGCCTATCAAGATCCGCACATAACAACAACTGCACTTGGCGCAGCACCAAAAAACACAATATTTTTCTGTATCTCTAACAGCGGTGAAACAGAAGAAATTCTCCAACTTGTTGACATTGCAAAAACATATCAAATAAAAACAATCGGGTTGTCAAGATTCGGCAGTAATCGTTTATCGAAAAAAGTAGACATGTCGCTTCATCATGTTCGAGCCCCTGAAGCAATATATAGGAGTGCCGCAACAAGTTCGTTATTTGCTCAACATGTTGCGGTAAGTATTCTATTCTATGCTTATTTGTCTAAATTTTATAATGAAGATAAGAATGAAATTGAACGTTCAAGAGAATCAGTCTTAAAATTTACGAAAAGAAACTTGGATTGACCTTAATATAGTTGCTAAAAATTCAATGTTCCGGTATATCAAAACCCTGACTACTATTAAAAAAATGGTAGTCAGGGTTTTGATATACCCTTAATCTCGTTTCTTTTGGCGGACTCTAATTTTTAAAAGAAGGATTGCGGGGAGAGGGAGCCAATTTTTCAGGTTATCTGATGATGAGCAGACAACACGAAGTGAAAGTAGAAACCAAAAAAGTCATACCTTTTTATTGTTCGCGTGTCGGGTCGTGATTGCCTTCACTATCGGCAATCGTATCCGAACTTCCGTAATCTTCAACTTGTGAAAAGGCATCCGTCTTTTGTCCGGGTTCATCCGTTCCGTCCAGTTCTTTGCGACGGGCCGTCTCATTCGGGTTCAATACGTCTTCTTCGACCGGTCGATCGAGTTCATGTTCGTGCTCTTCCTCTTCCTGGGCACGAGCGTGCTCGATACATAACGTGGCTTCCGGGATGACTTCAAGCCGGTCCAGTTCAATGTCTTTCCCGCACACTTCACATTTGCCATACGTACCGTTCTGGATGGCGAGTAACGCCTTGTCGACATCGCTCAAAAACTCTTCATCGAGCTCATTCAGTGCTTGGTCGCGTTCACGTAAAAAAAGTTCTTCACCGGAATCAGCCGGGTGATTATCGTAATGAGAGAGCTCGCCTTCATCGTACGTCTCTTCTCGGCTATCCATGTACCCTTCAGTTTTTGCTTTTTCTTTCAATAGACGTTTTTTAAACGTTTCGATTTGTTCTGCAGTCAACATATTGATTCACTCTCCAGTTCTCAAGTCATTAATATAAGGTTTCCCATTTTATATGCGCACAAACCTTTTGAAGTGGAATCCACTATGTCGAGAGGCGAAAAGGGTATGATGACAATAGAGCATATGGATTTTAGTGAGGAGGAACGAATCATGCGAAAAGTCGAAGTGGTTTCCTACAACCCAGAATGGCAAAGTCGGTTTGAAGAAGAGGCAGGGAAATTGCGCCGATTGTTTGAAGGAGAGCTCGTCGCGATTCATCATATCGGGAGCACCTCGGTCGAAGGACTCGCGGCGAAGCCAATCATCGATATGATGCCTGTCGTACGGGACATCGAACGAGTTGATGCGTATACGGAACGGATGGAAGCGCTCGGGTATCGAGGGCTCGGTGAATACGGTATTCCAAAGCGTCGCTATTTCCGGAAAGGGGAAGAAGAGCGGACGGTTCACGTACATGTGTTTGAAGAAGGAAACCCAGATGTGGTGAGACACCTCGCCTTCCGGGATTACTTACGTACATTCCCTGAGGTGCGCGATACGTATGGAGAATTGAAGTTGCAGCTCGCAGCGCAACATCCGGAAGATATGGAAGGCTACATTCAAGGAAAACATGAGTGGATCATCGAAACGGAACGACTGGCGACGAAGTGGTATAAAGAAAATCATGGCGTGTGAAACCTTTTTGTGGGAATCGTCGTATAATACATCAAACCTTGAAGGGGGAAATCTCATATGAAGTGGTTTCTTGGAAAATGCGTAGAATACTCCTTGGCTGCACTCGTATTCGTCGGGTTGTTCTTCGTCCTCCGAATGATCGCCGGAGATACAGATAAAGGGTATATGTTGACGGTACTCGGTTCATTTTTTCTTGTGTTGCCGATTTCGCTTCTTATGGGTTACTTCTTGGCCCGTCCGCTTCAACGTCGCCTAGCAGGGAAAGGGACTTCTACTTCGAAAGAGCATACGTTGCATGGGACTGAAAAACCACATGGTGTGATAGAAGATCGGAATCACACAGGATTTAACGGTTGATGGATAGCGTGTTCGTCTCAACAACAGATGCCCGACTCATCGCTCGATTAAATCGTTCCATTCATGAGCATCATGTTCGCATGAATTCAGATTACTTTGCGGAGTATCAAGAAGAAAAGATGTATGAAGCCTTTCTGACACTGATAGGGAGACCGGGTCATCATTTCATGGTGCTGGAAGTAGAAGCAATCCCTGTCGGCTACATATGGTTCGAGGAGAAAGTGAGTGAGGCGACTGCCTTTCGTCAAGCCGTCCGAACCGTTTATGTGCATCATATCAGCATCGATTCGATCTATCAGCGCAAGGGATACGGACGACGCATGATGGAGTGGATTGAGCAATGGGCACTTGATCACCAATTCAAGTCGATTGAATTGGACTATTGGATGATCAACAGCGAAGCGGCCTCTTTTTACGACGAGATTGGATTCGTTCCGAAACGTCAGATTGTCATCAAAACATTGGGGGAATGAGCAAATGGAGTGGATCACAATCGGATTAGGAATTCTCGGGGTGCTTTCATTGGGTTGGTTCTTTTATAGTTATTGGCTCGGATATAAAGGGGGAAATATCGTGATAACCCTCGATGAGCATTACACGAAGTTAGAAGAATACGTGCCTGCCATTTTGACGAAGCTATATGAAGACGGCAAGGCTGCCCACTACCTTGGGGACCGTAAGTTCGAAGTGGAGGGCAAACGTTATGTCCTCGTGGAGCGTACTGTACCAATCGGTCACGTTCCGACACAACAAACCGTATTACAACCGGAAAAATAAACGGAAGGGAGCTCTCGCGAATGAGATGCTCCCTTTGTTTATTTGACGGCTGGGGGACCGAAGCCGCCGCTGTGATAGTCGCGGAAGGCTTGGCGAATCTCTTCTTCGGTGTTCATGACAAAAGGACCGTGCGCGATATACTCTTCCCTAATCGGCTTTCCCGAATAGATGAGGACGCGTGTGCGGCTTGTCGCTTGGAGGTGAAGGCTACTCATCGCATCGGACGTTTCATCAAACGTCAGTGTCGCCACGTCCGTTTTGCTGAGTGGAATGCTGGACGCTCCAACTTCGATTGATCCGGCGAGAACATATAGGAAGCTATTATGGTTCGCAGGAAGGACATGTTCATACGCACTGCCTTCTTTCAGCAAGACCTCGGTCATCGTGATTGGAACGAGACTCTCCATCGGTCCTTTTACACCAGCGATTTCGCCAGAGTAGACACGAAGCTGCCCACCGTCAATCAGAACAACCGGCGCGTCTTCGACATACACATTTTGATAAGAGGTCGTCGTTGTTTTTAGTGACTTCGGCAAATTCAACCACAATTGAAGGGTATGGATAAGGTCATCATCGACGGCTTCCTCAGCGTGGCGAGCCGCCCATCCGGCATTCATATATTGGACATCACCAGCATCTAAAATCGAATGTCCTCCATGATTGTCAATGTGTTCGAGCCGCCCGTCGATGACGTATGTGATCGTCTGGAACCCACGATGAGGATGGTCAGAAAACGTCCCCCGTTTGAACCAGTCTTCGGCCATCAAAATGAAGGGGTCGAATGCTTCTTTTTGTTCAGGTGGTAATACCCAACCTTGTTGAACGTGCGGATATCCGTTTTGGCGATAATTGACGCGCCAATGCTTGTCGACATCTCTTATAAATGAATTGGTCACAACACTTCACTCCTTTCTCTTTTTATCTTCCCAAAAAACGTTTTCGTCAGGGTTTAATTTGCCTCATGGATATGCAAAAAAGGCAGATGCGCTTGGCATCTGCCGAATCAACTATTGTCTGTGAACAGGTTGTGCCACTTGATGGCGTCCTCACGTAACAGTTTAAAGTGGGCCCCCGTCTCCGCATTCGTTACGTAGACATCGTTCCCGTCATAACTCACGTCAAACGTTTGGGCACATACGCCTTGAAACAGTGTCAAATAAGGAACGGGTGCAGGTGTTCCTGCATGAGATGTCGCATTCGCCTGTTCAATCGCGCGGAAGAGAAAGTCTACTTCTTCTGTTCCGACGTGTTGTAAAAACGAGGCGTCTTTTGACTCTGTACCGAGAAGCGCTAACTCATGAAACAGGGCATGGCGTTCACCGCTTAACGTTTCATGAATCTGTTCATTCAATGCCTCTCCATATATTAATTCTGGTTGGTGATACGTGATGGAGACGAGTTGACGGTGTGCCGTTCCGTCTTTCATGTACGTAAAACTATACAGTGGATAGCTGTGTCCGGGTATAAGAACAGATGGCAATTGAGATGCTGCCTTCGCACCGAATACCTGTGACATATGACCATCTTTCGGTCGTAAGACCGTTTGATAATCGTTTTGATCTGAACTGGTGTAAATCGCATATTGTAACGTATCATCCGATTGCTCTGTCCCGAGCCCTACTGACAGATAAGGATGACGCGATGCATCAATTGGAATCATCAGACGCTCTTCTCCTTCTGACGATGTCAATGTCAGTTCAATTTCTCCGTTAAACGGCATCGTGATATGGAAGAGGGTATGTTCGATTCCGGTTCGTTCTGGATAGGGCTCATTACCTATCGGCTTTTTCATCTCTTCAGCAAAGTGGTCATATTCATGTGGTTCGGCAGAGCGAATCTTCGCGATATCTGGATAAGAGTCTGCTGTATATTGGACATCATGTAAGCTTTCAGGAAGATTGTTTGTTTTGGTGACATACGTAATCGAGTCTAGCTGACATTGTACATACGATTCATTATTGACTGTAAACAATGTGGCCGTCGGGAAAGCAGAGGACGTGGCGACATCTGTTAAGGGCTGTGTCAACGTGACCGTTCCAAGCCAATGTCTCTCGCCGCTCGGGATTGTCGAAACTGCATTGTCTGGTTGACACAATTCGATGATTAATGCGCGATCGGATTCTGGCATTTCGATTTGTTGTCCATTCGGTAACAAGGCACGTCCTTGATAATATTCTGGAGCAGGTTGGAGTCGGAGTGCGCGTTCTTCCTCGCACCCGAATAAGAAAAATAGGATGACGAGGGTACTGAAAATCAGGTACTTTTTCACATCGGTACTCTCCTTCGATGAATCACTTTCACCATTCTAGCACCATTTTTTTGTGACTTTAGTCTTAGGAAAATTAATGTGTTATTTTAAAAAAAAATTAAAAAACCCGTCCAACTTGAACTGAACGGGGGATGAAACCATTTATGTTTTATTTTTACTTTTAACCTTTTTTGCCGTGTCGATTTTTGACGAAAAAACGTTGATTTGAAGCAGATTCGAAAAATAGCAATTTTCGTCTAAATCATCAGATTAGAATTCGATGGAATTTATTTGATGAAGTTCCCTTCAATCAACATCTCGACCGCGTGCTGCCTTCAAAATTTCGAACCATTCTTCACGCGTGAGATCGATTTGAAGTGCGTCGACACCTGTTTGAACGCGCTCGATTTTTCCTGATCCGATAATTGGCATGATGTTCGCAGGGTGTTTGATGAGCCATGCATACACAATCGAATCGATTCCGCTCGCATTGTGACGTGCGCGAATCTCCTCGAGTTTTTCACGAAGAGGTGCGTACTGTTCGTCTTTGAAAAGCTGCCCTCCTGCGAGTGGGCTCCAAGCCATGAGTGGCATCCGTTTTTCGTGACAAAGGTCAACCGCTCCATCTTCAAAGTGTTTCAATTGCATTGGAGAGAGTTCAAGTTGGTTCGTCACGAGTTGGAACGGGAGACGTGATTGAAGCAAGTTCTGTGTAGACGGTACGTGGTTGGATACACCGAACTCACGTACTTTCCCGCTATCACGCAACGTAATGAAGGCCTCGGCCACTTCATCTGGGTTCATGAGCGGATCTGGGCGGTGAATCAATAATGTATCAATGTGATCGATGGCGAGTTCTTTTAACGAACGCTCCGCTTGCGCGATGATATGTTCTTTTGTCGTGTCATAATAGTTGAGCGTTTGACCCGGATTGAATGATCCTGTCAATTTGATGCCCGTTTTTGTGACAATCTCCATTTGGTCACGGAGCTCAGGTTTTAGTTTTAACGCTTCCCCAAATAATCCTTCACATGTATAACCACCATAAATATCTGCATGGTCGAACGTCGTGATGCCGAGTTCGAGACATTGTTCGATGAACGTGAGACGTTCCTGTGGGGTCATGTCCCAATCAGCGAGCCGCCACATTCCGTGGATGACGCGTGAGAATGATAATTCTTCTGTTAAAGCGATGCGTTGCATAATAACTCCTCCTTGGTTGTCAGTCGCTTTTCATTATACGTCTTCAAAGAAAGCGCGTCACTTGTCACCCCCTCGAGCAGTTTTAGCGTCAAATGAGCTTGTATGCGCTATGATGGTAAAGAAGAGAAACAGGAAAGAGGCGTGACAGATGAGTGACTATAAACCATATGCGGACGTCACCTTCGAGCGGGTGGGCGACTCGTTTCAGGTAATGGCGATGCACCCCGATCTTCAGTTACACGGGATTGGACGCAGTGCGGCCGTGTTTCGTTTAAAAGAAAGGGACCGCGTCATTAAAGTGTTCTTTCCGGGATACGAACAAATCGCAATCGAAGAGGCAGCCATCTATGAAAAGCTAAGAGGCCTTCCTTATTTTCCGACTTGTTACGAAGCGGGTGACTCTTATTTGGTCATGGATTATATTGAGGGGAAGACGCTGTTTGAATGTCTAACAGAGGGCATCTGGATTGACCCGTCTTATCTCGAGGTGGTGGACGAAGCACTTCGCCAAGCACGGTTGTTAGGCTTGACCCCATCGGACGTTCACTTGCGAAACATTATTTTGACGCCGAACGGACAGATTTTCTTGATTGATTTGGCACGCTTCAGACAAGGGCAACAAATTGACCATCAATGGGAAGACTTGAAACGGATGTATCGACTTTATCGCTGGCGTTTTATGCCGAAACAATATAATGAGGCCTTCCTTAATCGAATCGCTTATTTGTACCGTAAATTCGTGAACGATCCGGATTCTTGATCTGGGTCGTTTTTCTTTTGTCGATTAGGGAACAAGGGTAACGTGTCCAAATCCAAAGGAGAAGTGAAAGGGGAATGACGAATGGCTCATCGAATCTATGCGAATGAACTCGAAACACTCCACGAATGCGTGGAGACATGTAATGATTGCTTGGAATCCTGCCTAGAGGAAAAAGACGTACAAATGATGGTTGATTGTATCCGGCTCGACCGTGAATGTGCCGCGGCCTGTGCATTTCTCGCTGAGGCGATGACGCGAGATTCGGCATTTGTCCCAGAACTTGCTCGAGCGTGTGCGGTCATCTGCAAAGCCTGTGCACAAGAGTGTGGGAAACATAAACACGCGCATTGTCAGGAATGTGCGCGCGTCTGTACAGAATGTGCCTCGATGTGTGACCGCTTAGCAGCATAATCTGAGTGACCGGTCGATGGGACCGGTCACTTTTTTCGTGTCTTTTAAAGAAGGGATTCGTATAATGAAAAAAACGAGAAGTGGGTGTTAAAATGATTCGCAATTGTCGACGAGATGATCTTCAAATGATTTTACATATTTATAATGACGCAATCGTGAACAGCACGGCTGTCTATCATTATGAACCAGTAACTCTCGAGAACAGGGTCGCCTGGTATGAAGAGAAGAAAGAACAAGACTGCCCGATCATCGTATGGGTCGAGGATGATGTCGTCATGGGATTTGCAACGTTTGGACCATTCCGCCCGTGGCCGGCATATCATTACACGGTCGAGCATTCCGTGTACGTACACCCTGGCTATCGAGGGAAAGGAATCGGCAACAAATTATTAAAGGAAATCATCCGTATCGCAGAAGTGAGAGGAATGAAGACTGTGATTGGTGGAATTGACGCGTCGAACGTGACGAGTATCCGTGCCCATGAAAAAGTCGGATTCGTACATTCAGGAACGATTCGAAACGCCGGGTATAAATTCGGAAAATGGCTCGATTTATCGTTTTATCAGCTCGATTTAGAAGGTCCTGTGTTACCTACGGAAGGATGAACAGTCTAGAAAGGATGTCTCTCTATACGATATACTGAAACGAGTGAATCGAATGGAGGAAAACGTATGAATGAGTACCCGAATTGTCCAAAATGCCAATCGTCTTATGTATATGAGGACGGTCCACTGCTCGTCTGCCCGGAGTGCGCCTATGAGTGGTCACCGAGTGAGGCAGCCGAAGCGGAAGCCGCGTCTCAAATCAAAGACGTGAACGGAAATCCGCTTCAAGATGGAGATACTGTCACTGTCATCAAGGATTTGAAAGTGAAAGGCACATCGCTTGTCGTCAAACAAGGGACGAAAGTAAAAGGGATTCGACTTGTGGACGGTGATCATGACATCGATTGCAAAATCGATGGTCTAGGTGCGATGAAACTGAAGTCGGAGTTTGTGAAGAAAATCTAACATAACGTCAGACTGTCGACGAATTGGGGCGTGAAATGCGCCTTGGTTCGTCTTTTTTGTAAATTATGGTTTATGATAATATGTAAGCGTATTCAAAATGTAAAGGAGGGAGAACATGTTATTGAAGAAAATGATTACCTTCCTCAGTGTGATTTCGTTATCTATATTAATGGGATGTGGTCAACAAGAACGAGAGCTCGTTGTTGGCAATTATACTGATGAACAAACAATTGTGTACTCTGAAAATACGGTGACAGATAAAGAAAAGATTGATGACTTCAAAACGATGATTGAAGCAAGTTCAATCACGAACGAACGTCCAAAAGGGCTTCCTCAATATGTAGTGACCATCAATAACCCAGCTGAATCTACGATGGAATTGATGGTGAACTTTTGGAAAAATGACAACAACGAGTTCATTTTTTCAAAAGGAATAGAAAGTCGCGAATATTTTAAAGTTGATGAAGAACACATCAAGGATGTAAATGAACTCTTAGAATGATTCAAATGGTAAAAAATAGTATGTGCCTTATGTAGATATGAGATGATGATGAAGGCATTCTAAATCAAAAAAGAGGAGGAAGACATTTCGTGGGACAACGATTTGTATTGAAGTCAAAACAGCATATGAGTGGTGGAATTATAAAAATTGTCGTGGATAGCTATACAGGCGTTCACTACTTGATGACTAGCGGCTTAGGATTGAGTGGAATGACGCCTCTTCTAGATGAACATGGAAAAGTCGTCATTGAGAAGCCAAAATCGACTTCGTGAAATCGTGGAATATAGAATTCATACAAAAAACCAGGCTGATCAGCCTGGTTTTTTGTATGGACCGTCTTATGAGAAGAATGGTTTATACTCGCGACGTTCATGCATGACCGATACCCATTGGAGGGTCGTGAACTCTTCGAGTACCCATTCGCCGTTGAAACGTCCGAGACCGGAGTTTTTCTCGCCTCCGAACGGCATGTGCGGTTCATCGTTGACCGACTGGTCGTTGACGTGAATCATGCCGGTTTCGACTTTTCGTGCGAAATTGGTCGCACGGTAAACTGAACCGTGGACGGCACCGCTCAATCCATACGGCAATTCATTCGAGAGACGGAGTGCCTCTTCGTCATCTTTAAACGACAGGATGACCGCAACCGGACCGAAGATTTCATTTTTCGCGAGTGGCATGTCATTCGTGACACCACTGAGGACGGTCGGTTCGAGAACGTTGCCGTCGGCTGTCCCGCCAGTATGAACGGTCGCACCTGCATCGACGGTTTTCTCGATTTGCTCTAAGATACGATCGATTTGATCGTGGTCGATGAGCGGACCGACTTGCGTGTCTTTTTCGTTCGGGTCACCCGCTTTCAATTGTTTAACGCGATCGACGTAACGTTCCACGAATTCATCATGAATCGATTCGGCGACGAGAATCCGGTTCGTCGACATACAAATTTGCCCTTGATGGTAGAACTTGCTGTATACCGCTGATTCGACGGCACGGTCGAGGTCGGCATCGTCGAGTACGACAAACACGTTGTTCCCACCGAGTTCAAGAGCCGTCTTTTTCAAGAGGCGACCCGCTTTCTCTGCGATTCCTTGACCGACCTCGGTTGAACCTGTGAACGAGATGAGACGCGGAATCGGATGTTCGACAATCGCATCGCCGATTTCAGACCCTCGTCCGACGACGACATTGAGTACGCCTTTTGGAAGTCCTGCTTCTTCAAAGAGCGATGCGAACAGAAGGCCACCTGTGACCGGTGTCGCGGTAGCCGGTTTGACGACGACCGCATTCCCGGTCGCGAGAGCCGTCACGATTGAACGAACAGCCAAATGGAACGGGAAATTCCAAGGACTGATGATTCCGATGACCCCGAGTGGTTTACGATAAACCCGGTTCTCTTTGTTCGGCACGATCGAAGGTTTGATGAGTCCGTCCATACGGAATGGGAATGTCGCGGCTTCCTTGATGATGGCCATCGATGCGGCAAATTCGCCTTCTGCCTTGATGCGTGTACTGCCAGACTCTTTCACGAGCCAATCGACGATGAGTTCCTTGTTGTCCATCGTTACCTGGGCAAACTTTTCAATCAATTCGCGTCGTGCTTGCGGAACCATGTCAGCCCAGTCCGTCTGAGACGCTTTCGCAGCTTCATAGGAACGATTCAAATCATCTTCATCCGCTGATTGAATCGAGAACAGTGTCTCGTTCGAAAACGGATTGACGTTGTCGATCGACTTCTCACTTGATCCGTTTACCCACTCACCATTGATGTACATTTTCGTAAAATCTGTATGCATGTAGAACACTCCTTTGTTTTTCTTCACCATAGGAAGTATTCACTTATTTTATAAAAATAAACATCTGAAAATGTAACTAGCTTGTTTTACAAAGTAGTTGTAAATGGGATTGGTTTCCATTACTATTGTGTATAACAAGATAGTTGGTTGAAAGTGGGGTCACACCATGGCAATGAGTCAAATGTTAAAAGGTCTGCTTGAAGGATGTTTGTTAGCCATTATTAGTAAAGGTGAGACATATGGATATGAAATGTCTGAGAAACTACAGAATTATGGTTTCACAATGGTGAGCGAAGGAAGTATATACCCGGTATTATTGCGTATGAAAAAAGATGGGTGGGTCGAAACGATTCAAAAGACTTTACCGTCAGGAGGTCCAAAGCGGAAGTACTATATTTTAACAGAAGCCGGGCGACAGGAATTACTCGCCTTTAAACAGAGATGGGCTGAAGTATCGAATGGTGTGAACCGTGTACTCGAGGAGGATGAATAAGCATGGAACTTTCAAAGAAAAGTCGTGATTTTTTAGATGATTTGTCGGTATACCTGATGTCGAGTGGGAAATCTGAGACTGAAGTGAAAGACATTGTTTTTGAGTTAAAGGATCACTTACTAGAAGCGGAGCAAGCAGGGAAGGATGTAGATGATGTCATTGGTCAAAGTCCGAAATCCTATATGCAATATATTGGTCGCGAGATGCCTTTCGATAAAAAGGGATTTATCAAAATCATTTCAATGATTATTTCGAATGTATTCGCTTATATCGTCATCGGAAATTTTATCCAAGGTGAGATGGTGTTCTCAACAATTCAAATGGTTGGTTTTCCACTAGTAGCTGTGCTCTTCTTGTTGACAGTCTTACAAGCTTTCAAAGCGATGGCAGTTCATAAAAAAGAAAGCAAATTTAGAAGTATACTGACTTATAGCTTACTTGCTACATTACCAATGTTATCTTTTCTTGGCTTGATGGTACTTGATCTTTTCATTGAGACGCCGACGGTTACATTCGGTTCGAGCGGTCAACTTGTATTGTTCGTAGTTGCTGTGATCATATTACTTATAACCTCTGTATGGACAAAAACATGGATTAATTTAATCATCCCGATTCTTTTGTACGTACCTCAATATGCATTTTCCCGCACAAGTTTACCATTTGAGCAACAATCGATTTTTTCGATGTTGATTTTATTTGTCGGAATGGCAATTTTCTTTCTTGTCTGGGCCAAGAAGAATAAAGAAAATCAAGTTTGATATGTTGTCCATTTGGTTCATCGTTAAGAAGAGATAAAGGGAGATAGCGTTTATCTCCCTTTTTTGATGTTCGTTTCTACTTCCTGTACAGTTAAGACGAAGAGAGGGGTTAGAAAGAAACATGAAACGATATGAAGCGATTTTATTTGATATTGATGACACGTTGTTAGATTTTAAACAAAGTGAGCACGTCGCCTTAGAACAATTACTCGCATCCTACAATGTCCGGATGACGGATGAAGTGAAGGCGCGGTATGTCGACATTAACAGCGGCCTATGGCGCGCATTTGAGCGCGGCGAAGTAGACCGGGAGGAAGTACTCGTCGGTCGTCACACGAAACTGTTCGATTCGCTCGGACTCACGGTCGATGGTCCGCAGGTTGAACAGCAGTACCGGGACTACTTACATGCAGGCGTACACATGGTCGACGGTGCGTTAGAGATTGTCCAAACGCTGAGCGCGGACTATCCACTCTATATCGTCACAAACGGTGTGACGGAGACGCAATTCAAACGGTTAGAGTCATCGGGACTATTGCCGTACTTCCAAGACGTCTTCGTATCGGATGCGACCGGCTCACAAAAACCGATGAAGCCGTTCTTTGACTACGTCTTTGATCGAATCCCGAACGTAAAGCCAGAGAAGGGCTTAATCATTGGCGACTCAGTCACGGCAGACATCGCAGGTGGGCGGATGTACGGCCTAGATACATGTTGGTTCAATCCGAATGAAGTGGCTGCGACGATGGAGTCGACGTACGAGATTCGACATTTAAACGAGTTGAAATCGCTTCTCTAAGTTCAAGCCGGATTGAGTGAATGAGACGGCAAACGATTCGGTAGTTGTGCGAGTACTTCTGGATAGAGCGTGACCTCTCGAAGACGGTCAAGTTTTTGCCAACGATAGATGAGGTGGTCTCCTTCAGGTCCGTAAAAGTCTCCTTCTTGGAGCGGGAGGTCACCGTCTACATAAAAATAGAGACCGATTTCATGAAACGGTTGGTCGTTGTAGGTAAACAAGTTCTCGTGGACGAAGGCGAACGTGGTATCGGTCACGCGCATATCCAATTCTTCATGTAGCTCGCGTGCGAGGGCGGTTGCGGCTTCTTCACCGAGCGTCACGCGACCACCAGGCAGTGCCCAAAAGTCATCTCGGATATTTCGGTGAATCAATACGTGTCCGTCTTTCACGAAAATACCGGCGACGCGGTAATTGAAGACGCCTTGTTCAGTCGGGAATACGAGGTCCATCTATATCACTTCCAATCTTTGTCATATGTTCTAGTATACCTGAAGGAGGGATATTATGTTTCAACCACATACGCAATATCGAGACGAAGATTTCCGCGACGTGACACTCCGTGACGAAGAGCTGTCACACGTCACGTTCGAGAACTGTCGCTTCACATACGTCGATGCGACGGAACTACAAACGGAACGCTGTCAGTTCATCAACTGTGATTTTACCGATTCGAAATGGAATGCGTCCCATCATGTCGGCAGCTCATTTTTGAACTGTCAGTTCCATGGTGCCAATTTGTTCACGAGTGAGTTTGAGCAATGTAAAATGACGGGGTCTTCCTTTGAGGAGAGCCAGTTCGAGGGCGTCCATGTCACAGAAGGGGACTGGTCATTCGTCAACCTTCGTCACGTGTCTCTTAAGAAAATGGATTGGTCCCACGTTCGTTTGGTTGAGGCGGACCTATACGGTGCTGATTTGACCGAGACGGTTTGGCATCAGGCGGACTTGTCACGGGCGACACTTCAACATGCGGTGTGCCGTGGTGCCGACTTCAGAGGAGCATTTGTCGACGGGGTTGATTTTTCGAACGTGACCTTACAACAAACAAAACTAGACGCGATGCAGGCAATCCAAGTCGCGCGCTCATTGGGGGCGATTATAGAATGAAACCGGAACAAATGATTGAACAGTTGATTGCGTTCGCAAAAGAACGTGAATACATCCGAACGGTCGTCTTGAACGGCTCGCTCGTCAATCCGAATGTACAAGCGGACGCGTATCAGGATGTCGACCTCACTTTTTACGTAGAAGATGTAAAAGCGGTTGCGACCGATCGCTCATGGATCGATATGTTTGGAGAAGTCTTGATCATGCAGACACCTGAAACGTCTGATCCCGAACGACATGTGACGTTTTTAGTGCAATATGTAGACGGACACCGTATTGATTTGACGATTCGAAGTGTGGATCAACTTGAAACCATGCTCGAAGCCGATTCGCTCAGTCAGATTATGTTCGACCGAGATGATCATCCGAGTGTGACACCGTCAGACGACACATACCGTGTGACACGCCCGTCTGCTGATGAGTATGCGTCTTGTTGGAATGAATTTTGGTGGGTGTCACTCTATGTTGTCAAAGGAATCAAACGACACCAGGTGTTATACGCGCTCGATCATCTCGACATCATGCGAAATATGCTCCGTCAGATGATGCAATGGAATATCGGCTATGCGACGAACTTTTCTGTGAATCTCGGGAAGTCGGGCGACGGGATGCGCGACCACTTGCCAGAAGAATTGTGGGAGATGCTCACGGCGACGTATGCCTCGGCTGAGCTGAGCGCAATCGAAGACACGCATGATCGCCTGCAATCACTCTTCTTCTTTTGTGCACAACGTGTCGCGGAACAAGGTGATTTCGTCTTCCGGGAAGAAGAAGCCAGACGCGTCCGTGCCGCATGTGCAACACTTCGACATTCGAACGATTAATGAGGCCGTGAGCCGGGAAACGCTCCTTATAGAGAAAGGAGCGTTTTTTCATGAACCCATATACGACATTTATTGCCCTTTTAGTCGGAAGTCTTGTCCTCTTTGTCGGCATTCGTTTAAAGAAATGGCCGATCATTTTGGTCGCGATGCTTCCCCTTGGTCTCGTCGCATTTAATATGTTCTTACTCATCACGGGGCGCTAGGACATGTTCACTTGTCTTTTTGATACATCGATTTGATGAAGAAGGCACTCGGTAACAAAATGCCGATGGCGCCTTCGATGATGGCGAATAATCGGGTCAAACCAATCGGCAACAAATCACCAAATCCGATTGATAATAAAGTGACCCCGCTGAAATACAGGAGGTTTTCCCAAGTCGGTTCAACGGTATTCATGGATTCGAGTGAAGTCACAAGAATGACTGAATCACGAGACAAAGCATAATAAATCAATGTGAATCCTAACATGACTCCAAATAGGCTAACGAACAACTGAGCGAACAATCTCCCGTCAAATCCTGTTTGCTTGTATGTTTGACGTTTGAAAAACCAAAATACGTTCAAACTGATGAAAAGTAACGCAATGATTAGTAAAATCGGATTCAATCTGAACATCTCCCTTTCGCACAATAGATTCACTTACCCATTCCCGAAGCAGAAAATGAGAAACAGAATCGGAAAAGGTTTGCAATTGATGAAAAGATTGATAGAATGTGGTCGAAGACGACTGAATTTCATAATGTTTGCCACTAGGGGAGTCGCGTCACGCGGCTGAGATGGACAAGGTCCAGACCCTTCGAACCTGATCTAGTTCACGCTAGCGTAGGGAAGTGGGCGAGACGACTCATATGGCTTCACCTAGATATGACTGTTCGAGACGCCGCTTCCGTTATGGGAGGCGGCGTCTTTTTATCTGTTATAAGGGGGAGTTGTTATGAAATTTACAGATCACTTACGTCAGGAAGCGGATGGATTGTTTGAAGCAAGCTTTCATCATCCGTTCGTCCGTTCACTCGGAGAAGGAACACTCGATGAGAAAAAGTTTAGACATTACGTCATGCAAGATTCGTATTACTTGAATCAATTCTCAAAAGTGCAGGCCAAAGGGGCGACGCTCGCACCGACAATGGAACTATCGAGTCGCTTTTTGACACATGCCTTACACACGATCGAGGCGGAACTCTCACTTCATCGTGAGTTCTTTACGATGCTCAACGTGACGGATGTTGAACTGGCGACATTCGAGCCGGCACCGACCGCTTACGCGTATGCGCTTCATATGCAACAGGCAGGACCGACACTCGGTGACGTATTGGCGTCAATCCTTCCGTGTTATTGGGTGTATTACGAAATCGGTGAACGCTTAAAAGATAAACGACCCGACCATCCGATTTATTCAGCTTGGATTGCGACGTACGGTTCGGAGTGGTTCCGTGAGTTAGTGGAAGAACAGATTGATCGGTTGGATGAATTGGCTGGACAAGCGACAGAAGAAGAACGGCTTCGTTACACAAAACTCTTCTTGAAGAGTTGCTATTACGAAGTCGCCTTCTGGGAAATGGCATGGACGCTCGAATCTTGGACGTTGTCACAGGAGGTCAACCAATGAGACATGAAATTTGGAGTGAGATTCGAAAGCAGGAACCGTTGATTCACAACATCACAAACACGGTTGTCGCCAACTTTTCGGCGAATGGACTGCTCGCCATCGGTGCCTCTCCCGTCATGGCAGATGCGATTGAAGAAGTGGCAGAGATGACGTTTGTGAGCGATGCGCTCGTGTTAAACATCGGGACACTTGGGACGATGACGGAAGCGACGATGATTCGTGCAGGACAAGCTGCAAATGAAGCGGGGTGTCCGGTCGTGCTCGATCCGGTCGGAGTCGGGGCGACATCGTTCCGCCGAGATGTCGTCGAGCGGATCCTTCGCCACGTCCGTGTATCGGTCATTCGTGGAAATGCAGGAGAAATTGCCACATTGATTGGCGTTGATTGGACAGCGCGAGGTGTGGATGCGGGTGACGGGGCGTATGAACCAAATCAATTGGCACTCGAAGCGGCGAAACGATATGGATGTGTCGTGGCCGTGACCGGAAAAGAAGATATGGTCAGCGACGGAAGTGTCGTCATAGAAGTTCATGGTGGGACGAAACGAATGACCGATACGACCGGTACGGGATGCTTACTCAGTGCGGTCGTCGGAGCATGTCTAGCGGTCGAAAAGAATGCCCTCAAGGCGACGGTGACAGCCGTATCAGGATATGCCTATTGCGGGGAGTTGGCGAGTGAACGGGCAGAAGGACCAGGAGATTTTCCGATTCACTTTTTAAATGCCCTCCATCAATTGACGCAATATACAATCCCGACGAATCGAATCGAGGTGTCGACCTCATGAGACCACAAGTCTTGACGATTGCAGGATCTGATTCAGGGGGCGGAGCTGGTATTCAAGCCGACTTAAAAACGTTTCAAGAGCTCGGTGCGTTCGGGACAAGTGTACTTACCGCCATCACAGCCCAGAATACACTCGGCGTGCACGGGATTGAAGCAATTTCCCCGGAAATGATCACTCGGCAAATCGATGCAGTGGCCAATGACTTTCAGATTACAGCATGTAAGACCGGCATGTTGGTAGATGCGGAGCGGATTGAAGCGGTAGCCGCAGCACTTGAACGTCATCGTTTCCAACACGTCGTCGTCGATCCTGTCATGGTGGCGAAAGGGGGCGCTTCTTTGTTGCAAGTTAGTGCAATCGAGGCACTTCGGACGAAGCTGTTGCAGTATGCGACGGTCGTGACGCCAAATATCCCTGAGGCAGAGGTATTGGCCGGAATCGAGATTCGAACAGAGGCAGATCAGATGAAGGCCGCTCAATTGATTCGTGCACTCGGAGTCGAAGTCGTCATCATCAAAGGTGGGCATATGGAAGGTGTGAAGGCCGTCGATTTGATTGTGTCCGAATCTGAAGTGTTTCAAGTGAGCGCACCCCGCGTTCGGACGAAAGACACACATGGAACGGGATGTACGTTTTCTGCAGCTTTGACGGCTGAGCTGGCATACGGAAAGACACTTCGTCAAGCTGTCGTGGACGCGAAGCAATTTATCCATCAGGCGATCACGCATGGATTATCGATTGGACAGGGACATGGACCGACAAATCATTGGGGACATCGTTTAGCGAAAGAAGAGGTGGTTACCGTTGACGTCATGTACGAAACAAGCGCTCGCTAAGCAACTTCGTCTTTATTTTGTGTGTGGGACGACGGATACATCTGATTTGGTGGGGACACTCGAAACGGCACTTCGATGTGGTGTGACATGTTTTCAATTTCGCGAAAAAGGTAAAGATGCATTGTATGGAGATGAAAAAGAAGCAATGGCAAGGACGCTCCAACGTCTATGTGGAGAAGCGGGTGTGCCGTTTATCATCAACGACGATGTAGACCTAGCGCTCGCGATTGACGCGGATGGCATCCATGTCGGACAAGACGACTTACCTGCCGAACAGGTTCGAGAACGATTAGGACCGGATAAATGGTTAGGGGTGTCGGTCCATACGATGGAGGAAGTAAGTGCAGCTCTTTCATTCGCAGATTATGTCGGGATTGGCCCGATTCATGCGACGAAGAGCAAGTTAGACGCAGGACGTGTGCGCGGGACGGAACTGATTCAGCAAGTTCGTCAGCACTATCCGCGGCTTCCGATTGTGGGGATCGGAGGTATTCTTCCGGAGCATGTTCCTTCAATCATTTCTGACGGGGCAGACGGCGTTGCCGTCATCTCTGCCATTGCTTCTGCACCGGACGTAGCAACGGCTACCCGGCGTTTCGCTTGTCTCTGAATTTAATTCTTGAGGAGGAAGACAGATGAACGTATTTGTAATCGGTGCAAACGGCCAGATTGGCCATCAATTGGTGGAAAAGTTACACAATGAAGGAAAGCATCACGTCACGGCGATGGTGCGTAAAGAAGAACAACTCAATGACTTCAAGTCAAAAGGATACAACGCCGTACTCGGTGATCTCGAAGGTTCAGTGGCAGACTTGGAAAAGGCAATCGACGGAATGGATGTCATCGTGTTCGCAGCCGGTTCTGGTGGAAGCACTGGAGCAGACAAGACACTCTTAATTGACCTAGATGGTGCAGCGAAGAGTATCGAAGCAGCACAAGCGAACGGGAACATCAAACACTTCGTCATGGTCAGCGCCTTGAAAGCAGAGGATCGCTCAGCTTGGCCAGATTCGATGAAGCCGTACTACGTAGCGAAGCATCATGCCGATCGTTTACTCGAACAGAGTGGACTCACATACACGATTGTTCGTCCGGGCGCATTGACAGATGATGCGGGAACGGGCAAAGTAAATACGCAATTCGAGGGAAGTGGAGAGATTCCACGCGAAGACGTGGCATCCTTCTTGGTGCACGTCCTTCATAACCACTCAAACGCACAGAACAAAGCAATCGATTTGATCAAAGGGGATACCCCGATCGAAGAAACGCTATAAGTATGTGACATCAAGAACGGGATGTGAACCATCCCGTTTTTTGTCGTGTTAAAGAGGGAAAAGAACGCAGAATAACGAAATAGAAGAATACGAACAGGTGAGGAGGTCCCGCATGACCGAGATGTTTATTTATCTGACGGTCTATTTGTTACCGTCATTTTTGCTCGGCTTTTTAGCACTCGATGTCTTTCAACGCAATCCGAATAAAGTAGAGCATCGTTTGCTGAGCCTGTTTGTGTTCGGTTATTCGATGCTCTTCTTGGCTGAATTTGTCCGCCACTTATCTCCGATTGAATATAGTCCGGCACTGATTGCGTATTGGTTTGGAAATGCCGGCATCTTCATTTTTATCTTTTCTGTTCATTTCATATTAAGTATTACAGGTGTCGGTGCAAGGGCACCGAAGTGGCTGTATCCATGGGTCGTTTACTTACCATTGATTCCAGTCGTGTTAACGTATCTTCGACGAGAGAATATTACGAACAGTCAACAGTTTGAACAAGTGGGGATTTGGATTTATCCCGAATTCAATTCTTCTTATTTGATTACGTTGACTGTAGGGAATATCTTTCACTTTCTTATTATTTGTCTTATTTTTTATGCGCTACGACGAACGGAGCGCAAAGAACACGAGAGAGTATTGCGCATGTTATTTTGGACGGCAATCGTCATATTAGTTTGGGATGTCGTATTTGGTTATTTTCAATTCCGTGGGTTCATTCCGCCGTACTCTTATATGTATGGAGGGCTCGTATGGGCAGTGGCGCTCGTCATCGCAATGAATCGTTTGGATTTCTTGACCTCTTACGTGAAGCGATACGGGACACTGTATAACTTGAATCCATCTGCCATCTTGTTGATTGATCCCGATGGAAAAGTGGAAAGTGCGAATCCGGCTGCACGCACGTTATTTCATACGGTACGCGTCGTGAATGAGCGCTTTATCAATTTATTACCTGAAAAGAAAAAGAAGGAATGGGTTGAACATTATCATCAACATTTCAAGACGCGGAAGAAGTTTTTAGAGTTCGAAACGAAGATTATGACGAAGTCTGGACAAGAGCGGTACGTCGTCATTGATGGGGACTTTGTTGATATCGATCGAACGATTCATGGGATGATTATCATTCGGGACGTTCATTCGTTCAAAGAAGCTGAGCAAACAATCCGTTTCTTTGCCTATCATGACCCACTGACGAAGTTGGCCAATCGACGTGCGTTTTATGAACAGGCAGACCATGCGTTACTAAGTTCCTCAAGATTATCTTTATTGATTATTGATTTGGACGGTTTCAAAGCGGTCAATGATACGTATGGTCACCAAGAGGGCGATCATTTCTTAACGCATTTAGGTGGATTGTTAGAAGCATCAACGCGAGATGTCGGCTTGGCTTCCCGTGTTGGAGGCGATGAGTTTTATATCTACTTAGTCGATCTGACGGAATCTGAAGTGCTCGCATTTATTCATGAACTTCAGATGACGTTGAATCGGAATCCATACAGAACGCCGGATGTGACGATTCCAATCCGGGCAAGTATTGGGGTCAGTCATGCGCCGGATCAAGGGACAGACTTGGATACGCTGATTCATAAAGCGGACCAGGCAATGTATCAAATCAAGCAGGACGGAAAAAACGATTATGCGATTTATGACGAGGCGTTACATGGCCCGAAATAAAGGGAACATAGAAGTGTTTAATTATAGAGAGGAGGATGGAACATGTCAGAAAGACCGTTAGTGACGATGCGCGCCGAGGGAGAAGCGGGAGGCGTCAAGACGACTGTACGTGTAGGTGAGCATACCCCATTTATCGTAGATGAGCCGGAACGACTCGGTGGAACGAACAAAGGACCGAACCCGCTTGAGTATCTTCTCGGTGCGTTATCGTCTTGCACGACCATCATGATTGCTTATGTCGCACAGGACTTGAACTTTGATTACGAGGGTGTCCATTTTGTGACGGAAGGGACACTCGATCCGAGAGGGTTCCAAGGGATGGAAGGTGTCCGAACTTACTTTGAGTCAGTTCAGATGAAGATCGTACTAGATACGACTGAATCGGATGAGCGAATTGCCGAATTACGAAAAGGTGTCGAGGCACGTTGTCCGATTCATAATCTGATGCATGCAGCAGACGTGGCGATGACGGCAGAATGGACTCGAAAATAAAGATGAGGGCGACCTCATCTTTTTTACATAGTAATCGTGAAAAGAGTACGGAGGGAAGACGAATGCATCACCGACCGATGACGCGTGAATGGGCAAATCAAATTCAAGAATGGACTTACGGAGCTCCTTATGACTTTTACAATCAGTCGCCTTCTGAAGAAGGAATCGATGAGTTGATGACGTATCAGGTGATTTTAGAGGATCATGAGCTGATTGGATTTTATTGTATCGGACCTGCTGCACAAGTGCCAAATTCGACATATCCGTATTCGTCAGACTTCACGGACATTGGGTTTGGGATGCGACCTGACTTGACGGGTAAAGGACGCGGACAATCGTTTGTGGAATACGTCATGGAGAGAGCGGCGGAAAAGGGGAAGCCGCTCCGTCTAACTGTCGCCTCTTTCAACGAGCGTGCGATTCATCTATATGAAACGCTTGGATTTCATACCATCACAACGTTTGAGCGAAATGAGGTCCCGTTCCAAGTGATGATGCGCGATTAACCATATTGTTTCTGATGTGCCTTTTTACGTCGCAAATAATCTTCATCGGCACGGAGTTGATCCCAATACGTTTTGAAGATGCGGGCAGATTCTGCTTTTTCTTCGTCGATTTCGCGCTCGTGGATGTCACCGTCTTCTTTATATTTACGACCACCTTTATAATTGGCGTAGCGTCGGGCTCGCGTGTAGCCCATTTGGATGAACTTTCGGGCCATGTCCATTCCGACGAAATCATCGTTTGCGCGATACGCTTCAAACAATTCCATGATTTCTTCAGCGGATTGCTTGGCGATCTCTGGCGTTTTAAATCGCCAATGGGGCAAAATCTCACTTTTATACGGCTCAACGAGTAGTACCCCTTGTTCACCACGCCCGACTCGGTACAGTTCGGGTTGTTTTCGGAAGTCAATTTCATCGAAGTTTAAGTCATAATCAAATGGCATGTTCATTCCTCCTCGCCTAACGTTTTCCCATTAGGTCGGTCGAGGAAACAACTTGAAGGAAAAGGATGGGTTTGTATGATCAAAATGGAGACAGAACGGTTGGTCTTAAGAGCATTTACGCTAGAGGACGCAGAGGATATGTATCGTTACGCCAAAGACGAACGTGTCGGACCGATGGCCGGTTGGGCGCCACATGAATCCGTTGAAGAGACGAAAGATGTCATTCGACTGTTTGTTGAGGAAAAAGACGTGTGGGCGATTGTGTTGAAAGAAACCGGGCAAGTGATTGGTAGCATCGGATTACACGACCGAAGACCGGATCCTACGATTCAACATGAGGCCCAACGTGAAATTGGTTATGTACTCAGCCCCGATTATTGGGGGCACGGCTATGTGCCGGAAGCCGTTCAGGCGATGGTTCGATTTGGATTCGAAGCGTTAGGGCTGGAGCGGATTTGGTGCGGTTATTTCAGCTTCAATGACCAATCCCGACGTGTTGTTGAAAAGTCTGGGTTCACCTATGCGTTCACAAAAACACAAGAATTGACTCGACTCGACGGACGAACGGTAGAATGCCTCGTCTATGTCCAACTCAATCCGACGTTCTCTACACATTGAAGCGCTGTTTCAGTGTGTTTTTTCATGAAATCATAAAAACCTCTTGATATGTAACCGGTTACACATTAAGATGGTTTTGTAAGCGTTTCCAGAACGGAGGATGTCAAATGGCGACCATCAAACAAGTGGCAAAACATGCGAACGTCTCAGTGGCGACCGTATCACGCGTCATGAATAAAAGCGGATATGTGAGTGAAGAGGCGAAAGAAGCGGTCGAAAAGGCGATTGCGGAACTGAATTACGCACCGAACCGAGTCGCTCGGTCGCTCTATAAAAAATCGTCGAATTTGATTGGGCTCATCATGCCAGACATCACAAACCCGTTCTTTCCACAGCTGGCTCGGGCGATTGAGGATGTCGCCAATCAGCATGGGTATCAAGTCGTCTTATGCAACACAGACGAACAACTCGAAAAAGAGCAGACGTATTTGGTCGCCTTGCAGACGATGCATGTCGACGGGCTGATCATCACGACGAACCATTCGCACAACCCGAATTACGAGACGTTGGATTTACCGATGGTCGCGCTCGACCGAATCGTGAAGGCGGGAATCGACGCCGTTGTATCGGATGGTTATGAGGGCGGAAAGTTGGCAGCCGACACATTGTTACAACACGGTGCGACACGTCTGACTCATATTGCCGGACCTGATCATCTCAAGACGGTCAAGCGTCGGACCGAAGGATTTGTCGAAGTAGCGGGAGACAAGCTCGTCGGGATGACCGAGTCCACGTTCACGTTCAAAGACGCCTTGAAAGCGTCCCAAGAGCTGTTCGATCATGCGTGGCCGTTCGATGGCATCTTTGCAGCAAACGATGTGATTGCAGCCGCAGTATTGCAGGAAGCGGTGCGTCGAAACATTCGTGTCCCAGAAGAACTACAGGTCATCGGATATGACGGAATCGAGCTAGGGGAGATGACGTCTCCGCCGCTGACGACCATCGTTCAGCCCATCTATGAGATGGGGCGAGTGGCGACAGAACGATTGCTCGATTTGATTGAGAAAAAAGATACACGACCGAGAGAGATGCTGTTACCGGTCACGTTACTTGAAAGACAAACGACAAAGCGGAAGGAGAAATAAAGAATGAAACGCATTGTTGTCATTGGCAGTATATCGATGGACCTTGTCGTCACGTCCGACAAACGTCCGCAAGCAGGGGAAACCGTCATCGGCGAGTCGTTCCGTACCGTTCCAGGAGGGAAAGGTGCGAACCAAGCGGTCGCTGCTTCTAAGTTAGGGAGTGCGGTGCAGATGGTCGGTTGTATAGGGAACGATCCGTTCGGTCAGCAGATTGTTGAGAACTTCAAACAGCATGGTGTTGATGTTGCGCACGTTCGGGTCATACCGAATGAAGTGACGGGGACGGCACACATCGTATTGGCGGAAGCAGATAATTCGATTGTCGTCGTCCAATCGGCGAACAAGCAGGTCTTCTTCACGGAAGAGGAACTAGATCAGCTTCTCGATGAGCAGTCCTTTGTTCTCCTGCAACTCGAGATTCCGATCGAGACCGTGCGACAAGTGACCGCTTACTGTAAGGAGAAAGGGATTCCGGTACTCCTCAATCCGGCACCGTCGCAACCACTCCCGTCAGAAGTGATTGAAGACGTCACGTACTTGACGCCGAATGAACATGAATGCCGGGATTTATTTAAGGGATTGTCCGTGAACGAAGTGCTTGAACGATATCCGAACAAGTTACTCGTGACAGAAGGCGTCCGAGGTGTTCGATTCCATGACGGACGAGAAGTGCGGCATGTGCCAGCCATCCGAGCGAACGTCGTCGACACAACAGGAGCTGGTGACACGTTCAACGGTGCGCTCGCTGTCTCCCTCATCGAGCAAGAGGATTTAGAGACGGCCGTACGGTTTGCCGTAGTCGCGTCCGGTATGAGTGTCGAAGGGTTTGGCGCACAAGGTGGTATGCCGACACGAGAAGATGTACAACAACGATTGGAGCGCGTGTGATGAAAAAACAAGGGATTTTAAACAGTCATCTAGCAAAAATCTTTGCCGATCTCGGGCATACGGATCGGGTCGTCATCGCAGACTGCGGGCTACCGATTCCGGACGGGGTGAAGCGTGTCGACCTTAGTCTCCGAATCGGGGAACCTTCCTTTCTTGAGGTACTTGATGTCGTCGAATCGGATTTGGTCGTCGAGCGCATCACGATTGCCGAGGAAATTCTCACACACAACCCAACGATTGCAGATTCACTGAAAGAACGATACACAAGCATCGACATATGTTCGCATGAAGATTTCAAACGGGAGGTCGCAAAAGCAAAAGTGGTCATTCGAACTGGGGAAGCGACACCTTACGCGAACGTCATCTTACACGCCGGGGTCATTTTTTAAGGGGGGATTTCGATGCACATTCAGTTGAAAGGCATCCATAAGTCGTTCGGTCCGGTCTCTGTCCTGAAAGGGGTCGACTTCGAACTGTTGCCGGGAGAGATTCATGCGCTCATGGGAGAAAATGGAGCAGGTAAGTCGACATTGATGAAAGTGATGACCGGTCTTCATGCCCAAGATGAAGGAGAAATTCTCATCGATGGGAAGAAACGTCAATTCAAACACCCAAAAGAAGCGGAGCAAGAAGGGATTGCCTTCATTCATCAGGAGCTCAACATATTACCGGAGATGACGGTAACAGAAAACTTATTTTTAGGTCGAGAACTGACGGGACCGTTTGGGATGGTCAAACAGCAGGAAATGGCACGACGCGCTCGTGAATACTTAGCGGAATTGAACGTCTTCATGGATGTCGATGAAGTGGCACGCAATTTATCGGTCGGTCAGCAACAGATGATTGAGATTGCCAAGGCACTCATGACAGATGCGAAAGTCATCGTCATGGATGAACCGACGGCCGCCTTGACGGATCGCGAAATTCAGGCGCTCTTCGCCGTCTCACGGGCATTACGAGATCAAGGTGTGTCCATCATTTATATCTCTCACCGCATGGAAGAAATTTTTGACTTGTGTGATCGAATCACCGTGCTTCGGGACGGACAGTCCATCTCGACCCGTATGATTCAAGACACATCTTTTGAGGAAACCGTACGCGATATGGTCGGACGTGAGATTGGTGAACGCTATCCGACGCGCACCGCGACGCTTGGGGATGTCGTTCTCGAAGTAGATGATTTAATAGGTAACCGGTTCCACAACGTTTCATTCAACGTTCGAGCCGGTGAAATCGTCGGATTCTCCGGATTGATGGGAGCAGGACGGACTGAAGTGATGCGTGCTTTGTTCGGAGCAGACGCCCACAAAGGAGGAGTCATCAAACTGAACGGGAAACCGATTCGGATCAAGACTCCGGCAGACGCCATCAAACATGGCATCGCTTTTTTAACAGAAGACCGAAAAGGCGAGGGCTTGCTTCTCGACTTCTCGCTAAGAGAAAACTTATCACTCCCGACACTCGACAAACGAGCAAAAGGGTCGGTCATCTCCAAACAACAAGAAGCGACATTCGCCGAGACATACTTACAAAAACTGCGGGTCAAGCATCATTCGATGGAGCAAAAAGTGAAGTCGTTGTCCGGTGGGAATCAACAGAAGATTGTGCTCGGTAAATGGTTAGGTGTCGAGCCGGACGTCTTGATTTTAGATGAACCGACCCGTGGAGTCGACGTCGGTGCTAAGAAAGAAATTTATAACATCATGAGTGATCTTGCGGAGTCAGGTGTCGCCATCATCATGATCTCCTCCGATTTACCGGAAGTGCTCGGGATGAGTGACCGAATCGTCGTCATGCGGGAAGGTGTTGTGACCGGAACGCTCACGAAAGAAGAGGCAACGCAAGAAAAAGTAATGACGTATGCGACAGGAGGGCAATGACATGGAATTGAAAGCAGCGACTGCACTGAAGCGCCCGGGTCGACTCGGATGGGGACAAAAATTAGGACCGTTGTTTGGTCTACTCGTCATCGTCGTCGTCGTGACCGCGCTCGAACCTGGATTTTTATCATTAAATAATATCTTTAACGTATTGCGACAAGTTTCCATCAATGCCTTGATTGCCTTCGGGATGACATTCGTCATCTTGACAGGTGGGATTGATTTATCGGTCGGGTCGATTTTAGCACTCGCCTCTGCATTAGTAGCAGGCATGATGGTGGACGGTCAACATGCGGTCATGGCCGTTGCACTTGGCTTGATTGCGGGTGCCGTTCTTGGGGCCTTTAACGGGGCGGTCATCACGTACGGGAAAGTGGCGCCGTTCATCGCGACATTGGCCACGATGACGATTTACCGAGGTTTGACGCTCGTCTATACGGATGGGCGACCGATTACCGGTCTCGGAAATTCTGGGTGGTTCGAGATGCTCGGACGTGGCTACTTCTGGATTATACCGGTGCCGGCATTGACGATGTTACTCGCGTTCGGTGTTCTTTATTTCATTTTGAAAAAGACGACATTTGGTCGTCACACTTACGCGATCGGTGGAAATGAAGAAGCGGCAAAATTGATGGGGATTGGCGTCAATAAAGTCAAAATCATGATCTATTCGCTATCGGGTATGCTTGCTGCACTCGCGGGCATCATCTTGACATCACGTCTCAACTCCGCACAACCGACGGCAGGAACGTCATATGAACTCGATGCTATCGCGGCGGTCGTTCTCGGGGGAACGAGCCTTGCAGGTGGCCGAGGTTGGATTGTCGGAACATTGATCGGGGCACTGATCATCGGCACGTTGAACAACGGATTGAACCTTCTCGGCGTATCATCTTTCTTCCAACTCGTCGTAAAAGGTGCAGTTATATTGTTTGCAGTATTGCTTGATCGTCGACAAAACGCGTAATACGCGAAAGGGGAAAACGGAACATGAAAAAATGGACAGCTTGGCTACTCGCACTGACTATGGTACTGATGGCAGCTTGCTCGACTGAACAACCGGGGTCAACGTCTGAGACGGAAACGAAAGATGGGGATTATGAAATCGGCTTATCCATCTCGACATTAAACAATCCGTTCTTCGTCGCATTAAAAGAAGGCGCAGAAGAACAGGCGAACGAAATGGATGCGACGTTGACAGTGGCGGACGCACAAAACGATGCCGCAAAACAAGTGAATGACGTTGAAGATATGATTCAAAAAGGAATGGATTTGATTCTCATCAACCCGACAGATTCAGAAGCAGTCGGCGCAGCGGTACAAGCAGCAAATGACGCGGGCATTCCGGTCATTACGGTAGACCGTAACGCAGAGACTGGTGAAGTGGTCGCACACGTCGCTTCAGACAACGTCGCGGGTGGACAGTTGGCGGGTGATTATATGGTTGAACTCGTAGGCGAAGGTCAAAAAGTCGTCGAACTCGAAGGGATTCCAGGAGCGTCAGCGACACGTGACCGTGGACAAGGATTCAACGAAGCAATCGATGGGAAATTGGAAGTCGTGGCAAAACAATCTGCAAACTTTGACCGTGCAGAAGGATTGACGGTCATGGAGAATATTTTACAAGACAATAAAGACATCGTCGCTGTATTCGCACATAACGATGAGATGGCACTCGGTGCTGTTCAAGCACTTGAAGCGGCTGGAATGAGTGACGTGAAAGTCATCGGATTCGATGCAACAGACGATGCGGTCAAAGCGGTCGAAGGTGGGACGATGGCAGCAACGGTTGCCCAAAAACCAGCTGAGATTGGTAAATTGGGTGTAGAAGCGGCAATCAATCATTTGAAGGGTGAAACGGTGGAAGAGAACATCCCGGTCGAACTCGAATTAATCAAATAAGGAAAATGAAACCTCACGATGCCTTGATTTCGGGTAGAGCTCGTGAGGTTTTTTCAATGTTCACATATCCCTCTTCATAAATTGGATAGTTTCTCCCTTTTTAAGGGTATATCTAGGTAAAATACAGGAAGGGGGAGTCGTTTCTTCTTTTTGAGAAACGCAGCACATATGTATAAACTCAAACCGGTGTTTAAAGAACGTATTTGGGGTGGCCGTCAGTTAGAGACGTTATTTCATCTTTCGTTACCGGAAGGGAAGATTGGCGAGTGTTGGGCTGCCTCCGCACATCCGAGCGGAATGACCACATTTGAGAACGGACCATTTGCAGGACAGACGCTCGCGGATTTATGGGATGCCCACCGTTTAGAACTATTCGGTCCGTATCCATTCGCGACGTTTCCGTTACACGTCAAACTACTCGACGCGCGTGCCTATTTATCGGTCCAGGTCCATCCGAACGATGAGCAGGCGCAACGTCTCGAACAAGAAGAGTTTGGGAAAGAAGAGTGCTGGTACGTGTTAGACGCAGAACCGAATGCCGAGATTATCGTCGGCCATACGTTCCGAACGAAACAAGAGGTATATACATGTGTGCAACAAAAAGAATGGGCGACTCGTCTGAAGACGCAAGTCGTGAAAAAAGGTGACTTCATTTACATCCCGAGCGGAACCGTTCACGCTCTTGGTCCGGGTGTCGTGTTGCTTGAAATTCAACAGACGAGTGACCGGACATATCGTCTTTACGATTTTGATCGAGTGGATGACACGGGTCGTCTTCGTGAGCTTCATATCGAGAAAGCCGTGGAAGTGATGAACATTCCGGATCGTCGGACAGACGAACTCGTACGGACAGATTTAAAAGATGCGTTGACGACCGAATTAATTTCAAAACCATCTTTCAAAATCATGCGACACCAAGTGAATGGCACCCCCGCGATTTTAGAACAATCGGAAACGTTCCGATTGATTTCGGTCGTTTCGGGTGAAGGGTTCGTGCAAGGTGAAGATGGCGTCCAAGCCATCCGAGCAGGAGAGCACTATTTCGTTCCAAAAGGAAAAGGACCTCACTTGTTCACCGGGAAGGTGGAAATCGTCACAAGTGAAGTTCCTGTTCCAACAACGCATCGCGTCAATACTGTTTATCAAGTGGAGACGGCACAGGACAAGCATCGTCGAGTGTCCAATCGTTTGAATACTGAACCTCGATGAACACGACGTCTTCGTGAGCTTTGAGCGTGTGAGCCGCACCGCGTTGAATCGAGATGACGTCGGTCGGCTTCGCCTCAAACGATTGTCCGTCAATTGTGACGGTAGCCGTTCCTTGAAGCATCGTCCAAATCGTATCAGTCGCTTCGTGATAATGATAGCTGAGTTCTTTCCCAGCCTGGACGAGCATCCGTCGCGTCACACTGTGGTGACCGTCCGCGAGCGTCTCGTGATGAATCACTTCGGATTGTCCCCAGCGCTTCCATTTGAACTTTGGATAGTCATCAGAGGAGGCTAGATAATCTTTCAACTGTGGCGTCGCATCTTTCGTCGAGACGAGAATCCCGTCCGCGTTGACGGCGACGACGAGATCTTTGAGTCCAATTCCAATCAACGGAAGATTCAACTCGTTGATGACATGTGTGTTCGTCGACTCGAACAAATCAACCTGACCGTGGGTGGTGGACGTCATTTCTTCGGTCAAGGTATTCCATGTCCCAAGGTCCTTCCAATCTCCATCGTAACGATGGACGAACACGGACTCCGCATGTTCGACGACGGCATAGTCGAACGACGTTTTTTCTAAATCATCGTAGCAGGTCGTGAGTTCTGAATATGTCGTTGGTAAGTTTCGCTCCGTCAGTTCATCGAGCAACAAGTGCAACTTACAAGCGAAGATTCCACAGTTCCATAATGCACCTTGTTCAATCAACTGTTCCGCCACGTCGACGGTCGGTTTTTCTTGGAACAAGCGAACGGAAGAGATTTGAGCCGTTTCGTTTGGGACGATGTATCCGTATTTCGATGTCGGGTGGAGGGGAGTGACCCCAATCAAATGTAAGGCATCGTCACTCGCTTGTACCGCTTCATCTACTTGAGGGAAGTATTCAAAGAAACGAAGGTCGACATAAGCATCGACCGGCATCACGAGTACCGTTTCATCCGGGTCGACACGTTGTTCGTTCAAATAACTAGCGCCGAGCACGATAGCAGGGAACGTATCTCGACGACTCGGTTCGGTGATGATATTGGCGTCGGTCCCGATTTGGTAAACGATGGCATCGCGTTGATGCGCGTTTGTTAAAATAAAGGCATCCCGATCTAATTGCATGTCACTTAGTTGGGAGAAGACCCGTTCGATCATCGATTGTTTGGCACCTTGACCGTCATCAAGTAATCGAATGAACTGTTTCGAGTTGATATCGTTTGAAAGTGGCCATAGACGCTTTCCAGATCCACCTGATAGTAAGAGTAGTTTCATTTCGTGACACCCTTTCTCGATTAAAATTTCGGAGGTACACAACATGGCAAATTACTTACTCGTCGAACCGCACGAGCATACGCGAAAGACGTTGGCTCGTCTGTTGATGAAAGAAGGAGAACTCATTTTTGAAGCGACGGAAGCGACGGAAGCGATTGAGATTTTAGAGTCGAGCGACATCGACGTCGTCATCACCGAATTAAGACTTCCCCATACGGATGGGGTCGAATTATTATCGTATGTGAAGAAAAAGTTCCCGCTCATTCATCAAATCGTATTGACGGACTACACACATACCCATACGTTGATCGCGGCCGTCAACTATGGAAACGTCAAGCGCATCATGACAAAACCGATGAAAATCGATGAATATGTGATCCGCGTCATCAAGGATGTCGGTCAACAAGCCGTTAACATGAAGACGAATAAGTATCGAGTCGCAGATATGTTGACGGAGTTTCTAGACGATCTTGGACAGGCATACTGTCTGTTTTATGAGAGCGGAGACTTAGTCAGCTCGGAAAATCTTGTCGTTCCGTTCGAATCCGGGGAGACGAACGAGCTGAAACGGTTCGTCATCCCGACGCAATACGGAGAATTTATTTTGTATCAGTCAAGGGATCGTTCTTCCCGAACTTGTGGGTAAAGAGTTGCGATACCCCAATCATCGTTAATCGAAGGTACATGTAGGCGACCCCTAATGTTAATACAGGGTGTCGTCTATATTTTTTGAGGTTGGACGGATGATAGAGCACCGGTCTGAAGAAATACCAGCGAGCGAGTGCCTTCCGGAACCCACCTTCCTCTGTCTCGAGCGTTTGTGGCATCACTTGGAAGTAATAGCGCTTCTTCTCGAGTAGATTTTGGAGCGTCACTTCCTTCTCGTTATGTTTCACAGCGGTGAACGTGGCGCGTCGGATGATTCCACCTTGTTGAATGTAACGAATGGTCGGTTGCGTCTCTTCAAAACTGATTTGAGCGGGATTAATGCCGCCTGATGCCTCATATGCTTCCATCCGCCAAAACCGTGCCGCCTCGATGGAGCGGTCATCAATCCGTTCTTCTGGGATTTGGAATAGATTCCGTTCAAACACCTTCACTTTGGAGAAAAAGTTGGTGTATGTGCTATAGGCCTCTTCTGGGATGACGAGCGCTCCGACCTCTTCGTGATGCTTAAGGTAAAGCAGGCAACTCGTCAACAATCCTTGGGTCAACACCATGTCTGAGTCGATGACGTACAAGACATCGACGTGGAGTTCACGAAGACGACCGATTGCCTCTTTACGGGCGATTCCACGCTCTCCATGAGGAAGCGATAGGATGATGAAGCGGTCATCGTCTATAGTCAACTCTCGCATGACCTCGACGGTTCGATCGGTCGAGCCGTCATCTGCAATCACACAGACAAACTCGGCTGTTTGTTGTTGGATGGACTGAATCGTTTCTCGAATGATTTCCTCGTTACAATACGTAGACATTGCGATTCCAATCATGATGTTCTCCCTTCCTGAATCAAGATTCCTAACTTTTGATTCAACCATTGTTCAAATGCCGCGCCGGTGCGACTCCATTGCAGTGTTTTTGAAAATGCATGGGCATCACGCCTCACGACCTCATAATGATCGTGATCGTTCAAACAGCGTCTCATCTCGAGCGCGAGCGCCTCTGCGGTCTGTGCCATCGTCATGTAACCGAGTTTTCCATATTGAACCGCGTCCCGAAGTCCCGGCGCATCGTACACGATGGTCGGTGTCCCGACAGCAGCGGCCTCGCTGACGGTCAAGCCCCATCCTTCACGACGGGACGGAAAGAGGAGGGCTGTCGCCCGACTCATGCGTTCGAGTTTCTCTTCTTCGCTTACAAAGCCAAAATAATGGATATCCGACCGTACATCCTCAGGCGTGATCGGATCCAGTTGTTCGGCAATGTACGCCTCGTTCTTCTTCCCGATGATCCACAGTTGTGCGGTCGGGAAATCGCGCTTGATTGATACAAACGCCTTGACGGCATCATTGATTCCTTTATAGGCGGACATGCGCCCGACGTATAAGAACGTGGGATGCTCTTCTTTCTCAAACCATTCTTCTTCTGGCCACGGTGTGAAGTTGAGTCCTTCCGGCAAAATCGTGATGTGCGACTCTGGAATCCCAACGGCGACGAGGTCATCTGCCGTCGACTGACTGACGGTCAAGACATCGTTTTGCCGATAGAGACGCAGACGACTCGTTTCCGTCCATGCACCGACCCATGACACGGGAGGCGGTAGGTTGATTCGCCAAATCTCACGCGTCAATTGATGGATGAAGAGAACACGTTTGTGTGCCGGCACATAGAACGGCGTGAAGTAATGGTGTGTGTTCATCTGGTCGAGGACGAGGTCGATATCATCCTCGTTTGCTTTGTAGTAGCGCCGTGCCTCTAAGATGCTCGTCATATCTGTACCGGAGCGAATATAGCGAACGCCATCAATCCATTCCTCATCCTCACGTCCTTCGATATGAGGGGACAGATGGATGATGTTGTAACGAGGGGCCACGTAAGCTAGCATCTCATGCGTGAATACTTCGGCTCCTCCTGCTTTCGGATGTTTGATGTCTCGCCATGAGAGACATAATAAAGTGGGTTTCATCACGATTCCTCCTTTAATTGTTGGCGTCGCTCAGAATGGAAGCGGAAACGAAGGAGTAGAGACCCTCCGAGTAAGACGACCGCTTGTGCCAAAAGCCAGATCTCCATCGATTGCCGGAATAGGAATAAGGCAACGAGAAAGACGAAGAGTAGCGCCCAATACCAACGCAAGTACCGATTGTTTCGTAAGATGAATTGCAACATCGCCTCGTATTGCACGATGATGATGCCGATATAGGTGAAAATCATATAGCGCACGAAATAGCCTGCCTCGTCATATCCTTGACCGAAGAAAATCGGTACAATCGACGGGATGATCAAGAAATATAGAACGGTGATGATGCCAAGGGCAGTCAATAATAATCGGAACACGGTACGCTCAAACGAGAGGAATGAATCCGTCTCGGCCGCACGGCTCAGACGTGGCAAAAGGACTTGGAAAATCGACAGACAGACGAACAAGACGAGCTGACTAAAGCGTAGGCTGACGGAATAATCTCCGACTAACGATGGAAAGAATAAGGTGACGAGTAAGCTGTCGACCGAGAAGAAGAGTGTCATGACAATCTGCACATGGATGAGTTGGAACAAGCCATGGAACTGTTTGTCTCCAGCCGTTTCTGGGAAATGAGTTTGCCAGATACTGAGTCCATATGTGAGAATCATGCCGATCAAAATCCCAATCAAAGCGAGCGTGATATCCAGTTGTTCGAGAAAAACCCACGTGACGCCCACTTTCACAATCGCTTCGACGTAATAAGAAAGGGTGAGGGCATAAAATCGTTCATTTGCCTGCAAGACCCCACGCCGGAATGACACGAGGATATGGAAAAATACTGTAACTGCAAGTAAAAAGAGGTTAATCCTAGATAAAGGAAGAATATATGGGATAAGTATAAAGAGTACACTGGATAAACCCATTGCGACGAGTAAGATAATTCGTTCGATATACCGGTAATCGGTCGCAATTTGTTGTCCTAGGTTTCGGGTGACAATCCATTGGACGGCACTCCCGATAATAAGTAACAGTCCGAGAAGGGCGAGATAAGCGTTTAAGAGACCATAATCTTGACTCGTCAAACCGCGGGCTAAAAAGAAATGATACGAGTAATTGATGATATTTAGTAACGCATCAAGAACAGGGAAGATGAGTAAAATCGAATAACGACTCATGACAGCTTTCATACAATCACCTCTTTCAATTCGTCAATCTTAAAAGGAGGACAATGTGATGGATAAAGGTAAAGTAGTGATTTTTACAGATCAACAACGAAATATTCCGTATGCTTCGTCTATTCCGCACTACGAACTTATTATTTCTGAATCAGGTACATCATCTGAAACGAAAATTTCACCAGACATTCGTGCCATGAAAGAGCAAATTAAAGTGTACGTGATTGATTATGTTGACTATGACACAGGATTGAAAGTAGCGGCAGCACTACGAACGTATCATCCCCAGTCGTCGATTCTGTGGGTTGATGACGTTATTCGACATAAAGGAAACTTCCCCTTCAAACAATTGTTAGGGAATGGGATATTTAGAATATTTTATTATAGAGAAGAATACACAGATGAACTGTTAGCTGAAATTCAAAATATCATTCATCCAGAATATGCTGTGAAAAAAGGGACTGTAGCCTTTATATTACCAATTTTCAATGAAGAGAAACGGTTTTCACACATTCATGCTTTTTTGACATCCCTTACCAAAATGATTGAACGGAACTATTTGCACGGATCCATCTACTTTGTGGACGATGCCTCCTCCGATCAGTCGAAACACTTGTTACAGGAGTATCGGGATATCGTCATGAACGCGACGGACACGTTGTTCAAAATTGATTATTTAAAGATGTATGAGTTAAAGCAGAATACGAAAAAAGCGGGTCTCTTTATCGAAGGGATGACGCATATCTCGAGCGAATATTATGTGTTCGTTGATGCGGACAATTCGTTCAAAGTCGATGACATCGCTCAACTGCTGAGTATTGCGGAAAATGATTATTACGATATCGTCATCGGGACGAAAGATTTGACGATTGAAGACCGAAGCTTTGTCCGAAAATTTGTCAGTTTCGCAAAACGAACCATCACAAAACCGTTTTTACCAGAAGGTGTGTCGGATTCTCAGACGGGTCTTAAAATCATCAATCGTCGGGCGATTCCACGGTTACTTCCGTATTTGAGCGCGACGAGCGGATTCGCCATCGATTTAGAGATGATGTACGCCGCCAAAAAAGAACGTCTCCGCGTCTATCAACAGCCGGTGACTTGTATCGAGCGGGAAGGGTCTCACGTCGATCTCGTGAAAGACTCGATTGCGTTCCTCAAGACGATGGTCCTTCTTTTACGACGACAGCGAGCTGTCAGTCGGGCAAGACGATAAACGTACATCACGCATAAAGCCCACGTCGTTTATTGGACGTGGGCTTTTGTTTGGGCTTATTCGTGGGTAATTGATTCAGCGATCGAAGAGTCCGTCTCTGTATATTCAATCGTGATAACATCTCCGACGTTCAGTGTATCAAGGTGGTTGGGTTTCCCGTCGACAATCGTCGACGAAGTAAGTGTCACCTCCCGTAGCACATACTGTTCCTCAGGGTCTTGATGAGATGGCGCAATCCATAGGGTGTTGCCTTGTCGGTCTTCAATCACAGTGTCTTCGTCACCCATCGTACAAGCACTAAGAATCACCGTCCAACTCATTAAAGCCGTCAACAGGAAACTCCGAAGCATGAGCCGTCACCCTTTCTTAAATCGCTGTCGTATTCGGCGAAGGAGCGGCTCTTCCTGTCGCGCGTTCCAATAGAAGAAGAACGAGACAGGTGTGGCGAGTAACAGAAGGGTCATGCCCGCAAAGTAGACGAGACGTAAGACGGCATTCACCTGTACGTCACGTTCAGAAGACATGTACAGTTGTGTCACCCCATTCAATGCGACCTCACCGCGCTGTGCCCCTTCACTGGTCGAGAGCTCGAACAATGGAGATGGGGAGTCGTTTAACGTGAAGCGGCCGAGTGAATCTTCGTGAGAGACCGTCCGCTTCATGACACTTCGCGTCACATCAAGAGGTTCGGCTTCTGTTGTAGCGAGTAGCGGACGTTCGGTCACTTCCTCGACGGTCACTTGATCGGTCAGGAGAAGGTGGTCGTAGCGGACGACGTTCAAGTTCTTCATCTCCAGTCGTCCTGCATTTTCAACATTTCCACGCGCCCAAATATGAAGTTGCATCGAGTCGGTTCCCTTCGGTGGAATCAAAATCTGTTCGTAGTGGTTCCATGTCGACTTCCGATACTCTTCCACTTCACTGATGAAGTCGGTCCCGATCACGCGACGTTCCTCGTCAAGATAGTACATCTTCACATGTCGATTTCGAATTTGTTCGCTCCGTGCGTCAAAAGCGACCAAATATTCTCGGTCGGGAAGTGCTTCGATTTGTTCTGATGCGAAGATATACCAGTCACAAGAACAGGTCGGTTCGTATGATGCGATAAACGTGTCATCTTCCACCGTGGACTCGAACATATCGTCTGTAATGGATACACAGGTCGCACACGTCGCGGCAGCTTCAGGTGTCGCGAGTGGTTCGGTCACAACAATCTCGTTCGGGTCGAACTTTCGTAAGTCCTCCAACTCGATTCGTGACGGCACGTTACTGTCTACGGTCAATTCGAGCGTGTATGATCCCGGCTCCATCTCGAATGTGCTCGGCGTCCACCGTTTTAATGTCGGATGCACATCTTCGAGTGACTGAAGTTGGTATGGGAAGTTACGACGCAGGGAGTCATACGTGACCGTCTGTGTACCGATATCTGTTTTCACATCAGGCAGTTGCTGCATCGCCGTGACGCTGATTGTCTCTTCTTGAACGACTTCTTCGTTTTGTAAGAGTCGTAAGCGAATCGTCCCATCTGTTGAAACAGGAGGTGTCAGGTTGAGGTGGAAACGGTAATCACCAGGCTCTGCCACATCGATTGTACGAGACAACGTACCGGATGTGAGTGAGACGCCTTTCCCGAAACTGAGAGACGGGTAGTTGCGCTCAGACTGGATCGTCCCGTTATAATCGAAATCTTGTTCACCTTCGAGAACCATGAACGTGTTCGTAGGCTCTAATACGTTTTGGAGTGATTGCTGTAACGCCTTCCATTCTTCCTCTGGTAAGAAGACGATGTTTTGAATGGCATTGAAACCGACCGTATTCTCGACAGTGATGGTCGTTTCATTCGTATCGACATCCTGTATTCCGAGCGGCACCCACTCGAGCCGTGCCCCCGTTTGTCGGGTTGTTTCGACGATTTGCTCGTCGTCATTGATCGTGACGTCAAGCTGTCCGCCACTCTGATTCATCAAGACACGCGCGAACCCGATATAGCGGCCTGGCGGTGTCTCTTTCGTGATGGAGAACGTGTTCGGCACCATGTGTGACTCGAAACTCTCGATTTGAACATCGTGAATCCACCAGTACGTCTTCCGTTCTGGTCTTTGATAACTTAGTAAGTCGATGCGCATCGTCTCGGCAGCCCGTGGCGTTACGTATTCTCCGCGAAGGTGAATTCCGTCTAAATTCCCGGAATCTCTCGGAGCGACGACGTAAGTCTGGTCGATTTCTTCACCGGATGCATCGAAGAAGCGGACTTTCACGTGCAAGCGGTCGACCCCTCGACCCGATGCGACAATATCGAACCGATAGGCGTTATTCGGGAGTGCTGGTAAGGGGCCGGACTTCGCGACTTGCCAAATGTAGTTCGGATCTCCTTTGGCGACTTCGGCTTGAAGAATGGGTAAGTCGTTCGTCGAAGACAACGGGTTAGGTGACAGCTCGACGATATCCGGGTTATCCGCTTTAAAGAATGTCTCATCTTCGAGCATCGAATTGAATGAAGCGACTTGTTTCGTCGACAAGTCATCGAGCTCGTAAGGGGGGGCATCGATTCGGGCAGAAGCGAACGAAAGCCCGACACCGTCGCCGAAATCAAGATCGAACGCAGGATCTTTCACCCCTTGTGTTTGTTGATACCAACGCCAGTCACTGTTTGCGAAAAGGGTCTTGCCCCATGTGAGGAACGGGTTGGCGGAATCGATTGCCTCAAACGGCTTCCAATAATAGTCATCGGGCACCTGACTGAGCAGCATGTCTTTTTGTTCGATCATCTCAATCGCATCACCCTTACGAATCCAATCAAAGTCGTCACTATGTCGCTGTGTCGTGAATAAAATCGATTGTTTCCCTTGCTCATATCCAGGAATCGTTCCATATGTGATGGAACGATCGATTCCGTAAGGCGTCACGATAAGCTGCGGGACGGTCCGATCGGTGAGCGGGGCGACGACATCGAACAAAGTGAACAGACCGACTTGTTGAGTTCGCAGTAAATCACGTTGCGAGGCAAGGACCTCTAAGTTGAACTGCTGCCGCTCTTCCATCCCTAAATATTCATCCCGATATGCGAACTGGTCGACACCGAACACTTTGATCAAGTTACTTGCCTCGTCTGAACGTCCTGTATCGAACAAGTATTGTAAGAGTGAAAACAGATAACGAATCGCAGGTGTCGACCCTTCATGATGGAACACCGTATTTTCAAGCGAACTGTACACATGGAAGTCCCCGGTCGGTTTGACCGTCTCGCCGAGTGCGGGATTTTCGTTCCATCTCGGTGTCGCCACCCCGGTGATGGGCTGGGTCATCTCATCGGCAACGGGGAACTGTAGCCACTTCCCATCGATTTCTTGTTGTACGGTCGCGTATTCTTCAGGAACGTCGACCGGTTTATAAAAACCTTCCATATAGACGGTACGATACGGATCAACAAAGAGGGTCAATGCGACAAAACTACCGATGAAGATTATGCCGCGATAGAGCGGTCGGGGAATCGATTTGGACTGTCTGGCGTCGACGATTCCGATTCCAAGCGCAAGCAATAAACTGTAACTGACAATCAATAGACCGACGAGCTTGTTCGGGTCGCGGAACATCGGACCGATCAACGGTGTGTACGTGACGAGCGCAACGAACGCCGTCGCGACCCATTCATACGTTCCAGTCGCAAAAATGATCAAACCGATGCCGAGTAAGCCGAAGAACAGGTGAATCGGTCGTTTATAGCTTCCGAGAAAGCCGATTCCGATGAAGAAGAGTAAGACGCCTCCTGCCACCCAAAACGTCAGCGGAAGTGTGTGCAAGTCGAACATCGGCCACCAATAACTGATGGTATAGAGCACATTCTCAATCGACGAGTTTCGACTGAACAGCATCAACGTCTCCGTGACGTTAATATTATGTTGGGACGCTTGGGCCCCGAACAGGATGGAACCGACATACATGAAGAACCAGTAGCCGTTGAATAAGATGAACACGAACCCGACCGCTGTGATGAGCCGGACGTAGTAAAAGAGAAACGATTTGAACAATAGCGTCTTCCGTTCGGTCCAAAGCGTTTTGAGTACAATCAGACCGAGCATGATGCCCATATAAATGGCCGAGAAGAAAAAGTAATGGATTCCGGCAGACATGAACATGAACACAACGGACAACCCGATGGCATCGATCCAAATTCTCGGTGAGAGTCGTTTGTTAAACGAAAAGTCTGGATCCAGCTGACGTCGGAATTTCGGGTCGAACAAGTTAAAGAAGAGTAGAAGTGCGAACGGGAACAACGCATAGCCGCACAGGAGATAAATATGTTGAATGCGTGTGATGATCCACGGGTTCAACGCATAAAAGAGCCCGGCAAGCGTGAATGTCATGAGTGTCATCAACTGAAAGTGTTTCGTGATATAAATCGAATGAAGTCGTTTGACGAGCGCATACATGCTGAGTGCCGAGACGATGAGCAACGTCAAGATGAATGATTTGATTAAGAATGGTCCAGATGCACCGAACAATAAACTTAATCCATACAGTGGTGCGATGAAGACGAGTCGAGGCACATTCAACAATGTCGTCGTGCTCCATCGTTCATTCCAGGCACCGAAAATCTCTTCGATATAACGGTCGGACGATAGACCGAAAGCGATATCACTAAAGACGACCATCCCCGACGAAAAGAGTGGGTACGCATAGACGAGGATGCATGCCAGCATAATCGTCAAGGCGATGAGGTCGTAACGGTACGTATGCAGACCGTTTCGTAGTGTAGATAAGATGCGTTGCAAATCCGATCTGCCTCCTTTCATCACGTATGTCATCTATTTCGCCAAACGTTGGACTATCCCTGTCTAATCAAAAAAGAGACAGCCGATTCCGGCTATCTCATTAAGACATGGGGCGAAGCAGTGCACGAACGGGGCTTCCGTCACCTTCGACAATCGGGAGCGGGACGGCGTTCAAGTCATAATCTCCCGGCAAGATGTCGTCTAGGACGAGCCCTTCTAATATATGGACACCATTTCGTGCTAACGCATGATGGGCACCCATCTCTTTACTGTCAATCGCATCAACGGATGGTAAATCGAGCCCGATTAAAAAGATTCCGAGTTCTCCGAGACGATCGGCAAGAGACGGTGTCAGTTCAGGAATTGTCTCTGGGAAGATGCTCTTATCAGGCCAACCATCCGTCTTCAAAATGAGGCGTTCGACCCCGGTCAAGTCATGACCGTCCAAGTCAGACGCTTCAATTTTTGACTTATGTGGCATATGAATGACACGGGCTGGACCGATATAGAGGGAAGGGTCGAGGTCGATGACACGCTTCCCGTGGTCGTCAAAGTGAAATGGGGCATCGATATGCGTCCCGACATGTAAACTCATCGTTACTTTCCCGACATTCACTGAACCGCTCTGTGCCATCGGCCAAGCGATCTCGTACGAAAACTTCGTGTCTCCCGGCCATGTCGTCACATCGGCATGAAGCGGTTGGGATACATCAATCCATGTCATTTCGTTCAGCTCCTCTTATAATGATGTTCGGACCGTCCAAAGCTCTGGGAAGAAACGATGATCGAGCACGCGGCGCAAGTAGTTCACACCGGACGAGCCGCCTGTTCCCATCTTCTGTCCGATGATGCGTTCTACGGTACTCATATGGTTGAAGCGCCACATCTGTTGCTGGCTTCCGATATCGAGTAGCTTTTCACCGAGCTCATACAAATCCCAATACGTGTCGACGTCGCGATAGACCTCGACCCATGCCTTCTCGACACTCTCGTTCCATTCCCAGTCCTGCGTGACATCTCGTTCGAGCACGCTCGCATCAATCGGAAGACCACGGCGATGCATCTCACGGACGGTCACGTCATAAATGCTAGGTGCTTGAAGCGACCCTTCGAGCAGTGGATATAGTTTTTCATCATGCGCATAGACGCTGAGCGTCCGTGCGTTTTTGAAGCCGAGCGCGAATTCAATCTGTCGGTTTTGGTAAGACTGAAAACCAGATGAAGAGCCGAGTTGGTCTCGGAACTCTAAATACTCGGCCGGTGTCAATGTCGCGAGGACGCCCCATGACTGGATGAGTTGTTGCTGAATCTTCGAAACGCGAGCGAGCATCTTAAATGAGCGCTCGAGCTCCCCGTTCGTGATGGCCGTCGTAGCTGCCGTCAATTCATGCAAGATGAGCTTCATCCATAACTCGCTCGTCTGATGGATGATGATAAAGAGCATCTCATCGTGATGGTCGGAAAGGCGATGCTGGCTCGATAAAATCGGGTCGAGCTGGAGATAGTCCCCGTACGACATATCTTTAGAGAAGTCGGTTTGAATCGTTTTTTCCACTTTATGTTCCATACGTTCACTCATCACAGTTCCCCCTTATGCGACCACTTCGCGGACGTTCTCGAACGCCTCATATTCTTTGTCATCCATGATTTTCTTCAACGTCACAATCACGTCATACACATCGGTGAACGTGTTATACAATGCGACCGGTGCGAGACGGATGATGTTCGGTGCCCGGAAGTCAGGGATGATGTGATGTTTTTTCAATGCTTTACAGATGCGTGCCGCCTCAGGGTGCTCGAGGCTCAAGTGGGCACCGCGTTGACGTGTGTCTGTCGGGCTTCCGATGAAGAACCCGTGTGGTGCAAGCATGTCTTCAATCAACTCCATCATATATGTCGTGAGGGCGAGTGATTTTTGACGAATCGCTTCCATCCCGACCTCGTTAAACATCTCGAGGGCACCGAGTTGCGGAGCGAGGCTCATGACGTGTGGCGTCCCGATTTGGAATGCGCCGGCATGTTCAGCCGGTGTCATCGTATGGTCCATATCGAACTGTTTGTCTTTGCGAGAACCGAACCATCCAGCGAGTCCTGGTGTCGTGCCGAAGTGGCGTTCATGTACGAATAAGCCACCAACCGTTCCCGGACCACCGTTCAAATGTTTATAGTTGCACCAGTAAGCGAAGTCGACACCCCAGTCGTGGAAGTCGTGAGGGATGGCACCGACGGAATGACAAGCATCAAATCCGATTAAAATGCCACGTTCGTGCGCCGCTTTCGCCAGACGCGGCATGTCTAAAATCTGACCGCTCCGATAGAGGACGGTCGGCAATACGATGAGGGCGATCTCGTCGGTCATCGCGGCAATCAAGTCGTCTTCTACTAAGAAACGCCCATCCGGACTGTCGACTTGAACGAGGTGCTCCGAAGGGTCGAGTCCGCGCAGTTCGAGCTGACTCTTCAAAGCGTAAATGTCAGACGGGAATGTGAGGGCGTCTGCCAAAATTTTCGTGCGTTTGCCTTCTGGTTTAAAGAACGAAGCGACAAGTTGATGCAAGTTCACGGTCGTCGAACCAGTGACCATCACTTCTTCCGGCTTTCCACCGATGAGCGGCGCGTTCAGTGCGGCCAACTCTTCGGACAGGTTGAACCAAGGATGACGTCCCGACATCCAGCCATCAATCCCGAGTTCTTTCCAGTCCGCAAGTGATTCAAGGAGCGTGCGCTCGGCTCGTTTCGATAAGAGACCGAGTGAATTCCCATCCATATAAATCCCGTCTTCCGGTAAGTAAAATTCTTCCCGATACGATGCGAGCGGGTCTTGTTTGTCTAGTTGTTGTGCGTAGGCACGTGTGAAATCGTTCATATCCCCATTTCCCCCTTCATGCTGTGTACGTTGTCAAAATCGTAGCAATCGGTCATGAGGAAGTCAACAAACAACGAAGTGTCGGTGAGACAAACTAAAAAACGCTCAAGCGTGATCTTGAGCGTTTAGAAGTGTAGCTTATTTTATTTTTCGTACATTCTCTTGTCGGAGTAGCTTGAATAGTGTGAAGACCATCAACAAAAGGATGATGGTAAACGGCAAGGCGGAAATCAACGATGCGGTTTGAAGTCCTTCTAAGCCGCTCGCAATCAATAGAACGGCGGCGATTCCTCCTAACAAAACACCCCAGGCGATGCGAACGGGGAGGGGAGGATTCAAGCTTCCGTTTGTCGTCATACTACTGATGATATAAGTAGCGGAATCGGCCGATGTGATCAAGAACGTCAAAATCAAGAGAATCGACAACACTGAGAGAATGAAACTGAACGGAAGCTCGGCAAACGTCACAAACAACGCGCTCGTCACGTCCGCATTGACGGCTTCGGCGATAGAAGTCCCTTCGAATAAGTCTAAATGGAGGGCAGTGCCGCCAAACACGGCAATCCATAAGAGTGCGATGAACGGAGGAACGATGAGGACACCGACGATGAACTCGCGAATGGTGCGTCCTCGTGAGACACGCGCGACGAACGCTCCAACAAACGGTGACCAAGCAATGGCCCACGCCCAGTAAAAGATTGTCCAGTCTCGGACCCACGTCCCTTGCTGATACGGTTGTAGACGAAGACTATAGCGAATGAAATTCTGTAAGTAGTCACCTAAGCCAAGGGTAAGAGTCTCTAGGATGAAGATGGTTGGACCGGCAAAGAAGACAAACACCATCAACACGAGTGCGGTCCCTAAATTAATGTTACTCAACCACTTGATGCCGCGATCGAGCCCTGTCGTCGTCGATGTTAAAAAGAGGGCAGTCAAGACGACGATGATGGCGACTTGCATCCAAGCGGTGTTCGGGAGCCCGAATACGCTGTTCAGTCCGCCATTGATTTGTAGAACGCCTAAACCAAGTGACGTCGCGACACCCATGACAGTGGCGATGACCGCTAAAATATCAATCGTCTGGTTCAACGGTTGTTTGTACGGTCGCTCTTTTATAAGCGGTGAAAGGCTAGTCGAGATGAGTCCGTCCGCATTACGACGGAACTGGAAGTAGGCGATGATCAGTCCGACAATCGCAAAAACAGACCACTGACTGACACCCCAATGGAAGAACGAATAGGCCATCGCAAGACGTGCTCCCTCAACCGTCAGTGCCTCCGTATCCGCGTACGGTGGCGTGAAGAAATGGCTCATCGGCTCGGCAACACCCCAAAAGACGAGTCCGACACCGAATCCAGCGGAGAATAACATACCGATCCAAGTGAAGAACGGATATTGAGGACGATCGTCATCTTTCCCGAGACGGATTTTTCCGTATTTACTAAACGCTAAAAATATTAAAAAGAGCACAAACAAGAAGACGGACAGTAAATAAAACCAACCAAACGAGCGAGTCGTAAAGTTAAAAATAAATCCTGCGATTGTAGCAAACGAGGTTGGAGCGATGGCTCCAAATAGAACGAGTAAGGCGATCAAACTTGCTGAAATGTAAAAGACGCGATTCAAACGTGGCTTTTGTGTAGAATCCTTCATAGATGTCTCCTTTCAAAAAAATATTATGTAGGACTAATAAACGATTCCCTAATCTTCACGTTGCAAACAGGAGGTGCGTTTTATCGTGTTGTGAATAGGTGAATCGGGAAAAGAACCAAAGAGGAGGGAATACTATGAAATTGATTGCGATTGATTTAGACGGGACGCTGTTATCGCGCACGGGTGTGATTACAGAGGCAAACCAGGAAGCGATTCGTCGTCGACAAGAAAATGGTGACATCGTCGCCATTTGTTCAGGACGTTCGATTCATGATATCGAAGAGCTATTGAAGCGGAGTGACCTCGTCTGTCCGATTTTGTCAGGTAACGGAGCGATTGGGTTTTATGAGAACGAGCGAATTTACTATCATGCGATGGATCAAACGGTTGTAGACGAGCTATGGGAAATCGCGAAAGCAGATGATGCGTACGTCGAATTTTATACGAACGTGGGAGTAAAAGTGCTCCGTTCGGGGAGTGATTTATTAAAACGGGAACTCGATGAGGTGCTGCCACATGATCAATCGTTCACCCGCGAGTGGGCGGAACGTGAGATTGAAATTCAAAATGAACAGTTTGGTCTGACATATATGGACTCGATGGAAGACATCGACTTTGCACGAGATGAAGTGTACAAAGTATTTGTCTATTCGTTCGATCGCCGAAAGCTACACCGCTTGCGCAAAGTTTATGAACCACGGAACGACATTTTGATTACGACGGCGGGTTGGACGAAGATTGAGATTGGACATCCTCATGCGAGTAAAGGAGCGGCGCTAAAACAACTAGCGGAGCATTATCAGATTCCAATGGGTGATGTCGTTGCCATCGGAGACAATTTGAATGACGTGTCGATGTTTGAAGTGGCAGAGACAAGGATTGCGATGGGAAATGCTGTGGATCCGCTAAAAGATTTGAGCACGCATATTACAAAAAATGTGGAAGAGGACGGAGTCGCTTATGCGCTGACGCACTATGTATAATTAGGATTATGGAGAAATCGTGAACGAGGATTGAATCTCACTTAAAACGGATATTGTATACATGTAACCATTCACTTTCTAAAATGAGTCGGGGAACGGGGAGGCACTTTCGTCACCTGTCGCTTATGGATGGAAGGGATGGGAAAAGTCCATATGAGCGTGAATCGTGTATTCCAAACGATGATGCGTCGGCCTCTGCTTGTCATACGAGCAAGCATACCAGACAGACTGTTTGTATAAGGAATTCCACATGATCCGCGCAAGAAGTGGACAGTATAGGTGCCAAGTCTTGTTGTGCCCATTCAATCCAAATGTCTACGAGTCACCTGTTCGATTTCATTTCGTTTAATGGAAGACGACTAGTGAGCCAATCGACAATGAACCGATTCGAATGATGCGTCACGCTGGCTTGGACATCTCTAGTCGAACCAAATCATAGATGGGACGGTCAATCGAGCGGGGCTTGATTGGATGAAAGTCCGGGGACTAGAGAATCAAGAAAAGCGCCGAGTGAGGGCGCTTTTCTTGTGGTATCCTATTGGGTGAATGCAACCGATGGAGGGATCATATGCCAAAGCTATATTGGTTGGGGACGTTCCTGAGTGGAATGATTCTTTTGACCACGGGAACGACGGAAGGTCTTTACCGTATACTCCCGATTGGGTTGATGGCCATCGCGGTAATCGGCTATCTCATACAGACTCGACTCGAGCAAAAGAAGCGGCGCCCTTGATGGGTGCCGCTGCTCTTGATCAAAATTAAGCGAGAATACTCCCACTTCTAAACGTTAAGGACAGGGCTTACGTGAAAGTGGGAGATGAATCGCCAGCCTTTTCTTCGGGTAAAATATCTTCAAAGGTGGTGACCGTCACATGGTGAAGCACAAGGGCTATAAATTCCGGATCTATCCGACGAAGGAACAGGAGGTCCTGATCGCCAAGACGATCGGCTGTTCCCGGTTCGTGTTCAACCATTTCCTGTCGAAATGGGACGCGGCCCATGAAGCGACCGGCAAGGGACTGTCGTATGATGCCTGCTCGAAAGACCTTCCCATGCTCAAGCAGGAATTCGGTTGGTTGACGGAAGTGGACAGCACGGCCGTCCAGAACAGTGTCAAACACCTGGCCGACGCGTATAAGAAGTTCTTCAAGAAAGATGGAAGTCATCCCCGTTTCAAGTCGAAGCGTAATCCCGTCCAATCCTATACGGCGAACATCCAGGGCAAGTCCCAGCTCCCCGAGGTCTCGATCGTCGGGAACACACTCAAACTCCCGAAGCTGAAGTGGGTACGTTTCGCCAACTCGAGACAGGTCGAGGGTCGCATCCTGAACGCCACGATCCGACGCACGGCTTCGGGCAAATACTTCGTCTCCCTTCTCGTAGAGCATGAGATCAGTGAGATGCCGAAAACCGGTTCATCGGTCGGCGTCGACGTCGGGCTGAAGAACTTCGCCATCCTATCAAACGGAACCGTATACCAAAACGACCGTTATTTCCATACGCTCGAGAAGAAACTGGCCCGCGAGCAACGCAAGTTGTCCCGTCGTCAGCGCATCGCCCTGAACAAGAAGGTGAGACTCTCCGAGGCGAAAAACTACCAGAAGCAGAAGCAGAAGGTCGCCCGCATCCACGAGAAGATCGCCAACAGACGCACTGATTTCCTGCACAAGGTGTCGACCGAAATCGTCAAAAACCACGACGTCATCGGCATCGAGACCCTGCAGGTGAAGAACATGCAGCAGAACCGCAAATTGAGCAAGTCGATCTCCGAAGTGAGCTGGTCGGAGTTCCATCGCATGCTCAAGTACAAGGCCGGTTGGTACGGGAAGACCGTCGTGAAGGTCGGGAAGACCTTCGCCTCGAGCCAATTGTGTTCGAGTTGCGGCCATCGACACCAAGACGTGAAACATCTCGCATTGCGTGAATGGACATGCCCGGCTTGCGGGGTCCACCACGACCGTGATGTGAACGCAGGACTGAACCTCAAACAAGAAGCTGAACGTATTTTAGCTTTTTCAACCGTCGGGACAACGGGGCTAGCCTGATCAGGTTCCGACTGTCAGGTCGGATAACTCAGGAATCCCCCACCTCTAAGCGTAGGTGGGGGTAGTTCAAAACAATTCGAGTAAACGTGTCATCACGTCATCGATTTCGATTTGCAGCGCATCGACTTGTCGTTGTAGTGCCATCAATTCATCGAGGTCATCCACTTCATTCATCCGTTGGAGTAGTTCCTGATGTTCTGCCTCTAATTGAGTCAGATGGGCTTCCTCATCAATCGTGGATGGAGTAGATTTCGTCTGCTTCACCGATTTCGATGGCTTAACGTGTTCTGTTTTAGGTTCCTCTTTCGATTCCTGTCCACGTTTGTCGAGGGCATAAGCGACATTACCTTCAAACCGCGTCATCGTCCCGTCGAGCCAATACGTGATGGGGAACAATTTATTCAAGAAGTAGCGGTCATGGGAGACGGTAACGACCGTTCCAGGGAAACGTTCGAGCGCTTCTTCAAGTGCCTCTCTCGATTCGATATCAAGGTGGTTCGTCGGCTCGTCTAAGACGAGGACATTGATTTCTTCATGGACGAGGATTGCAAGCATGAGGCGCATCTTCTCACCGCCGCTTAAATTTGAGACAGGTTTGAACACGCTCGGTCCGTAGAACAAAAACTGAGCAAGGAGATGTCTCGCTTTTCCTTCATCGACCGCGATTCGGTCTCGGAACGCTTCAATCAACCGATGCGACTCATCAAACGTGATGTGTTGCGACAAATAACCGATTTTGGCTTGATCAGCTCGCCTTACGGTTCCGGCTTGCGGCACGACTTGACCGAGCAACATCTTCAACAGCGAAGACTTCCCGCTCCCGTTCGGTCCGACGATGGCGACGCGTTCTCCATGTCCCGTGTAAAAATGCACGTCTTCAAATAGAGGACGATCATAGGCGAGTGTCACGTCACTTACTTCGAAGACGTCACGTCCCGTTCGTCCGTTCGTTGTGAAGTGGATGTTCGGTTGGTCGGCTTCGAGTTGTGGTTTCTTGATCCGCTCGATTCGTTCGAGAGCCTTTTCCATCGATTTGGCGCGACGATAGAACTTTTCATTCGGTGGATGGCCTTCGTTGGCCCATTGCCGTAACTGCCGAATCGTTTCTTTCATCTTTTTAATCTTCTTTTGCTGCTCGGTATAGGCATGGAACTGATCGAGCAATTGTTTTTCTTTTTGGGCGACGAAATCGGTATAGTTTCCAGGATAACTCGTCAATTCGCCGTCTTCACACTCGACGATTCGCGTGGCGACGGCATCCAAGAAGACACGGTCGTGGGAGACGATGAGGAGCGCTGAATCGTAATCCTGTAAATAGGATTCGAGCCACGTCATCGCTTCTAAATCCAGATGGTTCGTCGGTTCATCCAAAATGAGTAGCTCGGGTTCCTGAAGAAGCGCCAAGGCGAGACCGATTTTCGTACGTTCCCCGCCGCTCAACGTATCGAACGGTTGGTCCACGAATGAGGTCAGCTTCAACCCGTCAATCATCGCACTGATTTTTGACTCGTAGACGTAGCCGCCCGCATGTTCGAATTGCGCTTGGATCGTTCCGTATGTTTCGAGAAGACGTTCGAGCTGTTCGGTCGTCGCCATCTCTTCCTCGAGGCGAGACATCTTCTCGCGAAGGCGAAGGACTTCCTCGAAGGCGGTCTGAAGGACGTCGCGTCCACTGTGTCCAGGATAGTCGGGAAGCTGAACCAAATAGCCGATGGAAAGTCGTTGCCGACGATAAATCGTTCCGGCGTCATGCTCTTCAGAGCCGACAATTATGCGTAACAGTGTCGTTTTACCGCTGCCGTTCCGACCGACGAGTCCGACTCGTTCGCGTTCATTGATCATTAAATTCGCATCTGTGAGAACGGCGTGACCACCGTATTGTTTTTGAATGTGTTGTAAATCGATTAACATAATAGGTTCCTCCTGAGATCAGGGCCTATCAAAAAAAACGAGCGCAAAGAAGCGCTCGGTTTAGAGAGAGAGGCGCTTTGTCGTATATTCAGCAATGTCTAAAAAAGGACAGACGGGTCCCTTGATTAAGCGACATCGTGAAAAATCGCACGCAAAATGTACAAATGTTCAGTTGTCCAATGCGTACGTCCGACAAATTTCACCTTTCTCCCTCCTTTCATTCATCTATGTCTTGATTGTAAGCGTTTTTCTTGAGACTGACAATGAAAATAAAGGAAATGGACACAAGGACGTCGTATATAGTCGCCATTGAGGAGGCGAGAGCATGAGGAAAGAATGGCTAGGAGCACTCAGTTTGACACTTGCGGCGAGTATATGGGGCGGGATGTATGTGGTCAGTAAGTATGCGCTCGCTTATATTGAACCGTTCACGTTTGTCTGGCTACGATATGCTGTTGCATTTATGGTCCTATTTGTTGTCTGGCTTCGGTTTGAACGGGAGCGGATTCGACGGACAGATTGGAAATGGATTGGACTCGTCGGTGTCATCGGGTACGTCGCTTCGATTTCGTTTCAATTTATCGGAACGAAGCTATCGGATGCGCATACCGGATCCCTCGTGACCGCAGCGACGCCAGCGTTCATGGTCTTATTCGCTCGAATCCTATTGAAGGAGCGATTGACCCCTGTCAAAGTAGGGGCGCTCGGACTGGCGACGGTGGGTGTTCTCATTGTGGTCGGTTGGGAAGGGGAAGGGACGTATCGCGTAGGCAGTTTTATACTCGTATTAGCCGCCGTGACGTGGGCGCTCATGTCCATTTACGTGAAAATCGGAACACAGACCTTATCGACGTTGACACTGACGACGTTTGCGATTGGAGTCGCCTGGTTGCTGATGACCCCTTTGATGAGTATAGAGGTCATGCAAAACGGCTTTCCAGAATTGAATGGTGTCCTTTGGCTCAGTGTCCTATATATCGGTGTCGTGTCGACGGCAGGGGCGTTCTTCTTTTGGAACAAAGGGCTTGAGTTGATGGATGCGAGTGTCGGGTCACTCTTTTTCTTCTTCCAGCCTTTGGTTGGAGGGACGCTCGGATGGCTCATCTTGAATGAGACGCTTCATCTGAATTTCTTTATCGGTGCCGGTTGTATCATGACGGCCGTGACGTGGTCGACGCTCGCGGAACGGCGACAACAACTGCCCATTTCAGAACGAAATCTTTGACGACAAAACGGTCGCCCTCATGTTTAGAGGGCGACCGTTTTTATTAAAATCCATGATGCTCGAGCTTGTCTTGTTCGCGTTTCATTTCGAGTTGAAGACGTTGGATGGCAAGCTTCTCTTCTTCAATTTTTAGGCGACGTTCTTCGATACTGGCTTTTTTCATCTTGATGATTGTATCTGAACCAATTGCTGCAACAACGATGACCATAACCATAATAAAAACCATAGATTTTCCTCCTTGTTAAGAGAATAAATTCGCAACAAGCCGCTGCGTCTCTAGCGCAACGCGACCGTCTGTTTGAATGGGTGTATTATCGATGAGCGCTGAAATGAAGTGGTCGATCGCTCCTTGGAAACCACGTTGGGTGAGTGTCGGGTCCCACGATCCGAACGTTTCTATTTCATGTCGTCCATCTTTAAAAGAATGTAGCGTGACCATCTCCTCGACGGATAGTCGCTCTCCGTCACGAACGACGGAAACGTGCTCATGGTTCGCTCCGGACGAGCGATGCATCGATGTCGTATGCATCCCATGCTCGTCTTGCCACACATGACGGGCGAAGCGAAGTTCCTGTCTGGCATTGACCTCGAGTTGACCCGAGACGAGTCGAAGCTCGTTTCCAGCGAGGAAGCGTAACGTATCAACGACATGCAAATAATCGTCGAGTAGGGTGAACATCGCATCCTGAGGACCGACATCGTTCTCCCGGTGTTTCACCACATCAATCATATGTGAGGGCGATTCTTGTTGGAGACGTCTATACATCGGGGCAAAGCGTCGATTGAACCCGATCATCAATTTGCGGCCGAGTCGCTCGGCTAGTTCGACGAGTTGTTCCGCCTCATCCAATGTTGCGGCGAGCGGTTTATCCACGTAAACGTCGACCCCGCGTTCTAGTAAATACGAGACGACGTCATAATGGGTTTCAGTTGAACTATGTACGAATGCCGCATCGACTGATGAGGCGAGGTCCTCCAACGTATCAAACGAGGTCATTCGATACGTTCGACAAATCTTTTCTCGCTTCGATGTGTTCGGTGAAAATGCACCGGCAATGTCAATGAGAGGGTGGTTCGCGAGAATTGGTAAATACGCTTTTTGGGCGATGTTTCCGAGTCCGACGATCCCGATTTTAGGTTTTTGCATCCCATTCACTCCTTTGGTCCATCATAACAAAAAAACCGGACGGCAGATGCGTCCGGTTAGGGAATTATAAACTTGCGCTTAAGACCATTTCACCTTGTGGTGTCTCGTTTCCACGGTTTGGTTCTTTCGTGACGGCGACCGTATCCCAGTCGACGTCGACTTCATCTGAGTCGAGCGTATAGATGACCGTCCCGTTACCTTTGTCGTCTGTGACAAAGGCACCGGTTGGGATCGGAGCGTTATCTTTTAAAAGCCAGACTTGGTACACTTCATTGTCGTCGAGTGAAGCTAAGCCGTTCGTTTGGACAATCAATTGAGTCGTACCGTCTTGCTCTGCAAGATAAGCGGTCCCTTCCGATTCACCTTCAAGTGGAATCGTCTCGGTCAATGCGATGCCAGGTGAGTCGGGTTGATTGGTGAGCAGATACCCGTTTCCAATTAAAGAGAGCAGGAGCGCCGCCGCGAGCGTAACCATTCCCCAGACAGGAACTTTCCGTTCTCGTTTCTGTTTGAAAGGTGTGACAGGTGGAATAGATTCAGATGTCACGGGCGATGGGACAGGTTCATTGTCTTCTTCTTCGAATACACGATCGAGGACACGTGCTTTCATGCCTCGGGGTGGTTCAATCGGAGTAGACAAGAACGCGACGCCACCGACAAGTGCTTCGAGTTGCTCGAGCTCTTCTTGACAATCTTTACACGATGCTAAGTGTTGTTCGAATTTCTCTCGCTCATCTTCCGATAGATGTTGGTTGAAATAGTCAATCAATTGGTCGCATGCGTTCATTGTTCTACCTCCTTTCCGATGAATTCATGGGATAACTGTTTCCTCAGTTGCTTCAGCGCTAGTCGAATCCTTCCTTTCACTGTACCAAGCGGGATGCCACATGCATCAGCAATCTTTTGCTGACTTAACCCTTGGAAGTACATGAGTCGGACGACTTGCTGTTGTTCGGCCGGCAGTGTCGCCATGGCCGTCTCGATTTGAGCGCGTTCTTCTTGCCACTCCACTTCTTTTTCAACAGATGGTGACTCAGAAGGGATGGCTTCGGCATAAGATTCGTCTAGTTGTAAATCAGGTTTACGTTTTCGAATCAAGTCGATGGCCACGTGACGGCTCATCGTAAAGAGCCAAGACCTGAACTTGCCTTTCGAATCATCATAGACGCCACCGCCGCGCCACAACTTGATAAATACTTCTTGCATGGCTTCTTCGGCTAAGTCGCGATCTTTTGTCAACTGTAAAACAAAAGCATATAAAATTCGTTCATACCGATCATACAATATTTCGAGCGCTTCTTTGTCTTTTTGCCTGACACGCTCATACAACTCTAAATCAGTCATAACATACTCCTTTGCGCAGAAGGGATGTCCCTTGTATTGATCTAACGTACAAAACAGAAAAATGGATGACTATTTTGTGTGACTATTTATTGAACATGTAGATGATGGGATTGGAAGTTTCGTATAAATGAACAATCGTAATTTCTCTGAAAGCGTATAGGTGATCACACTTAACCCGATCGCTGTTACGAGCATCAATCCGATCGCGATTAAGGAAGAGCTTACCGTCGCCCAAAAGAAATACGAGCGGATGCCAAAAAGAAAAGCAAATACAATGAAAAATCCTGTGATCAAGCTACTCATTTGGCAATAGGTTTGAGCGATACGTTGAATCATAAGATGCCTCCTTTGTTTCATTGTACTATAGGAGAAAGAGAAAACGATAAGGAGACGATAGAATGAGACGATTTACACACGAAGGGCGTACACTCGTTTGTTTCGACTTTGATGAGACCTACTTTCCACATGCGTGTTCCAATGCCCAACTAGCCTCCGTCCGTCGGCTCGAAGATTTTTTGGAACGACATTCTTCAAACGTATCGACGATGTGGGTGACGGGTAGCTCGCTGGCGTCGTTACACGAAAAAGTAAAACGGGCGAATCTTCGCTTTTGGCCACACCGCATTGCCTCGAGTCTCGGCACAGAATTATATCGAATCGAGACGGACGGAACGTTCGTTGAGGACAAGGTCTATCAAGACCTATTTCCGAGCGATTTTGTATCACGTGTGGAACGCATCGTGTCACAGACAGGACAGATGCGTATTCAATTAGATGAACAGCCTGGGAATGGGATGAGTCCTTGGATTCGAAGTTACTATGCCCGCGACCAAGTTGGGTCATGGAGAGAAACGCTTCGGATGCTGACAGATTCAGCTGGCATCGCAGTCAATATCAGTCAATGTAATCCGAACGCAGGTGATCCGGCTGATGCATTTGATATCGATTTTTACCCGATCCATGCCGGGAAAGTCTCAAGTATTGAATATGTATGTGCCACTTCTTCTTTTGTACGAGAAGATACATATGCTTTTGGAGACAGCGGGAATGACCTGAACATGTTGGCACATGTGGGGAACGGATACTTGGTGAACAACGCGACCGAACAGGCGAAACGGTTACATTCAAAGGTGACAAAAAAACCTTATGCGGAAGGTATTTTAGAAGTGCTCGAGGCGGATGTTTCTTCGTTCATCTGATAAATGATGTGTTCTAAAGAACGGATCAGGGTTTCACGAACAGTTTCTGTATGAGGTTCAAATTTGAGACGTTGTTGCCAGACACGACAAAATAAATCTGTCAAAGCCGCTTCTGCAGTTGCAGGGCGGTTATTTAAATGAAGCGCGTATCGATAGAGTAAGTTTTCATAACGGGCATATAAGTGTTCTAGGGCTTGTCGATTTTTTAAACGAATTTGATCGATTAGGCGCTCGTCGAGTGTAGGAAGCATATGCAACTCCTTTCGTATGGAGTGAAGGGATCAACGATGAAAGAATCAGGAACTTTACTCAGATAAAGCATCTTTTCTGTTCTTTCACTCATTTGCCCTTATTCAAACCAAGGAATATGAAAAATAGCGGTCGAATATGCAATACCCCTCAACGATTCAAAACGTGTGATAACAATTCGGACAAGTTTGTGCGTCTCCCGGTGCGCGTTTAAAGGATGTTTTACAATTCGGACAAGTAACGGTCTCGCTCTGTTGATTGAACAAACTGCCGCGGTTGAATAAAATGTTTCGAAGGTTGGGTAATGCCAGTGCGGCGAAAATCATCGCGCCGAATAAAAAGACCGCTAAAATGAGTAATAAAACGTAGGTCATCGTTTTCTTTCCTTTCCTGTTGAATTTCTTCCATCATAATCGAAATTTACATAAGCGAACAGCTTATCAATAGAAATGAGAACAAGTGTTCTGTATAATGAGATTAAAGGAGGGGAAAGCAGGATGAGAGAAGAATTGTTACGATGGATGCGATCAGGTCTGGTCACAGAAATGGTATATGTAGATCGACATGGAGTGTTTTCAAAGCGGCGGGTCAAATTGATAAAAGTGCAGGGAGAACATGTCGTGGCGTGGGATTTGAATAAACGGGCCAGACGAACATTTCGAATCGAACAAGTTCTTGCCTGTCTTCCCATCAACGAACGATTTAGAAAGCGGAAGGTGGAGATTGGATGATTGCCTTACCGAAATTGGCTGCACCAGCCAAAAGAGCTTTGACGTCAAAAGGCGTCGATTCCTTAGATGACTTATCTCTCTACACGCGTCGTGAAGTAGAGAGTTGGCATGGCGTTGGATCAAATGCCATCCACGTCCTACAAAACGAGTTAACTAAACATCATCTAACATTCAAAAGAGAAGAACCTAGTACGTGAATGAAACGTCTAGGTTTTTTTCGTGAAGTGATTGCTTTTCATTGAAAACGGGAAGTAATATATTTGTCATCTCAATTGCCGTTAAAATCTAGTAACATGACGAATAAGGTTTATACACTTAGCGACACCCATGAGAAAGGACGTACACAGCATGAGAACGAAACGTTTATCCGCCATTTTACAAAATGAGATGGATGACATGAAGCTTGATCCATGGGTGACCGGAGTCGAAACGGATTCCAGAAAGGTCAGTTCAGGGAATGTCTTTATTTGCATTCGTGGCTACACGGTTGACGGGCATAAGTTTGCGGAAGACGCCGTGACCAATGGTGCGAGTGCGGTCATCTCAGAATATCCACTCGATCTCGATGTACCGAATGTGGTTGTTGCCGATACGAAGCAGACGGCAGGAGCGGTTGCGAGCGCTTTTTATAATCATCCGTCTCATCGGATGCGTATATATGGTGTGACGGGAACGAATGGAAAAACAACGACAGCGACGTTGACCTATGATTTATTGCGTCTCTCTGGACTTCGTGCAGGGATTGTCAGTACGATTGGCGCTCGTTTCCACAATCAAACGATTGAGACGGCCAATACAACGCCTGAAGCCGTCGTCTTACATCGCATTTTAGCGGATATGGTTGATGCAGGTGTCACAGACTGTGTACTAGAAGTGTCATCGCATGCATTGATGGAGGGACGTGTGGCCGGAATCCACTTTCACGCGGCCGCATTTACGAATTTGACGCATGATCATCTGGATTATCATCGTTCAATGGATGAATATGCTCGTGCAAAAGCACGATTATTTGAACAGGTAGAAGTGACGAATGGAGACGCGATCGTGTTGAACGCGGAAGACAAGGCGAGCCGAGTCATGTCCGAATTTGCACCGACACGCCAAACCATCATGTATAGTACATCAGAGCAAATAGAGGCCGATATTCAAGTCATCTGGCGTGAGGATACGGTTCTTGTTCATATGAAAGAATTTAAGCTAGAAGTTCCCGTCCGGTTTATGGGCGCATTCAATGCCTCGAATTTGGCGGCGGCAATCGGACTTGTCTCCACTTCTGATATGGCACTTCGGACGATTGTCTCGAACGTACCAGGTCTTACGTTGCCAAAAGGACGTCTTGAGCGCCTCGATACAGAAGATGCCGAAATTTATATTGATTATGCACACACTCCAGACGGTCTAGAGAAATGCCTGTCCACGTTACAACAAGACGACCGATCTCTCGTCGTCGTCTTAAGTGCGGCAGGAGACCGTGACCCGACGAAACGTCAAGACATGGGTCGCATCGCGAGTCAATATTCAAACGACGTGATTGTTACTGTACATGACGTGCGTATGGAAGACCCGAAACAAATCATTGGCGATTTAGTCAAAGGGATCCAGCCGAACGTGAAGTACGTGACATTTGAAGCGAGAGAAGATGCCCTTCGCCATGCTGCGATGCAGGCATTAAAAGGGAAGCGAGTCGTGGTCGTCGGTAAAGGACACGATCACATCGAGCGAATTGGTCGACGTTCGGTTCCGTTCAATGAATCAGATATTTTATTGGAAGAATTGAAAAAACAAAAAGGGCAGGAACCTGCCGTTTAACAAAACGATGACGTTTGTCATCGTTTTTTAATGTGTGAAGAATGACGAGGAAGGTAATACATAATAGTGTAGTAGAATTGAAGGAGGAGAATAGACATGTCAGTTTTGTACAAAGAATTTACAAATGATGAAGAAGTCGTAACCGCCGTTCAATCGATGAAATCAAATGGGATAGATGAATCCAACATCTATGTCATCACACATGACGATGACAGAAGTAAACGTGTTGCGGACAATGCAGATGCGAACACCGTCTCTGCGAGTGATGTTGGCTTGGGGACAGCCGCTAAAAACATGTTCCGTAAAAAAGGGGACGAGCTTCGCGCTGAGTTCCAAGAACTCGGTTTCACGAAAGAGGAATCGGAACGTTTAGAAGAAAAACTAGACCAAGGAAAAGTGCTCGTCGTTGTGAAAGACGCACCGGCTGGCTTTACCATCTAATTCCACACCATGGAGAATAGAGAGAAAAGAGGCTGAATCGTGAGCGATTCAGCCTCTTTTGATGTGTTTAGCGTAGACGGACAACCGTGCGACCGCTCAACTCGCCGCGCATCATGGCTTCGGCGTGACGTGGGACGTCGTGTAGCGGAATCTCATGGATCATGTCGTTCAACACTTTCGGGTCGATGAGTTCCTCAAGGCGTTCCCATGCGTTCGTACGGCGTGCCATCGGCTGCATAACCGAGTCGATTCCAATCAGTTTCACTCCACGAAGGATGAACGGATAGACACTCGTAGGCAAGTCGGCGCCACCGACGAGACCGCATGCGGCGACAGCACCTTCATATCGGGTTTGGCTCAAAATGTTGGCGAGGGTATTCCCACCGACCGAATCGATGGCGGCATCGAAACGTTGTTTAGCCAGTGGACGAGGAGGCCCTTCTAATTCGCTTCGATCAATGATGGTTTCGACACCGAGTGAGCGTAAGTATGGTGAATCCGTTTTACCAGTCGAGGCGACGACGTGATAGCCAAGACGACGAAGTAACGTAATGGCGAAACTTCCGACGCCACCCGTCGCGCCCGTGACGAGTACTTCTTCACCCGGACGTACGCCAGCATGTTCAAGAGCATCAATCGATAACATGGCTGTGAGCCCTGGAGTACCGATGGCGATGGCATCCCGCATGCTCATCCCTTTCGGTAATTTGACGAGCCAGTTGCCGGGCACTTGGGCGTATTGACTGAAGCCACCGAAATGACGTTCCCCGATCCCGAAACCGGTGGCGATGACTTCGTCCCCGATTTTGATATCCAGATGATCCGATTCGACTACTTTCCCGACAAATTCGCATCCTGGAATAAACGGGTAATGGCTCACGATTTTGCCTGATGACGTTAATCCGAGTGCGTCTTTATAATTCAACGCGGAGTAGTGGATCTCCACTAACACATTCCCGTCCTCTTCTTTCGGAAGGACGTCGGATTTTACTTCTTTTACTTCGGCATGAAGGTGTTCATCGTGCCGGTCGAGCACGAGTGCTTGGAATGATTCATTCATGTGCGTAACCTCTTTTCCTATGGATGTTCTCACTCTAACATTCATTCCCGAGTGAAATAAAATATATGCACGAATCTTTAGGGGGAATCGGGTAGAGAGTGGTACAATAAAGGGGATTCAAATTGCGTAAGGAGGAATGTAGTATGCGGCACGATGACTATGAGTTTGACGATGTAGAAGTAGAAGAAGGCGAATTGTTCAACGTATACGATATTCTCCCACCAGACGGCACGATCCTCGAGATGGCGACCGCTGAAGAAATGGTCCGAGCGGCCGAATTAGAAGCGAAACATCATGCGCTTCAACGTCTCCAAGACTCAAACTTCCAGCTATCAGGTGTTTCGTTCAAAGAGCTCCTGACAGAATTTGAGCGGTTTGAGCAAGAGTCGATGGAGTTCTGGACAGGGGTTCATAACCGATTACGCATTCCTTGGGCGTGGACGATTCGCATCGATGTGGCCAATGGTCCAATCCACGTTGTGAACGATCGCGATATTTTTATCGACGAAGAAGACTTTGAAGAATATGATGTCGACGATTTATTAGATGAATACGAAGAAGACTGAATCAAAAACGTCTTTCCCTCATTCAGATGGGAAAGACGTTTTTTTGTCATGAAGCAAGTCGCTGCGGACGCGGGCAAGCTCGGTCGACCCGAAAAAGAGACCGACACTACACAATAGTGCAACACCACTGACCATTGCCCCGACGACAGCGGTATCTCCGATCATCGTGAACGACATCGTCAAACTAAATAATCCAAATAACAGTAATCCTCCGGCAATCGTCTTCATCATGATTCACCCTTTCACATGTCTATGAAAGTAGTGTAGACGGTTCACCGATAAGAGGGTGACTTTATTTTTGACCAGGTAAATTATTTGATTAAGTCGTAAATCGAGTACGTCTTGCCGTTTTCAAGAGGGCGGTCAATCAATTGCTCGGCAAACACGCGAGCTACTGTCTCGGGAGAGCGGAGTCGTCCCTCTGTTTCGTATGAACGGAATTGTTCGAGGTCGGCGAACGCCTCTTCTGAAGAAGAACGAATCTCCGCCTGCATCGATGTATCCATCACGCCAGGATTAAAGAGTGCCACACGATGCGGGGTGCCTTCGAGCTCAAGTGCTAGCGTTTCCGTGAAATGGTCGAGTCCCGCTTTCGTGCCACAATACGCACTCCAACCTGAAATCGGACGTTTGGCCGCGCCAGACGTCACATGAATCAAATCGGTCGGCTTGTTGAAAGCGAGGACCGCGTTCGCCAATAGCATCGGTGCGAGTAGGTTGGCATGGACATGAGCCGTCACTTTCTTCCCATCCAACTGTCCGACACGATGAATCGGTTCAATCCATGCGGCATTTTGAACGAGGAGAATCGAATCGGCATTCTCTAAAAGGGAAGTAATGTCTTGAATGGCCGCTTCGATTCCTGAGACGTCTGAGAGGTCGACGGGTAGTTGTTCATATGTGACGTCTTCGGCTTGTGAACGTGAGAGACCGATCACGTCATAACCTCGAGCTTGAAGCTCTTGGGCAATGGCACGGCCGAGACCGCGTGATGCCCCGGTGACGAGTGCAAGTTTCATATATATTCCTCCTATTCGTGAATCGTTTTCCGAAAGCCGTAAAACGGACGGAATCGCAGTTTTTCGTAATATGTGTGCGAGGCTTGGCTCGCTAGCATCTCAAGACGCGTGTCAGGATAGAGGGCATGGACATGTTGAAGAAGTTGTTCACCAAGACCTCGTTTTCGATAGGCGGAAGCGACCAACAATTCACAAACATACAAGCTGACTGTCGTATCGGTCAGTCCCCGTAAGTAGGCGACAATCTCTCCATTATCAGACTCCATGACATACGTGACGTTCGATTGACGCCATGCCTCACGCGTCAATGCATCACGTTCCACCAATTGGCTCCAACCTTCATCGTGATTGAGTTGTTGAATCGATTCAAAGTCTGATTCTTTATAGGCACGAATGTTCATACAAGTGGTTCTCCAATCTGTGTTTCAATTTGTTTCATGACGTCAAACGCCCCATCTGATTGATTTGAACAAATGACCGAGATGACCTCGGTTTCTGGATAGTACCCGGAATGAAAGCTGACGCCCGGGTCATATCCCATCACATGGTACTTATAGATGTCTCCTGACGAATGATGCTGAATCCAAATCCCATATCCATAACTACCACCTCGGTCATTGACCGTCACATGTGGTGTGAGAAGTAGGGATGTGGATGCGGCGTCAAGAAGTTGATGTGAAAACAACGCCTCCCAAAAACGAGTCATATCTTGAACGGTCACATAAGCTCCACCATCTGCCCCGCCTTTGACCGGAATCGCATATTGATTCGTACGCCATGAGCCGTCCGAATGATCGATATAGCCGAGCGCCGTTTTGGCGGGTAAGGCATCGAGCGAGAAATATCCGGAATCGCTCATGTCAGCAGGTTGAAAAATCGACTGTTCGACGTAATCGGTGAAAGATTGTCCGGTCACTTCCTCGACAATCAACCCTAACAGAATATACCCGGCATTATTGTAGGAGAATCGGGAACCTGGTTCATCTTTCATCGCTTTTTGTTGAAATAGCGGTAAAAAATCTCGTAGTTGTTGAAGTCGATACATCGGAACATCACGCCACAACGCTTCGAAGTCGTCAGAGACGGACTCATCAAAATAGTCAGGGATTCCGGACGTGTGGGTCAATAGCTGATGGATTGTAACTTTTGAGGATATGTAGGGCAGGTCAAATATCTGAAACGAATCAAGTGAGGTCGAAAAAGAGAGTCGACCTTGTTCGACTAACTGACAAATGGCGATTGCTGTGAACAGTTTGCAGCCGGAAGCGATTCCGAATCTCGTTTTGACTTCATGTTGAATCTGTTCCGAGCGATTAGCATAGCCAAGGGATTGATGAATGGACGTATCAGGGTTGGTGACGGAATAGACACCAGAGAATGTTTCGTCCAATGTGAGATGCATTAAATTTTGCAAAAGAACCTCCAAATGTTGCGTCATCAAGTACTTCGACTATATCACGTCTAAATGAACCATCCATAAATTTACTCAATATTCAAAAAAACATTTACCAAATAACAGGAATTGAGACAGGTGTCTGACCTCGAACGTGGTACGATATGGGCGAACAGAGAGGAAGTGTATTCAATGACGCTATTCTTTTTAGGGATACTCGTTGGATGTTTGATTGCTTTGTGGCTACATAAGCGTCAGCGGCCACATCCACAGACGCTTTCGTTCATGCATTTCGGGAACCAAACGAAAGATGTCATCTATATTTTTGAAACGAAACCAACGTGGCGTTTTCGGTATATCAGCCCTTCTTTAGATTTATATCTAGGGGAAGGGACCGTCATGCGGAGCTATTCGAATGCGCAGGAATGTTTCCGCAGAATCCATCCGGACGATCGACGATTGTTGCTAGACAAAGTGTTGGGGCGCGTCGACTATGAAGAAGCGATTCTTCAGCGGTGGCGGACGAATGAAGGCACCTATGTATGGTTTGAAGAGTATACGACCCCAATCTATGAGAACGGTGAGATTGTGGCGGTGCAAGGTGTGATTCGGAACATCGAGGCGGCCATGACCGAGCGTGAGCGTCTTCTGTATGAAAGTCGTCATGACAGTTTGACAGGTGTCTTCAATCGTCGGGCGTTTGAAGAGACAATCGGTCAAGCGGAAGGGATGAAAAACGTCGGAATCATCGTCATCGACGTGAATGACTTGAAAGTCGTGAACGATCAAAAAGGACACTCTGCCGGTGACTGTTTGTTGAAGCGTGTCGGTAATCTCCTTCAAACCATCGAGTCCTCTGTCTATCGGATTGGAGGAGACGAGTTTGTCTTGTTTCTTCAGATGATGTCAGAAGAAGCATGCGAGAAGATGGTTCATGAGATCGAAACGACATGTCGAGACGAGGAAATCTCAGTGGCCATCGGGTTGGCTTGGGCATCTCATCCAGAATCAATCGAAGTACTCTGGCAAGAAGCAGATGATGCGATGTATGAACAAAAGCAGCAACAAAAAAGAAATCTTCTTGACGTTTAGTTCAAGAAAATCTCTTTTTCGTTAACTACTCGCTTCCTCTACTTCAGGTGGTTCTTCACCTAAGTTATTGAGATAACGTTCGTATCGTGCGAGTCCATAGCGATAAGATGCCCAAATCAGAAGGGTTGTCACGGCTATGAGCCCGATTGTCAATGGAGCGAACCATCCGGAAACAATTCCATCCGCGTAGGCAAGTCCAATTGGTGAAAAGACGAGATAGACGAAAATCATCGAAGCGACAAGCAAGATTGAAGTCGATAACGCGTGACGCCATGGTTTGACTCGTCCGAGCTCGATTCGAATCGGATTCGCTTGAAGCATCGGTCGTACGCGAGCGAAGATGAGCATGATAGCCGTCTCGATGACGAAGAGGATACCGTAAATGTGAATAAAGTTAATCCCGATTTCCACACCGAACCATTGCTCTGTCCCCCACACGAGGAAATAGTAAGCGATGACGTGGAAGAAAACGACGGTCTTCGCGGCAATCGGGGGAACTCGTTTGATGAGCATACCGATTAAGACGATGACAAGAATCGGAATGTTAAAGAAACCTGTAAAACGTCGAATCAAATCCCATAGTCCATCTGGCGCATACATGAGATTCGGGGCGACAAAGAAAGAGACGAGCGCCACGAACGTGCCAAACCATTTACTGACACGGATCAACTCTTGGTCAGAAGCATTCGGCTTGAACTTCGGTTTATAAATATCGAGGACGAATAGCGTCGCGATACTATTTAACAGTGAGTTAAATGAGCTGAACACAGCACCGAGTAAGACGGCAAGGAAAAAGCCCATGAGCCACATTGGAAGTAGTTCGGCAATCAAGCTCGGATACGCTAAATCGGCTTTCTCGACGTTCGATCCATACAAATGGAAGGCGATGACGCCAGGCAAGAGCATAAAAATGGGAACAAGTAGTTTTAAATAACCCGTAAAAAGTACTCCTTTTTGTCCCTCTGCCAAGTTTTTTGCACCGAGAGCACGCTGGATTACGTATTGATTCAGTGCCCAATAGAATAAGTTCGCAAAAATCATTCCGGTAAAAATAGATAGGAACGGGACCGAGTCATTGGCGGAGCCGATGGCGTTCAACTTTTCGGGATTCGTCGTCGCAATCGTCTTCATTCCGTCCAACAGATTCCCGTCACCTAATGCGAGGAAACCGAGCGTCGGAACGAGGAAACCGATGATGATGAGACCGATCCCGTTTAACGTGTCCGATACAGCAACCGCGCGAAGTCCACCGAAGATGGCATAAATCGCCCCGATGATGCCAATGAACCAAACGACGAGCCAAAGGGACTGCTCAAAGCTGATGCCGAGAAGGACCGGCACGTCGAACAGTTGTAGGACGGCCAATCCACCTGAGTACAGCATAGACGGAATCGTGACGCACATGTATCCGAGTAAAAACAGCAGGACGGTCAATCGACGAACGTCCTCGTCATAGCGTTGACTTAAAAATTCAGGGATGGTCGAGATCCCGATACCAAGAAAACGCGGTAGTAAAAAGAGCGCCATGATGATGGCAGCAATTCCAGCTGTGACTTCCCAAGCCATTGCCGACATATTGCCGGCGAACGATTGACCGTTCAAGCCAATCAATTGTTCAGCAGACAAGTTGGTCAAGAGGAGCGAACCTGCGATGAAGACGCCCGTCAATCCGCGACCGGCCAAGAAATAATCATCAGCACTTTCGACTTTTCCTCTCGTCATGCGATATGAGACGTAGGCGACGAGTGCCATGAACAAAGCACCAGTCACGAGTATGTAGAGTACTTGCTGAATCGTCATGTAATCCCCTCACTTCTTACTTATATTTTATATGTATTTGTTGAAAATACCCTAAAGTGTAAGAAAGTAGTCCTCTTATCTTGATGGAGTGATAAAAAGTCATGGATTGGGGCATGAATACATTGAGCTAACGTTGTGATTGATTAGAAAATCAAAAGAGTTGAATAGATGAATCGGTAGGAGGAATCTCTTTGAAAAAGTGGATGATTGGAATATTATCTGTTGCAGCGGTAGCAGGTTATGTCATGTTTAGCGAAATGCTGAAAGAAGAAAACACGAGTGATTTGGCTGTGACCGAAAGCTTCCGACACATAGACGATTTAGCTACACGCTCGCCGGTCGTCATCGTCGGAAAAGTCAGCAGTCACCCGAGATCTTTTGAATATCATTCGGTTACTTTCTTTGAATCAGATATTCACGTGCAGCGTGTCTATCGAGACGTGAGTCATGAACTCAAACAAACCGATACGATCACCCTCTTACAAAACGATATGGAAGAAGACCCGCTCGTCAGACGAGGAGAAAACGTTCTCTTGTATTTACAAAAATACGAAGGCCCCGTGATTGAGAACGCGTATCGAATTGTCGGTCTACAACAAGGACATTTCAAAGTGAATCGGACAGGGACACTGACTTCGGTAGGAGAATCCAATCTTTATCAAGACAGCGGACGAAGTGCTGACTTGAGTAAACTAGAGACATTATTGAAAGACAATCCTTATGTGGCAGAAGATAACGACGTGATGACGGATGAAGACATTGAAGCTTTTAACGACACCCAAGAACGTCTGTTAGAGGAATCTCAATAATATAACGAGTGAAAGCGGCGCTGATGAAATCAGCACCGCTTTTTCGTGTGAACTTTTATAAATGTCATAAAAACTGAAGCATAGATGTCGCGACCGTGAAATAAATGATGAGCCCTAAATTGTCCATCAGCGTCGTAATGAACGGTCCGGAGGCGACAGCAGGGTCTAACTTCAGGCGATTGATGAGAAGCGGGACAATCGTGCCGATCATCGTGGCGACACTGAGTGCTGCAAAGATGGAGACCCCGACAATGAAGCCGATGAGCATGTTGTCATAAAGAATCGTGATGACCCCGAAAATGACAATCATACAAGCAATCCCTAAGATGATGCCGGTTCCGAGCTCACGTCGAATCATCTTCATGACGTTCTTACGATTGATCGTACCAAGCGCAATCGAACGAACAGCAACGACAAGTGACTGGGTGGCCGCATTCCCGGCAGACCCCATGACAAGTGGCATGAAGACGGCGAGGAGTACAATCGTCTCAAGTGTGTCTTCGAAGCCACCGATTGTCGAGGCTGTGATCATCCCGAGAAACATGAGGCTGACAATCCACGGGGCACGTTTTTTCGCCGCCTCGAACGGACTCATGTTGATATCGGACGAACCCTTTGTCGCGGAAAGTTCTTCAAAGTCTTCCGTCGTTTCGCGCTCGATGACGTCTAACACATCATCGACCGTGATGATGCCGAGTAGCTTTTGCTGATCGTCGATGACAGGAAGGGCCAATAAATCATACTTTTGGACAATCCGAGCCAAGTCTTCCTGATCGGTCATGACGTTTGCCGAGATGACGCGAAACCCCATGATGTCCTCGATTTTTGCCTCGAGCGGCGCGACAATCAAATCACGTAAGGAGACGACACCAACAAGCTGGTGTGCTTGGTCGACCACATATAAGTAATAAATCGTCTCAGCGTCTGGTCCGAGTTCACGCAACTCTTCTAAAGTCAGTCCGACCGTCTTGTTTGCTTGAAGGACGACGAATTCGGTCGTCATGAGCGCCCCGGCCGTCTCTTCCGGATATTGCATCAAATCTTTGACTTCTTGTTCCTCGATATCGTCCATCTGCTCGAATAGTGTGTCCATGAACGCATCGGGTAGCTCCCGCATCAAATCGGCAGCGTTATCTGAATACATCTCATTTAAAATCCGGACAGCATACGGTTGAGGCGTTTCTTGGATGAATGAACACTGTTCATCTAACGTCAGTTTTTCAAAAAGGTCAGTAAATACTTCGGGTGAAATCGTCCGATACACGAACGCACGCTCACGCTGATCGAGTTCGATAAAATGATCGGCCTGTTCACCGGGGTGGAGGGAGAGGAAGAGGTCTTGAAAATCGACCGGGTCTCCCTTTTGAATCAATGTGCGAAGTGCCGCTTCATGTTCGTTGTATTCCATTTCTTCTATTTTCATATGTTCACATCCTGATCTTTCGCATTTTTCAGCTTATTCTGCAGGTCTCAAAAAAAGTTTTCCTTATTTTTTGGGAGGATTGTATTCATCATCCATACATCTCGTTTCCCCTTGTCGTGGCACCGATTTTTCGTGCATTGTTTGTTCATTCACAAAGGTGAACATTTATACATAGCCATGTGGAATCTCTAACAGGTGAAGTGCCGGATTAGACATTCGAAAATTTGGTAAAGTGATAAGGTAAGGGTATTCACACACCCGAATCACAAGGAGGAAGCGAGATGATCTCAATGACGAATCAACCGATTTCACAAGATACGACGCTGAAACATCCGATTCATGTGTATTCAGAAATTGGAGAATTAAAAACGGTATTACTGAAACGACCGGGAAGGGAATTAGAAAACCTCACCCCGGAATATTTAGAGCGCCTCTTGTTCGATGATATTCCCCATTTGCCGGTCATTCAAAAAGAACACGACTATTTTGCGAGTGCGCTCCAAAATCGCGGTGTGGAAGTCCTTTATCTCGAAAAATTAATGGCTGAGACATTGTCGCTCCCTGGTGTTCGCGAAAAGTTTGTCGCGGATATCTTGTCGGAGTCTAAATCAAATATCAACGGCTCTTACGAAACGTTAAAAGAGTATTTACTGGATTTTGATAATGAGATGTTGATTGAAACGGTGATGGCCGGTATCCGAAAATCGGAGATCAAGCCGGAGAAGCGCCGACATTTGCACGAAATGATTGAAGATACGTACCCCTTCTTTTTAGATCCTATGCCAAACCTCTATTTCACACGAGATCCGGCCGCAGCAATCGGTCATGGTCTCTCCATCAACCGAATGAAAGAACCGGCACGTCGCCGTGAGTCACTCTTCACGCAATATATTATGCGCTATCACCCACGCTTTGCGAAACATGATGTTCCGATTTGGTCAGACCGTGACTATCGATTTGCGATGGAGGGCGGGGATGAGCTCGTCTTATCGAAAGAAGTCGTCGCCATCGGCATCTCTGAACGAACGACCGCGCAAGGAATCGAACGCGTCGCCCTCAATTTGCTCAAACATGGAGACAGCTTCAAAAAAGTCATCGCCATCGAAATTCCAAAATCACGCGCCTTCATGCATCTCGATACCGTCTTTACGATGGTCGACCATGATAAATTCACCATCCATCCGTTCATTCAAGGACCGGAAGGAAAAATGAATATTTTCGAACTTTCCTTGAATGCAGAAGGTGAATTGCAGATCACGCAGCATACCGATTTGTTGAAAGTGTTAAAAGACGTCCTCGGCTTACAGGAAGCGACGTTGATTCCTTGTGGAGGCGGCGACCCGATCGCAGCGGCGCGCGAACAGTGGAACGATGGATCGAATACGCTTGCCATCGCACCGGGTGTCGTGGTCACGTATGACCGAAACTACGTCTCGAATGAACTGCTCCGTAAAGAAGGCGTCGAAGTGATTGAAATCATGTCGAGTGAACTATCACGCGGTCGTGGGGGTCCACGTTGCATGAGTTGTCCGATTATCCGCCAAGACATCTAAATGTGATAAGGAGGAAGCAGTATGTCTACAACGTTCAATTTTGATTTGAAAGGTCGTCACTTTTTATCGTTAAACGAGTTTTCTGGTGAAGAAATCAATTATTTGATCGATTTGTCTGCTGCATTCAAACGTCAAAAGAAACAAGGCATCCCACATCGGATTTGTGAAGGCAAAAACATCGCCTTACTCTTTGAAAAACCATCGACGCGGACGCGTTGTGCGTTCACGGTCGCCGCAATCGACTTAGGGATGCATCCTGAGTATTTAGGCAAAAATGATATCCAGTTCGGGAAGAAAGAGTCGGTGCGTGATACGGCCATCGTTCTCGGGCGCATGTTTGACGGTATTCAATTCCGCGGTTTCGCCCACGAGACAGTCGAAGGTCTCGCGAAAGATGCAGGGGTGCCGGTTTGGAACGGATTGACCGACCTCTATCATCCGACACAAATCTTGGCCGACTTCTTGACGGTGAAAGAACAAAAAGGAGAATTGGCCGGAATCAAATTCGTGTACGTCGGCGACGGCCGGAACAACATGGGGAACACCCTATTGATCGGTGGCGCAAAAGTAGGGATGGATATGCGGATTTGCGCACCGAAATCACTTTGGCCATCTGACGAAATTGTCAATTATGCGAAAGCGGTTGCTGCTGAAACAGGCGCCGTCATCACATTGACGGAGAGCATTGAAGAAGCGATGGACCAGGCGGACGTCGTCTACACGGATGTATGGGTGTCGATGGGCGAAGAGGCAGCTTTCGCAGAACGGATTGAATTGTTGCGACCATATCAAGTGAACATGGATATGCTTCAAAAGAGCGGCAATCCGGACATCATGTTCTTACACTGCCTCCCTGCCTTCCACGACTTAGAGACAGAGGTCGGTCGGGCGATTCATGAACAGTACGGATTGACGGAAATGGAAGTGACTGATGAGGTGTTCCGCAGTCGTCACTCGTTCGTATTTGATGAAGCGGAAAACCGGATGCATACGATCAAGGCGGTAATGGCGGCAACGCTCACGGAGACACGCGAATGGCTTGAACGTTGACGGGGGAGGGGAACTCCCCTCCCGTTTCAAAATAAGCGAAAGGGATGAGTAGAATGTCTACGAAGTTGGAGCATGACTCAGGTGGTTCGGCTGGAGTACATCCTGAAAAGCAAGATAAGCAATTAGGTCTCGGAGCGTTGACGGCACTTGTCGTCGGATCGATGATTGGCGGTGGAGCCTTCAACTTGGCCGCCGATTTAGCGCAAGGCGCGAACGCGGGTGCCATTCTCATCGGGTGGGTCATCACCGGAATCGGGATCATCGCGCTCGGTCTCAGTTTTCAAAATCTGACGATGCGCCGTCCTGATTTGGACGGTGGTGTCTATAGCTATGCACGTGCAGGCTTCGGTTCGTTCGTCGGATTTAACTCGGCTTGGGGATACTGGTTATCTGCCTGGCTCGGAAACGTGGCGTACGCCACACTGCTGTTCAGTTCGGTCGGCTATTTCTTCCCGATTTTTGAAGGGGGACAAAATATTGCCTCCATCGTTGGAGCCTCCATCATGCTCTGGCTCGTACACACGCTCATTCTTCGTGGGGTGCATGAGGCGTCGATGATCAACATTGTCACCACGATTGCCAAGCTCGTTCCGATTTTTGCATTCATTACGATTACGTTGTTCTTCTTCAATCTCGAAAACTTCACCTTCGATTTTTGGGGACAAGGCGGCTTCTCATGGGGGAGTGTTCGCGATCAGGTCGTCTCGACGATGCTCGTCACGCTTTGGGTTTTCATCGGCGTCGAGGGGGCGGTCGTTCTCTCGGGTCGTGCTCGGAAGCGCTCTGACGTCGGAAAGGCAACCGTCATCGGATTGCTCGGGACACTCGTCATCTATCTGCTCATCTCTGTCATGTCGCTCGGCCTTATGACACCGGAAAACGTGGCGAACGCCTCGCAACCGGCGATGGCTTACTTGCTTGAGTCGGCAGTCGGTCCTTGGGGCGCGATGCTCATCAACGGTGGACTCGTCATCTCCGTACTCGGGGCATGGCTCGGTTGGACGCTTCTTGCGGCGGAGATTCCATTCGTCGCTGCAAAAGACGGTGTGTTCCCGAAATGGTTCACAAAAGAGAATAAAAATCAGGCACCTGTCAACGCACTTTGGTTAACAAACGGGTTGATCCAGCTCTTCCTCTTTACCTTCTTGATTTCAGATGCCGCCTATAATTTTGCGTTCTCCCTCGCTTCAAGTGCCATTTTGATCCCGTATGTATTCTCGGCACTTTACCAAGTGAAGGTATCGAAAAATGGAATCGGTTATAGCACCGGTGAACGGAGAACACGCGATTTGACGATCGGATTGGTCGCTTCCATTTACGGATTGTGGCTCATCTATGCGGCAGGAATCGATTATTTACTGCTCACGACCCTTCTATACGCACCAGGAACACTTCTCTACATGAAAGCGCAACGTGAAAATGGCATCAAGTCACTCAACAAAACGGAATGGTTGGTCGCCGGAGTGTTGACCGCACTCGCCATTTTCGCAGTCGTACGCATACTATCTGGTAATATCTCAGTCATCTGATCGGGGGTATCGATATGGAGAAAAAACGTGTGGTCATCGCCCTAGGCGGAAATGCGATTCAACAAGGTAAAGATGCGACAGCGGAAGCACAAATGCGAGCGGTCGAGGCGACGGCAGAATCTCTCGCAGCACTGATTGCGGAAGGGGTCGACGTCATCATCACGCATGGGAACGGTCCACAAGTTGGGAATTTGATGTTACAACAAGCCGCATCAGATAGTCCGGCTACGCCAGCGATGCCCCTTGATGTATGTGGCGCGATGACGCAAGGAATGATTGGATACTGGTTTGAAAATGCGCTGACGAAAGCACTGCGTGCACGCGGTCTTGAACGAGATGTGGCTTCTCTCGTCACACGAAGCGTGGTCGATCCGAATGATAGTGCGTTTCATCATCCATCGAAGCCAATCGGTCCGTTTTATACGGAAGAAGAGGCACTTCATCTCGAACGGACGACGGGTTACGTGTTCAAAGAAGATGCAGGACGTGGACATCGTCGTGTCGTCCCGAGCCCGGTCCCAATGAAAATCGCGGAACACGCCGTCATCCGAACGCTCGTTGAAACTGGGCACATCGTCGTCGCTTCCGGTGGCGGTGGTATTCCGGTCATGGAGACGGCTGAAGGGTATGTCGGAATCGAGGCGGTCATCGATAAAGACTTTGCGGCTGCGAAACTCGCGGACCTCGTCAACGCAGACGTATTGCTCATCCTGACTGCGGTCGAACATGTGTATGTCAACTTTGGGAAACCAGACGAGATGGCGCTACAAGAGACCTCAAAAGAACAGATGGAGACGTATATCGCCGAAGGACAGTTCGCTCCGGGCAGCATGTTACCAAAAGTAAGAGCGGCACTGCAGTTCGCAGAATCCGGTACGAACCGGGTCGCGATCATCACGTCACTCGACCAGGCGCTAGCTGCCATTTATGGGGATGCTGGAACACGCGTCCGTTTGGCTCCATCTCTTCAACAATAAGAATGGGTCGCAAACGTGAAACGTTTGCGACTTTTTGTTTTCTGTCCCGATTCAAGGGGAAGGAAAGTTGTATGCCAAAAATGAGATTGCTATCATATTCAGTGTAAACGTTTGCACTAATTTCAGGAAGGAAGTGACGGAGAGCGGAAACGCTCGAGTGTATGCGCCTATTCGAAGAAAATCATGTATATCAGTCGTGGATGAGACCAAAAGCAAGAGAAGAGGCAATCGTGCAAGGAAGCTGTTATCGCTTCACCGTATTGACGAGTCAGTTGATTCGGATGGAGTACGCGGAGGACGGGATTTTTGAAGACCGTGCTACCCAAGTGGCGTGGAATCGGGAATTTGACGTTCCGCAATTCCGAGTGATCGAAGACGAGACAGAGCTTCAAATCATTACGGAACACGTTCACTTATATTATACGAAAGGACCGTTCGCACCGAACACGCTCTATGTGGACGTGAAAGGGAACTTCAGTACGTATTACAGCCGCTACATGTTCAACGGTCCCGAGCGGACGCTGAAAGGGACGGCGCGGACACTCGACCATGTGGACGGGGCGACGGAGTTAGAAGAAGGGATCCTTTCGAAACAAGGGTATGCGATCATTGATGATTCGTCCTCGTTTTTGATGACGGATGACCGCTTCGTCGAGCCAAGACGAAAAGGAATTCATGACATTTACTACTTCGGATATGGCCATGACTATAAACAGGCACTTCGAGACTTTTACACGTTGACGGGCCCGACGCCGATGCTACCTCGTAAAGCGCTCGGAAACTGGTGGAGCCGGTACTGGCGATACGATGAAAAAGAGTATAAGGCGTTGATGCGCCGCTTCAAATCCGAAGACGTCCCGTTCTCGGTCAGCGTCATCGATATGGACTGGCACGTGACAGACATCCCGGAAGAGTATGGGAGTGGCTGGACGGGCTATTCGTGGAATAAAAACTTATTCCCTGAACCGAAGCGATTCCTCAAATGGTTAAAAGACGAGGGGATGATGGTGACATTGAACTTACACCCCGCTGACGGGATCCGTGCGTTTGAAGACCAGTATGCGGCGATGGCTGAGGCGATGGGGGTCGATCCGGAATCGGGTGACCGAATCCCGTTCGATTTTTCGGACAAGCGATTCATTCAAGCGTATTTCGAACAGATGCATCACCCGCATGAAGCGGACGGTGTGGATTTTTGGTGGATCGACTGGCAACAAGGGTCGACGTCGAAGATGGAAGGACTCGATCCGTTATGGATGTTAAATCATTATCACGCCATCGATATCGCCCGTGACGGCAAACGCCCGCTCATTTTTTCTCGTTACGCTGGGCCAGGGAGCCACCGTTACCCGGTCGGATTCTCAGGGGACACAATCATCTCTTGGGCATCACTCGCCTTCCAGCCGTATTTCACGGCAACAGCTACGAACATCGGGTATGGATGGTGGAGTCATGACATCGGAGGGCATCATCGTGGTAAAAAAGACGATGAGCTCGCGGCGCGTTGGGTCGCATACGGAGTGTTCAGTCCAATCATGCGCCTCCACTCGACGTTCAGCACGTTCAACGGAAAAGAGCCTTGGCGTTTCGGAATCGAAGCCGAACAGTCGATGAAGCGATTCTTACGCCTGCGTCATCAACTCATTCCTTATTTGTATACGATGAACTATCGGAACCATGCAGAAGCGTTGCCACTCGTGTTACCGATGTATATCGAACATCCCGATGATGAAGCGGCTTATCAGGTGCCGAATCAGTTTTATTTCGGAAGTGAACTCATCGTCTCCCCGATTGTCACACCGATGGATCGACAGCTCCATGTCGCGGGTGCGAACGTGTGGTTGCCGAAAGGGCAATGGTTCGATTTCTTCACGGGTCATCGTTATGAAGGCGACAAGTCGATTCGTGTGTTCCGTGAACTCGAAGGGCAACCGGTCTTCGCCAAAGCGGGTGCCATCATTCCAATGATGCCGCATGAACCGCATGCGAACGAAACGGGGAACCCGAGCGAGCTAGAAGTACTCGTCTTTCCAGGTGCCTCGAACACGTTCACGATGTACGAAGATGACGGGGAAAGCCGTGATTATGAGACAGGGTCGTCGCTCGAAACGACGTTCACGCTCGATTGGGAAGCACGTACGCTTCACATCGAGACTTCAGGTGATTTGACACTCGTCCCGGCGAATCGAACGTTGACGATTCTAGTCCGCGGGGTCGTCGGAGAAGGGGACTATGATGCGGAGACGCAGACGTTACACATTCCACTCGGTGAATGGAAACAGGAGCAGACTGTGACGCTTCCGGTCGATCTGACACAGAACGCGCATCGACTCGACCGTCTCTATCGGTTCTTAGACCGCGCCGAAATCGCTTATGACTTGAAAGATCGTCTGTATCAAATGGCGACCACGAAGACGCGTCTCGAGGCATGGCTGTTTGACCTCCATGCGTTAGAACTCGATCGTGATTTACAGGACGCGCTATTGGAACTGATGTTGGACTGACAAAAGGGGGGAGACCCCCTTTTGTCATGTCAGAAAACTGTCGGATTTAGAGAGCGCTTTCATTGAAAATCCCACTATACTGAAGATAGAAGAATAGAAATGAGGGGATGAACATGCGACACATGTGGACGATTGACGATTTACGTCAGTTGACACTTTTTGCAACATGTCCGAGTCGTACGCTTGAACAGTTGATTCCGCACGTCTATTGCCGGACGTATCGGAAAGGACAACTGTTGTTCATGGAAGGGGACCCGCGGGAGCGTGTGTATTTCTTGATGAGCGGTTATATCAAACTCGAACGGATGAACGAGAATGCGACCCATCATTACGCCGATTACGTGAAACCGAAACAATTTTTCCCATACAACGGTTTATTCACAGGGGAAGACTATCGGCATACGGCTGAAGCGGTGACGGACATTGAGGTCATCTACATCCCGACGGATCGCTTTGAGTGGTTCGTGTCCACGCAGTCGAGCATGCTGCTCTATATCATTGGCCAGATGAATCGTATTCTTGATTTGCATGAAAGGCGTGTCCAAGAAATCATCACACCGAGTGCGAAAGAGCGTGTCATCAATACGCTCCATTTCTTAATTGAAGATTTAGGGGAACCGGACGAACAAGGTGTTCGCGTCCGATGCCCATTCACGGCAATCGAACTTTCTCGTCTGTCCGGTACGTCCCGGGAGACGGTCTCGACGATTTTAGCCAAGCTTCGAAAAGAAGATATACTGCGCATCGACGCCCATCAACTTGTGATCGGGCATCCTGAATATTTTGAACAAGACTTCGATTGACGCCACTCAGATGAGGGCGTCTTTTACATGTTCAGACGAGCGGGGCGTTCGCTTCAACACGTGGCATATTGTATAATTAGTGATGAATCTCACAAAGCAATGGAATTGTAAATAGAGAAAGGATGAATGCAGTGAAACGACTGCAAGCCCTTGCTTTCGCCGAAAGGGGTCACATCATCGGACTCGTGTTATCCGCGGTCATGATTGGACTATCGATTTTGGCGCAAGCGTATTTAATCGTCGACATCGTCGACCGAATCTTTTTAAAGGATGAATCATTCGAAGCCATCCTTCCGGCTTTGCTATGGCTCGTCGTTGCCTTATTGGCACGAGCGCTTTTTGGATACGTGTCAGGACGCATCGGTGCGAGTTTATCCGAAAAGGCAAAACAGACGTTACGTCTTCAACTGTTGGAGCGGTACGCCACGAGTCCGGTCGAGTCATCTTTGACAGGACAATCAGGTAAAAAGGTCAGTGTGTTCATGGATGCTGTCGACGAGGTGGACGCTTACTTCAGTCAATATTGGCCGCAAGTCATCCAAACGTCGATCATCCCGCTCCTCATTTTGGTCGTCGTCTTCAGCCAACACTGGATTTCAGGAGTCATCATGATGGTCACTGCACCGTTCATTCCGCTGTTCTTCATCATCATCGGGATTGCGACCCAGAAAAAATCGGAAGAACAGATGGAGAAGATGAATCAATTTTCCGGTAAGTTTTTAGATGTCTTACAAGGATTGACGACGCTCAAACTTTACAATCGCACGGAGCAAGAAGCGAAGGCGATTGAGAAGAGTAGTCTCGACTTTCGGGATGCGACGATGGTCGTTTTGAAGACGGCGTTCTTATCGGGACTTATGCTCGAGTTCATCTCGATGCTCAGTACCGGAGTCGTCGCGTTAGAAGTCGCCTTACAGATGGTCGTGTGGGAGAACCTCACGTTCTTCTCTGGCTTTTTGATTCTCGTATTGGCGCCAGAGTATTATTTAGCGATTAAAGATTTAGGAAGTGCCTTCCATACAGGACGTGGAAGTATGGGCGCAGCCGACCGAATCTTTGAGGTATTAGACGCCCCCGATGACCGCATCGAATGGGGAACAAAGTCACTGGGTTCACGAACACCAAGCCTTGAACTCGAAGACGTCTCCTTCGAATATGCAGGCGGACGTTTTGCACTTCAACCGTTGAGCGGTCGGATTCCGTCCGGTACCCACCTGGCCTTAGTCGGTGCGAGCGGTTCCGGGAAGACGACAGTACTGAACGTCATCTCCGGACTTCTACAGGTGAAATCGGGACGTGTCCTCGTGGATGGTGAACCACTTCAGTCGTTTGACGAGTCTGCCTGGTATGGAAACATTGCCTATATCTCGCAAAACCCTTATCTATTCGCCGGAACACTTGCCGATAACATCGCCTTAGGTGAAGAGGCCGAGGAGCACGCGTTACGGGAAGCAGCCGATGCGGCAGGACTGTCTGAGGTCATCGATCAATTACCGAACGGAATCTGGACGGAGCTTGGAGAAGGCGGATTTGGTCTATCGGGTGGGGAACGACAACGTCTCGCGCTCGCCCGGGCCTTCTTTAAACGACCTGGTATCCTCTTGTTCGATGAACCGACGACCGGTCTCGATTTGAAGACCGAGCAGATTGTGAGACGTTCGATTACTGAGTTGTCGAAAGAGGCAACGTTGATCACGGTGGCTCATCGCCTGCATACAATCAAAGAGGCGGATACCATCTGGTTTATGGAGGATGGGCAACGGATTGCGGAAGGCGCACATGACGCGTTGCTCACCGTCCCAGAGTATGCGGAACTGTTTGCGCTTCAGAAAGGGGTGAGCCGATGAACTCGCTTTGGACGATTACAAAATGGATGATGCGCGAGAAGAAAGATATCCTTCTCTCCATCTTCTTTGGATATGCAGCCGGGATTGCGGCGGTCGCCCTGTTTGCAGCAAGCGGATACCTTGTCTCACGGGCGGGACTCGTCCCACCTTTGTACGCGCTCATGGTACCCGTCGTTCTCATCAAACTGTTCGGGGTCATTCGGGCAGGAAGTCGTTATCGGGAGCGCCTCGCATCACACCGAGCGACGTTTACAATATTAAGCGAGCTACGTGTCCGCTTTTATCGACAACTTGAACCGCTCGTCCCATCGATTTTTGCGAAATATCGGAGTGGGGATTTGCTTGCGCGTGTCGTCGGAGATGTCGAGAGCCTGCAAAACTACTTTCTCCGCGTATTCTATCCGCCGATCATACTCGTGCTCGTGTTCTTAAGTACGATCTTCTTTGTGACGTTCTTCTCGTTCGCGGTCAGTCTATGGATCTTACTCGGTGTACTCGTCACCGGATTTTTGATCCCACTCGGATTTGCTCGGATTCGTGCTCGTCATGACGAGACGATTCGTGCATTGCGGGGGGACGTATCGATTCAATTGACCGAGATGATGTACGGATATCGAGATTTAAAACTACATCATCAACTCGATCGTACGAAGCAAGCTGTCTATGCGCGCAGCGAACGCTACATGGAAGCGGAGCGGAAAGATACGACGAATCAATTTTTCAACTCCGCACTTGTCGTCGCCGCCTCTTTACTCGTCTCATGGGGCGTCTTGGCAATCGGTGCCTATCAAGTCGTAGATGGAGATTTGAACGGGCTCTTCTTGGCGATGCTCATCATGATGTCGCTCACAGCGTTTGAGAACACAACACCGATGGCTGTGTTCCCGGGACACTTTGCAGACAGCAAACAAGCCGCTGATCGATTGTTTGAAGTGATGGAGCCGAGTGAAACGATTGAGGCGCTCGAAGCGAAACGTCAGGATGTGACGTTCACGGCATCGCCATCCATCTCATTTGAGCATGTTCGTTATCGCTATCCGGATACGTATCGGGACGTGATTGACGATGTGTCGTTACACATCCCGAGCGGTTCGAAGACGGTCATCGTTGGACCGAGCGGTTCCGGGAAGTCGACGTTGCTCCAACTGTTGTTGGCATTTGTCCGGACAGAAGACGGGACGATCCGACTCGATCAAGACAACTTGAATGACATGAAACAGACTGCGATCTGGCAACATGCGAGTGTCGTCTTGCAAGATAATCACTTCTTTTACGGGACGGTACGGGAGAACTTGGCACTGGCTGGTGACTTTACCGATGAAGAGATGCTTGTGGCGCTTGAACGTGTCCGTTTATCGTTTTCACTCGATGAGCCGGTCCTTGAGAAAGGAGCGAACTTGTCAGGCGGGGAACGTCAACGGTTAGCGATTGCACGAGCCCTTCTCAAAAACGGACTGATCTGGTTGCTTGATGAACCTACTTCAGCGCTTGATGCAGGAACGGAAGCGCATGTCTTTTCTGAACTAGTGAATCAGGCTGGGGCAGGGACGCTCATCCTTGTCAGTCACCGCTTGACGGGACTCGAAACCTTCGACCAAATCATCGTGATGGAAGCTGGACGAATCGTCGAAGTTGGATCTTATGAGGAATTGATGATGAAACGTGGTATGTTCTACGAATTGAAACAAATCGAACAAGAAGTGTTCGCATAACAAAAAGACGAGCAGCCCCGTCGGTGGGCTGCTCGTCTTTTTTTTGGCAAATATGGGTGCAACAAATGGGGGTTGTCGCAGCAATGCTTTCAAAAAGAGTGTCGTGGAGGGGAATCCACGTGACGTGATTGGTTTGGGGAACGTGAACGTCAAGCTTTTAGGAAGCTACATCTAGAGTATAGTTGATAACGATTCTCATTGTCAATGAGAAAGATAAAAAAATATCCATACGTGCGAACACGTATGGATGGGGTCTCGAATCAGTTCGAGGCCACGCCTTTTTGAACCGTGAATCGAATGAGGCTGAACAAGTATCTCGTGAAGAAGAGTGCGAACGCATAAAATAGCGCGATGAACGGTGACTGGAGGTCGATCCCAGGAATGTTCATCAAAAACTCTAAGACGAGAATCGATAGCAAGAATACGTAAAGAGCAGCGTCTAAATAAAGTGGCATGAGACGACCCCGCTGATGCCAGAACGTACGGATCAGTGGTGCGACGGTCATTCCGATGATCCGTTCGGCAAAACCGATACTAAGTACGGCGATCAAGAAAGATGGGACGGTGTTAAATGCCACTAAATCTGAAAACACGAGTCCTGAAATGAGTAAGAGTGGGCCGATGACAATCATCATCGAGAGCGACGTACGGAAAAAGATCCATAAGTTTTGTTGAATCGAACGAATGCCCCCGAGTGCCGATTGTTGAAGCGTCTTCCCACGTTTATAGTCAATCGCGAACGAGCTGATAAACATAATTCCAAACAAAGATAACAAAACTGACATGAACGATGTTTCCCCTTTTCTGAATAAATCCTGATGTATCAATCTGAATCAAAGTCTAGCCTAGTTTAACGATTCATTTCGAGAAAGTAAAGCGAGAAAACGCGCTCAAGTGTGAAGACTTTGACACATTAAGAGGCGAGGATAAAACGATTTCGTCCAGACTCTTTTGCGTGATATAACGCTTCGTCTGCGTGCTTCAATACACTGTCGATTTCAATATCGTTCGAATGGCAGGCTCCTAGCGAAACGGTGATGTGTAGCGTACCTGCGCTCGTTTCGAACGGGAACGACGAAACCTTTTCTCGGATAGATTCTGCGAGGCGAGACACTTCATCCCGCGTAGCGTGTGGCATGACGATTAAAAATTCTTCTCCACCGAAGCGACCGACCAGATGTCGCTCTTCACTTTCGTTGACGAGCAGCATACCGAGTTCACGTAACACGTCATCACCAACGTCGTGCCCGTACGTGTCGTTCACTCGTTTAAAGTGATCAATATCGACTAAGATTAACGCATATTCTTCTGCTTCGACCGTCAAGTTGGCCATCGCTTCATTCAACAGGCGACGGTTGGCAATTCCGGTGAGCGCATCAGTACGCGCAAGCTGTTGTTGATGTTGGACGTTCTCAAAGTGACGGCGTAATTCGAGCAATAATCGATAGGCAGCACAGGCTCCTATATAAGACATTAACGAGTAGATGATTATGACGGGATAGAACAGATTGAGAGGTAGCGCGGCATAGATGGCTGCCCCAAAGATGACGATGTTGATTATAGTAAATACAATTAGTGTCGGACGTGTATTATCCATTCGTTTTCTAAGGATACTGATGGTCCCTACGAGAACGAACATTGTCGCAAATGCTAAATACAGTCCAATCATTGCGCCATCTGTATACCATACGACGAAAGTACGTCCAATCAGATAAACGATACCGGCGACCGTTCCGCTCACCCAACCTCCGTATAGGACAGCGAGTATAATCGGGATGGCGCGTAAATCAATGAGCACCCCTTCAAGAGGTAAGGCGTTTACTAAAAGCAGGATAGCAATCAAGCCGGTTTGCACACCGAGTAAAACTCGCCCTTTTAAAGGGGATTGCGGTGTCAAACGAGGGCGGTTGCGGAACGGTAAAAAGGAAATCGTGAAGAGCGTGAACAAGATACACAGGTTGATAAAGAATGCGTTAACGATTGCGAGCATCGAAGCTCCCCCTTACCCTGTATGGAAATATTTAGTTACATTATAAATCATCTTGTCGGAAACAGGTAGGATTAACCTGCGACCAAAAATATAAGTTCTTCTGATTAGAATTCAAGTCCAACTCCAATCATTCCTTTTCGGTTTCACAGACATGTTTCAACTTTTAGAACTTTCGTTATCGAAAATCGAAAGTTTGGTATGATAAGAGAAAAGGAGGACTGTCCGTGCGTTACTGGGATCATTTTAAGCGAGCGTTTATTCCGATTGCGCTCATTTTGATTGGATTAGCGATCTTTTATACTTTATCGGCTAGAGATAACATGGTGTTGACGCTTTTAGGGGCTGCGATTGTAGGAGTCATCTTATTTTTAGTGATGCGTCATGTGAACCAAGTCGAAGAAGACTAAAACGAGAACACATTTTGTGGTTCTCGTTTTTTGTTGTCTTGCGACTTTTTTGGGTACACTACAAAGTAAGGAGGGATTTTTTATGGCAAAAGCTACATTTGCGGGAGGCTGTTTTTGGTGCATGGTCAAACCGTTTCATAAATATGAGGGGGTCGAACGTGTCATTTCCGGCTACACGGGAGGACATGTCGATAACCCGACGTATCAACAAGTCTGTTCAGAGACGACGGGACATTTAGAGGCGGTCGAGATCACGTTCGACCCTGAGGTCATCTCGTATGAGGAGTTGCTCCGCATCTATTGGCGTCAAATCGACCCGACAGATGGTGGAGGACAATTCAATGACCGAGGTGAATCGTATCGTCCAGCCATCTTCTATCATTCAGAAGAACAACGGGACGCGGCGGAGCGCTCGAAACAAGAAGTAGAAGACTCAGGACGATTTGATCGTCCGATCGAAGTCGACATCCGCCCTGCGAAAACGTTCTGGGAAGCGGAAGATTACCATCAGGACTATTATAAAAAGAATCCGTTCCGCTACGAGATGTATCGGGTCGGGTCTGGTCGTGCGAAATTCATTAAAGAAGCTTGGAGTGATCGGAAGAAGCAACAGGCACTCCGTGAACGTTTGACGCCGATGCAATACAAAGTCACGCAAGAAAACGGAACAGAGCCGCCGTTTAAAAACGAATACTGGGACGAAGAACGTGAAGGATTGTACGTCGACATCGTCGATGGGACACCACTGTTCACATCTCATGATAAATTCCAGTCAAATTGCGGATGGCCGAGCTTCTCACGTCCGATCGAAGAGAAACGAGTCGACTTGAACATGGACACGACGCACCATATGGTACGGACGGAAGTCCGTTCAAAACAAGGTGACAGTCACCTCGGTCACGTCTTTGATGATGGACCGAAAGAACTCGGTGGTTTACGCTATTGCATCAACTCGGCCGCTCTCCGATTCATTCCTGTAGAAGAGCTTGAAGAAGCTGGGTACGGGGAATATAAACACTTATTCAACAAGTGAAGGGGAGAGTCGTATGTTCACAGCCGTCAAACAACAAATTCGGTGCGAAACGATTGGGACCGTCCTTGATTTTTACGACCAGTCGATTCGACATCTTTCGGAAGAAGCGAGACAAGAGAAGTACGCCAAAATGAGTTCGAGCCCGTTCTCGTTCTTTCGAGGGAGCTCACACTTGTTCTATTACGATTTTGCGAGAGTTCCCATCGCGTTTGACACAGGTCCCGACCACCCAACGTTCATTCAAGGAGACTTGCACTTTGAGAATTTCGGTGTGTTCGAGGACGGGGCCGGTACGATCATTTATGACGTAAACGACTTTGACGAGGCGTATATCGGTTCCTATCTGTTCGACTTGTTGCGGATGGCGGTCTCTGTCGATTTGTTCGCGGCTGAGTCGGGGTTTGACGGTAAAGCAGCCATTGAGGCATTTGCACGCTCGTATGCGGAGGCGATTGAGAAGCATGCGAACGGAAAAAGTGAACATATTCAATTTACAAAAGAGAATACGTGTAAAGCCGTGAAGAAAGTTATTAAAAAAGCGGAGAAGAAGAAAGACGAATTTATGTCCGAACGAACGGAAGTACGGGACGAGGAACGTTATTTTTCAACAAGTGACGATTTGCTTGCCGTTTCGCCTGAAGTACGAGACAAAATCGAGGCGGCCTGGGGAGATTATTTATCTTCTTTGTCGGATGAGCATCGCCATCACGCCGATCATTATGAAATCAAAGACATCGCCATCAAGCTGCAAAGCGGTACGGCCTCCATCGGTCTAGAGCGTTATTATATTTTGATTGAAGGTGCCGACGAAGAACATGATGAAGATGTTATTTTAGAGATGAAGCAAGCACAGTCCGCCGTCCCGTCTCTCTTTCTTCCGACACATCCGCTATTTGAGAACGGATTGTCGCATCAAGGCGCTCGTGTCGTCGCCGCACAACGAGCAATGGTCCACAGTCGTGACCCGTATCTCGGCTATTTGACGATTGACGACAAAGAATATTATGTGAGGCAACGTTCTCCGTATAAGCGGAAAGTGAAAGCGAAACATATGAAAGATGAGACGTCGCTCATTGAGACATTGAAGGTGCAAGCGCAAATCACAGCGAAGATTCACGCACGGGCCGATGCGACATCGAATGTGCTCGATTATACGGCAAGCGAACGAATCGCGGCGGCAATCGGTGACTCTCCGTCCCTGTTTATTCGACAGTTATCGAGATGGGCTGATTTTTATGCAAATCAAGTTCGTTTTGATTATGACGCCTTTTTAAATTGGGTCGAGTCAAGGAAACGGTAAGGACACTTGCGAATCGAAGGGGAAATCCTGCACAATGGAAGCGTAAAGGATGTGTAAGGATCATGATTACAGAACAACAAGTCATCGCTCAGATGCGTCAGGTGATGACACAGATTGAGTCATCAACGGGCGAAGTACAAAAGCGTCATTTGGCAAAGTTGATGGGCTTTTGCGAACTGCTGCTAGCGGAGACGTCTGAAGGGAAACCTGTCAGCACGCCACAAATGACGACACCAGCGAGTGAGGAAAAACCTCCGCTCGATCGTCAGATGGCCGCTTTTCTTGGAATTCCTATGGAAGAAGACGAACAACCGAAATCCGATTCATTGCTCGATTTTTGAACCACATGTGACGCACATGTGGTTTTTTGTGGATTCACTTTCATTGACTTGTATACCATAGGGGGTATAATGAGTGTAAGAAATGAAAAGCAAATGGAGGCGTGAATATGTTGGACTTTCTTTTTGTGGCGGTCGTTATTGGAATCGTGTATTTTTGGTGGAGTCGCCGAAACAATGTGAAAACGGTCTCAACGGATGATTTGAAGCGTAGAATCGCAGAAGAGCGGAACATTCAATTGTTGGATGTACGTGAACCGCATGAATACCGCGGGGGACATATCAAGCAGGCAAAAAACGTACCTTTATCCGGATTCGGTAATGCTCAAGCGAAATATCCGAAAGAAAAGGAGCGTCCTGTCTATGTCATCTGTCAGAGCGGCATGCGTAGTCAACGCGCAGCAGCAATGCTCAAGAGTGCCGGATATACCGATGTCTATTCTGTAAAAGGTGGCATGAACTTCTGGCGTGGATAATAGATTGCGACTGAACAAATCGTTCAGTCGTTTTTTTGTCACCACGTTTTCTCTTTTGCATTTTCGGGGATTCTGCTACGGTAAGGGAAGCGATTGAAAGAGAGGGGATTCATCCAATGGCAGTGATTTTATTTGATATCGATGGCACGTTAGTAGATACGACTGGACCGATGACGCAGGCGATTCATGAGGCGCTCAAGGAACTTCCTCACCTTCCGAAACCGAGTGAAGAGGCGGTCCGTTCAGGATATGGCTTGGCAGGTAACGCATTTTGGGAGCATGTCATCCCGGAAGCGACGCTCGAAGAGATTCGTCTCATTCGTAGATTACGTCACACGACGCTCGAAAAGACGATGGAAGGGCAAAACGTTTTATTCGACGGCATTCGTGACATGTTGGAGACGCTTCACGAACAAGGTCATACGTTGACGACGGCGAGTAACTGCGGTGTTCATTACATGAACTTGATTTTAGATACGCAACAGATTCGCTCCTACATGACGGCACCGGAATGCTTAGAGTCTGTCAGTGGCGAGAAGAAAGCAGACATTCTGACGGCGCACCGTGTCCGTCACGGTGAGGCGGACTATATAATGGTCGGCGATCGCAAATCGGATGTCGAGGCAGCACGGGCTCATGATTTTCCAGTCGTCTTGACAGGGTTCGGATTCGGAAATGAAGAAGAGTGGGCGCTTGCGGATCACGTCATCCAATCGCCGAACGATCTAGTTGAATGGGTCAACCGATAAGAAAGGGCTTGTCGCACATGCGACAAGCCTTTTTGTATGCCTGTACTTACAACCCGAGTGAGATGTATTTGACTTCTAAAAATTCTTCGATGCCGTGGTGACCACCTTCACGTCCGAGTCCACTTTCTTTCCATCCACCGAACGGCGCTTGAGGAGTTGAAGGAAGACCATCATTCACACCAACGATTCCATACTCTAACGACTCTGCTAAATAGACCGCTTCGTTGATGTCTTGCGTGAATAGATAAGCCGCTAAACCGAACGGTGTATTGTTCGCCCGTTTGATCACTTCGTCGAGTGAATCGAATGTCGCGATTGGAGCGACAGGACCAAATGTCTCTTCATTCATGCAGAGCATGTCTTCATTCGCATAACGGATGACCGCCGGACGAATGAATAAACCGTCTAATACTTCACCACCATATACTTCACCGCCGCGAATTTGAGCATCCTCGATATGCTTTTCGACTTTACTGAGCGCATCGTCGTCGATGAGCGGGCCGATGTCGACACCTTCCTCTAACCCGTTCCCGACTTTCAGCGCTTCGACCTCTTTGATGAAACGCTCCGAGAATTCATCGACGACGGCACGTTCGACATAGATCCGGTTCGCACAGACGCACGTCTGACCGCCGTTACGGAACTTCGTGGCGACCGCTTGCGGGACGGCTTTATCTAAGTCAGCTTTGGCCGTGACGATGAGCGGGGCGTGCCCTCCGAGCTCAAGGGAAATCTTTTTCATCGTGTCCGCCGCGTCGCGCATGAGCATTTTTCCGACTTCCGTTGATCCTGTGAACGTCAATTTGCGCACCCGCTTGTCTTGTTGCCACGCTTTGACAATGTCAGACGCTTGTCCTGTCACGAGGTTGATGACTCCTTTTGGGAATCCTGCTTTTTCGGCCAATTTGACCAATTCAATCGCCGTCAACGGAGTCGCCGATGCGGGTTTCATGACAACCGTACAGCCGGCAGCGAGTGCCGGTGCGACTTTCCGCGTAATCATGGCAGCTGGGAAGTTCCAAGGTGTAATGGCGGCGATGACGCCGACCGGTTGCTTGATGGCAAAGATCCGTTTTTGATTTGAAGAGGCGGGAATCGTCTCCCCGTACACGCGTCTTCCTTCTGCCGCATACCAGTCGATAAAGCCGTTCGCATAGTTGATTTCACCGATGGCTTCTTTTAATGGCTTTCCTTGCTCCTCGACCATCGTCCGGGCAAGTTCTTCTGTATGTTCTGCAATCAAACGATGCCACTCATTCAGTAGCGCCCCTCGTTCGTCCGCGGTCTTTTGTTGCCATTCCTGTAACGCCTCATGCGCCGCATCGACAGCTTGTGTCGCTTCGGCGGTATCACTTTTCGTCACAACGGCCATCACATTTCCGGTGGCCGGGTTGCGTACCTCGATTGTCTGTTCCGTCTCTGTCCATTCCCCGTTAATAAAGTTTTTCTCTTCTCGCATCTTGATTTCCCCTTTCCAAAAAGTGCACAGTTAATTAGAGGATACCCGTTTTTTAAAAACACACACAATTTTCCAAAAAATGAGGGGATACTATGTGGATCATCATCGTCGGCTATCTAGTCGGGAGTCTGCTCGGGGGAAGACTTTATGGGTTACTAAGTGGTCATGATTTAGCGACATCTGGTTCCAACAATACCGGTGCCCGCAATGCGCATCGCATCGGAGGGGTGAAGGCGTTTCTAATCGTATATGGATTCGACGTGCTGAAGACGATTCTTGTCCTACAGGTGAGTGGACCGTATTTTTGGCAGACAGCACTTGCACTCACGCTCGGTCATATTTATCCGTTTTGGCGAATCCGCGCAGGCGGGAAGGGATATGCCGTTTTTTCTGGAATCATATGGGCATACAATCCGTGGTGGTTTATCGGTGGTCTCCTGATCTTATTACTTTTGATCAAAATGACGGGCAATTCGCGTGAGACCGGGCTCATCATGCTCGTCTTACTTCCGTTGGCTGCACTCGGAAGTATCGGAGATTTCATCTGGGCCACGCTCATCGCCATCGTGATTGTCTATCATCATGTGAAGGAGGGCACGACATGATTGTTTATCGAAAAGCCGGTTCATCTGATTTTGACGCCATTCATCGATTAAATTACGAAACGTTCGTCGAAGAGATTCCGCAACATCCGTCGAATCTAGAACGTCGACTCGTCGACAAGTTTCATGAAGAGAATACATATTGGATTGGGGAAGTGAATGGTGAAGTAGTCGCCATGTGCGCGCTACGTGGCGAAAGGCCCTTTTCGTTAGAACAAAAAGGGGTGTGTATGCCTGACGGGGATTGGCTTGAGATTCGGTTGCTTGCTGTGAAAAAAGCATATCGACGCAATCGTACGTTCGCCGGATTGATGCGAGCAGTCATTGGGGATGCGACAGAACGTGAAGTCGACGGCATCGTCATCAGCGGGACCACACGTGAACAAGTGCTCTATCGCCGATTCGGATTTGTCCCATTTGCGGATCCAATCGGCCCTGAGGAAGCACGATATGTGCCGATGGTGTTAACGCGTTCGGCATTTTATGAATCAAAGTCAGCGTCGACGCTTCGACCAAAGAGTTTGCTCGCAGGTCCTGTCGAATGCTCGGAGCGTGTAAGGGCGAGGCTCTCGAGACAGCCGCTCCCACACCGTTCAAACGAGACGAGTCGCATGCTTGAATCCGTTCAGCAACAATTGACGAAACGAATCGGACTTCCTTATGTCTACACGCTTTTAGGAAGCGGCACGGTGGCTAATGATGCGGTCGCATCACGATTGAGCGGACATGGTGTCATTTTATGCGCCGGCGAATTCGGAGAACGTCTTATGGATCACGCATCTCGCGTCGGTCTCTCGTTTGACGTCATTCAAGCGGATCTGAAAGGGAAGTGGGGTGTTTCTGAACTTGAACGCATTAAACCAGACTGGGTGTGGACGGTTCATTGTGAGACATCCTTGGGAATTTTAATCGATCTCACCCCACTTCATGCGTGGCAAGGTGTTGTTGCCGTCGATGCGATCAGTGCTGTTGGGACACTCGTCTATGACTATTCCTTTGCTGATTTTGTGACCTTCTCCTCAGGAAAGGCGTTGCGGAACGCCCCAGGTCTCGCGTTCGTTGCCATGAAAGAGCGGGCAGAAGCGTTACGAGACGTGCCTCGCTACTTTGACTTATCCCTTTACCAACCAATCGCCTTCACACAGTCAGAACCGCTCCTTGCGGCGATGGATGTCGCATTAGAAGAACTGACGGAAGAGGAAGTCGCGTCGCATGAAGAGAAGATGTTCGTCCTGATCAGCTCACTCCGTGAGAACGGCTTACAGATCGAGCTGAGTCCCGCCCAGTCCCCCGGCATCATCACGATCCCGGTGCCGTACGGACAGTCCTCAATCGAGCTCGGTCGACAGCTGTCGTATCAAGGTTATCTCGTGCAATATGAGAGTGAATATTTGAAGCAGGCGAACGTCATCCAAGTTTCGACGATGGGCTGGACGACACCTCGCATGATTCGTGACGTCGGTGCCTATATTGCCGAGTGGATGCAACAAAAAACCGCCACTCCTGAGAGTGACGGTTCGCTCAAACTCGAAAATCCTGACGTGCCAAGTGACGAATTTTTCGTCCGAGGCGTCTCCAATTGAAGTAAGCCAGTACGGAGACGACGCCACCTGACCAGAACAGCCATTCATCCGGTCGGATATAGCCGAGTAGCCCGACGAGCAATCCGAGCAAGATGACGATGGCATTGAACGTCTGGCGGTGCAACAGTTCTTTGGATTCCAAGTTGCGTTGGAACATCGCTTGCTCCGACAGGCGTTTTCGCGTCGGTTCTTTTAAGTAATTGTCGAGAAGCGGCGGGACGTTCAATAACTTCTTCGCGTAGTTGATCCCGGTCTTCACATACCGATTTTGAAGCGTTGTCCCGTCTTCTTCGAGCCATTCGATGACAATCGGTTTACCGAGTGTGAACAGGTCGATTTTCGGGTCGAGGATTTGAAGGATGCCGAGCAAGGTCGAGGCGGCTCGCCCGAAGAAGGCAAATTCCGCCGGGAGTTGAATCGGTTCGTTTTTGACGAGCAACTGAATATCCTGTAATACTTTCTCGATCAACCTTGTATCGACCGTATCGATATCGGTCTCCAAATAAAACGTCACGGCCTTTTCGAGTGCTTGGCGAATGTTTTGTTTGTTCGCCGTCGGTAACAGGAATCGTAAATCTTCGAGTCCATCGACGATACTGTCATAGTCGAGCGAGATGAACGCCTGTAGAATGTTTCGAATCGTCGCCATGTCATGTGCCGTCGTCTGTCCGACCATCCCGAAGTCGAGTAAGATGATGGTGCCGTCTGCCCGGATTTGGACGTTTCCGGGGTGTGGGTCGGCATGGAACTGTCCACCGAACAACAACTGCTCGGCGGCGAGCGTGAACAGTCGTTCGGCTAGTGCGGAGCGATCGATGTCATTTTCTTTCAAGAAGGCGAGGTCGGTGATGCGTCGCGCATCGACCCAGTCCATCGTCAAGACACGGTTCGTACAGAGGTGCTCGTGATAATCCGGGATATAAACGTCCGGGTTATCGGCATATTTTGCTTTAAAATAGAGAGCATTTTTTAATTCGGTTTGAAAATTTAGTTCATCCCCGATGACAAAAATCATTTGGCGATATAAGCTATCTAAGTCGGTCGATTTAGCGAGGGATGTCCGCTTCAACATCGACGTGACAATTCGCATGGCACGGAAGTCCGTGCGAATGATTTTTTCGATATTCGGACGTTGAATTTTGATGGCGACGCGTTTGCCATTTTCAAGCAACGTGGCACCATATACTTCCCCAATCGAGGCGGAGGCGACGGCGTCGATTCCGACGTCTTTGACGACTTGCGAGTAAGGAACGCCCCATTCAGCCTCTAGAATCGCACGCGACTTCTCCCAACCCGATGTCGGGACACGGTCGACAAGTTCAGACAGCTCATTCAGGACGGCCGGTGGCAACAAGTCTGCACGAATGGACAAAAATTGTCCGAGCTTGATCAACAAGCCTTCGAGTCGAAGGGCGTTTCGTTTATACTCACGTGCGAGCTTGAGCATGAGTGCTTCATATTCTTCTGTCGTGGCGACGCCTTGTTGTTGTTTACGTGAAAAGGCGTACAGCCGAATGATGAATCGGGCGAACATGGTGACGATAATCCATATACGGAACAAAGCGATACGTTTCATAGTAATACCGACATCCTTTACGACAGTCGCTCGACTGACCTGATTTTTTGTAACTATACTTTACCATACAATGCGTTGAAGAAAGGGCAAGGGATGTTCATGGAGTGGGAATTGCTCAACGTCGTCGGAACGATTGCGTTCGCGGCGAGCGGAGCCATCATTGCGATGGATGAAAAATACGATATTTTTGGGGTGTGGCTGCTCGCGTTTATCACTGCCTTTGGGGGCGGTGCGATTCGAAACGTTCTATTAGGAAACCCCGTCAGTTTGATTTGGCAACAGAATGATTTATTTATTTTATGTTTTCTTGTCGCACTCCTCATCTTCCTGCTACCGAGTGTCGTATTGCCTCATTGGGAACGTTGGGGTGTCATTGTCGATGCCATCGGTTTGGTCGCCTTCGCCTTTCAAGGAGCACAAGTCGCCATCAAGCTAGATTTGCCATTATCAGCAGCGATTGCGGCGGCTGTCCTGACAGGTGTCGGGGGTGGTGTGGTCCGCGACTTACTAGCCGGACGAAAACCGCTCGTCTTACAATCTGAAGTGTATGCGATTTGGGCGATTCTCATCGCGGTCATCACGTATTACTTCAAGCTCGAAGGCGGACTTGCCGTCTATGCATTATTAATTGTCGTCGCGACACTTCGAGTGATATCCTACTATCGGAAGTGGAATTTACCAGCACGTAAAGTCAGATAAGGGGGAATACAAATGAAAATCTTATTAATGATTGGTGCCGGATTGATGGCACTCGGCGTAGCACTCGGTGCGTTCGGCGCCCATGCCTTGAAAGAGAGACTGTCACCGAACATGTTGGCGAACTGGCAAACCGGGGTACTCTATCATATGATTCATGCGCTCGGAATCATCGGAATTGCGTCACTGCTCATGCGTGTGAGCATCAGTCAATTTAACATTGCCGGATGGCTCATGTTTGCCGGAATCATCTTCTTCTCGGGAAGCTTGTATGTCATGGCATTGACGGGGATCACGAAACTCGGAGCCGTGACACCGATTGGCGGAGTCTTGTTCATCGCCGCTTGGATTTTTGTGATCGTTGGCGCAACCAAGTTATAACAGAAGACCAGTCAAACCGACATCCATGTCTTTGCTCATGTGTATATGAGACGAGGACGTGGATTTTTTTGATGGGTCGTTCCATCAATTGGGAACTTATGGATGATGCATTCAAAATATTATTTGAAAATAGGGTAAAGCGTTTTCTATTTACATAAAACATTACAGGAAGATTTCAAATTGAACGATTCAAAAAGGTATTGATACATAATAAGTTAGACGATTTCGTTGCCTGTTCGTCTATCTGTGCGTAATAAAATTGAAATATAACTTTAACAGGAAAATATCTAGCAGTTAGATATAATTAGTCGTGTTGAAACTCAACTAAATGATCGTTTTTGTTACATACTGAAACGGCTTTAAAAATATGTAGTGTAGTAGGTACCCACGTTTGTTATTTAAGAAAGGATGTACCCCATTCATGAATTGGAAACGCACAGTCTCGACGCTGACGCTTGGTGTGATGCTCATCAGCACACATACAGTTGCCGATGCATCGACTTCGATTAAAGAAAAGCAAGAAGAACAACAAAAAGTACAAGAAAAACGCAATAGCGTGAAAAAAGACCAAGCCGACACGTCCTCAAAGATTGAAGTGAACAAAGAAGAGATTTCAAAAGTTCAGGCAGAGGTCAATAAAATGGACGCACAATTGCAAGACATCATCAATGATGTCGCGATGAAACGCCAAGAAATCAAGCGTACCGAGATGAAAATCGAGGATCTTGAAGCCGACATTAAAGATTACCAAGAAAAAATGAAGGCACAAGAAGCAATGATGAAAGAACGGATGGCCACGATGCAAAAGAACGGTGGCGGCTCGATCAACTGGGCTGAATTCATCTTCGGTTCAAAAAACCTCTCTGACCTCGTCACGCGTATGATCACGGCTGGAACAATCCAGCGAAGTGACCAAGAATTGTTCGATGACTATGAAGCGACACAAAAGTCGTTGAAAGAAGCACAGGCTGACTTGAAAGCAGAACGCGCTTCACTTCTCGAACAGCAAAAAGCACTTGAAGTTCGTCAAGCCGAGCTTGAGAAGAAAATGAAGCAACGTGAAAAACGCATCAAAGAGCTTGAAGAGAAGAACATTAAGTTCGAATCGCAAATTTTCGACCTTCAAGAGATTGAAGCGACTTTAGTCGCACAAGAACAGGCAATTGCGGCTGAAATCGAAGCACAACGTCGTGAAGAAGAGGAAGCTCGTCGTCGTGCTGAAGAAGCAGCTCGTCAAGAGGCGGCACGTAAAGCAGAAGAAGCACGCCAAGCAGAAGCTGCACGTCAAGCTGAGGCTGCTCGTAAGGCAGAGGCAGCACGAGAAGCGGAAGCGGCTCGTGAAGCTGCACAACAGAAGCAGGACAATAAGACGAATACCCCGTCTTCGTCGTCTTCAAACAACGCGACTTCATCAACACCAGCACCAAAACCTGAACCAAAACCGGCGCCGGCACCGAAGCCAGCACCAGCACCAGCGCCAAAACCGGCACCGACGACGTCGACACCAGCACCGTCTAGCTCGATGTTCATTCAACCGGCTTCAGGACGCTACTCACAAGGATGGGGTCCTGCGAGCGGTGCATATGGTTACACGTTCCATAACGGTGTAGACATCGCTGGTCCAACAGGGACACCGATTCGCGCATCTGCGACAGGTACGGTCATTCGTGCAGGTTGGGGTGGCGCATACGGGAACCACGTCATGATCGCGCATGTCATCAACGGTCAAGTTTGGACAACGGTCTATGCGCACATGAACTCAGTATCGGTCAGCTCAGGACAGCGTGTGACGCAAGGATCAAACATCGGAACACTTGGAAACACAGGGAACTCGTCAGGTCCGCACTTGCACTTTGAGATTCATAAAGGGGGCTACTCATACTCGGCAACGAGCGCAGGTAGCACAGTCAACCCGCGTCAGTTCTTCTGATGCCTCATACAGAAAGCTCCTTTCGATTGCGAAAGGGGCTTTTGTGCGTACAAAAAATCCCTCCGCTGTCGCGAAGGGATGCTTGTTAGTTGGCTTGTTCGATATCGCTTGGACGATCTTGTTTTTTACGCATTTGTTCACGCACGTAATAGATAATCGTCAACCCGACTAACCAAGGGATCCCGAACTTCAGCAAAATATTGAAGTCGGTGAACCATGTCGTAATCATCAGGCTGAGGAGTAAGACTGCTCCGAGCAATGGGAGGAACGGGTACCCCATCATACGGACAGGGAGTTTTCGCCCAGTCCATTTCTTACGGAAGAACAAGTGGGAGACGAAGACCATGAACCAAGTGAAAATGGCTCCGAACATCGAGATTCCCATTAAGAACGGATACGACGATTCCATGAATACTTGTAGTAAAGCGGCAAGGACGATCCCGCCCGTTGAAACGAGTAGCGCGAACATCGGGATGCCATTTTTGCTGATTGTTTTGAATGCTTGCGGTGCATCACCGGCTTCCGCGAGTGAGTACATCATACGTGTCGACGCATAGAGCTGTGCGTTCATCGCAGACAAGGCAGCAATCAAAATGACAAAGTTGAGGATGCCTGCCGCGAACGGCACATCAAACTGTTCCATGACGAGCACGAACGGACTTTGATCAATCCCTGCTTGCTGCCATGGGATGAGCATGAGCATGATGGCGAGCGTGACGACATAAAAGAACGTCAAGCGGAACACGGTAGCGCGTAAAGCGCGAGGTACTGCCTGGTCCGGGTCTTTCGCTTCACCTGCAGTGACGGCAACGAGTTCGGTCCCGAGAAAACTGAAGAGGGAAATGAAAATCGTCACCCACATCCCGTAAAATCCGAAAGCGAAGAATCCTTCGTTTCCTGTCGTGATCGATTCAATCGGTGATCCTGGTTCGCCGAACAATGTAGCGGCACCAAGGACGATGAAGAGGATGATGGCGGTGACTTTGATGAATGATAACCAGTATTCGGTTGTTCCGAACGTATGAACGTGACGGGCGTTGACGTAAATGAGTAGTCCACCGAAGAGGGCGACCCAAACGAACCCGTTCACATCCGGGAACCAGTAACGCATATAGATGGCGATGGCACTGACTTCAACCCCTACAGCCAGTACGTTCGCGACCCAGTAAGAGTAACGGACGAGAAAACCTGCGAGTGGATGGACATAACGCTCGGCAATCGTTCCGAATGATCCGGATGTTGGATGAGCGACCGTCATTTCGGCGAGTGCACCCATGAGTAAGAGGACGATGAACGCCCCGATGGCATAGCTGACGAGCACGCTCGGACCAGCGGTTTGAATGGCAAGACCGCTTCCGAGGAAAAGCCCGGTTCCGATGGCACTCCCGAGGGAAATCATCGTAAGTTGCCGGGTGGACAGCTCACGTTTTAGTTTGTTTGTTTCCAAAATCGATTCTCCTTTAGTTGAGTGAAATGTTGTTGTGGACGACTATAGCAGACGGAAAAAAACGATGTCAATTCGAAAAATCGGTGAAGGTTCCCTGTTTTCGAGTGCACATATAGAGGCAAAGTTTTTTTAATTTTTTTATTTGACAGGGATTCATCCGCCCTGTATAGTACGAGTTAACTTAACTGAAACGAATAAAGGCGTCGACGAAGAGAAGTAACGACGAATCCTGTATGACAGAGAGCTGATGGGTGGTGCGAATCAGTATATAGGACGTCGCGAATGGACTTCTGAGCTCTAAACCGAACATTGAGTAGGCTTTAGCGGGTTACCCACCGTTATCACGGGGAAGCGGATGATTGTCCGTGAAGTGGGTTCTGTAGAACCAACGAAGGTGGCACCACGGGGTTACTCGTCCTTCTTGTAGCGTAAGCTATGAGGAGACGGGTGACCCCTTTTTCGTTTCAATAACACAAATCGAGGATTGAGAAGAGTAGCGCGAGAAGACGTTTCGTCCAGAGAGTCAGGGGTGGTGAGATCCTGACCGAGGCGTCCGCGTGAATGGGCTCATGAGAGCATGGCTGAATGAAGTAGGTCGTGACGGTTTCCCCCGTTATCGGGATACGATGTGATTGCATCGGAGAGTGGATTCTTTGGAATCAACGAGAGGTGGCACCGCGGTCTCAAACCGTCCTCCATACGACGACTGTCGTGTGGAGTTTTTTTATACACATTTTTAGAGGGGGAACAGACGATGATTCAACAATTGGAGACAAACGCATTATCAACAGCAGATATGAAAGTGGCAGCAAGCGAGATGTTCCAAGCGGATGAGGCGCAAATCGAACGTGTGCTACTCGCGATGAAAGAACGCGGGGAGACGGCAGAAGAGATGGCGGGACTCGCAGCGTACATCCGTGAAGCGGCACAGTTCCCCCCGACTGATTTACCGGTACTCGATGTGTGTGGTACTGGCGGCGATGGGGCGCACACGTTCAACATCAGTTCGACCGTCGCGTTCGTCCTAGCCGGTCTCGGCATTCCGGTCGCCAAACACGGAAACCGAAGCGTATCGAGTCGATCCGGAAGCGCCGACGTCCTCGAGGCATTGAACGTTCCAATCGTGAAGACGGCAGAAGAAGTACATGCTGACTTGAAGCGAACGAATTTGAGTTTCCTCTTCGCCCAACATGTCCATCCGATTATGAAGCACGTCATGCCGGTCCGGAAACGACTCGCGACAGCGACCATCTTCAATCAAATCGGGCCGTTGACGAATCCGCTTCGTCCGAAACGGCAATTGATCGGTGTTTATCATCCGTCGCTACTTGAGAAAATGGCGACCGCGATGCGGCATCTTGGCGTAGAGCGTGGCATGGTCGTACACGGTGCGGGAGGCCTCGATGAAGCGAGCCTTGCTGGCGTGAACGATGTGTACTTCTTTGATGGGGAACAGACGGCGCGTTACGCGGTCGACCCACGAGATGTCGGCTTGATGCGGGCGCCGCTCGAAGCATTACGCGGAGGGACACCGGAAGAGAACGCCGCGACACTGCTCGCCGTGTTGAACGGAGAAACCGGTCCAGCACGAGACGTCGTCTTACTGAACGCGGCGCTGGCCCTTTGTACGTACGGCACGACTTCAACGCTCCGGGAGGGAGTGAAAGAGGCGAAACGAAGCATTGACGAAGGACACGCATTGCGCGTGTTACAACAATTACAACGTACGGAGGTAGAGGCATGAGTTATTTAACGAAAATCATCGGAACGAAAATCGAAGAGGTCAGTCGCATGCAGCCCATTGATGTTGCTGTGACAAAACCGATCGCTCTTTTAAATATGATGAATGATGGATTCCATATCATCTCGGAAATTAAACGGTCGTCTCCTTCAAAAGGAATGATTCGAGAAACGGTCGACGTCGCCGAACGGGCGCGTCAATATGAACAAGCCGGTGCGACGATGATTTCCGTTCTGACAGACAAAACGTATTTCAACGGTTCCTTTGACGATTTACGACAAGTCGCCGACGTCGTCACAATCCCGGTGCTCTGTAAAGATTTCATCATCGATGAACGACAACTCGACTATGCGAAGCATTACGGGGCGAGTGTCGCACTTCTCATCGTGGCGGCCCTTCATCCGACACGTCTCCATGAGTTGACACGATATGCCCGCTCGATCGGCCTCGACGTCCTAGTTGAAGTACATGACGAGGCGGAGTTACACATCGCGCTCGAACTTGATGACGTGTTGATCGGCATCAATAACAGAGACTTAAAAACGTTTGAGGTATCCCTCGAGACATCGATCGATTTGATGAAACGCTACCCCGACGTCACGTTCGTCAGCGAAAGTGGTGTCAGCACGGTCGAGGCAGCTGCACGCTTACAAGAAGCCGGGGCAAGCGCTATTCTCGTCGGGGAAGCACTCATGCGTGAAGAAGACCCGACACGGCTACTCGAGGAGTTGAAAACATGTTCGTTAAAATCTGTGGAATAAAGACAGAAGAAGCGGTCGAAGCGGCGGTCGAGGCGGGAGCGGATGCCATCGGATTCGTATTCGCCCCGAGTTCTCGACAAATCGACGTGACGACTGCGAAGAGATTAGCCGCACACATCCCACAATCGGTTCGGATCGTTGGTGTATTTTTAAGTCCTTCAATGGAAGACATCGAGCAAGCGCTGGACGTAGGACTGACGGATTTACAAATTCACCATCGAACGCAATCAATGGAACAACTCCGCATCTTCGGGTTACCGATTATCGATGCGTCGATCGAGGAGACGGCGGATGTCCGATTGATGGATCATCCGAATCCGGGAAGTGGGCAAGTATTAGACTGGGACGCAATCGACCGGCCGAAACGTCCATTTTGGCTGGCGGGCGGCCTGTCCCCAGATAATGTGAGACAAGCGATTCAAACGATTCAACCAGACGGCGTCGACGTATCGAGCGGTGTCGAGACGGACGGTGTGAAAGATATCGAAAAAATTCGCGCGTTCATTCAACGGGCCAAGGAGGAACTATGATGTATGCACAACCAGTGAACGGGAAATTTGGACAATACGGTGGAAAGTACATTCCGGAGACGCTCATGCAAGCGGTCGAAGAATTAGAGGTCGCTTACGAAGAGGCGAAGCAAGACCCTGAGTTTCAAGAACGCTTCTCTTCTTTATTAAGCGAATACGTGGGACGTGAGACACCTCTCTACTATGCGTCGAATTTGAGTCGTCGCCTCGGGACGAACGTCTATTTGAAACGGGAAGACTTGAACCATACCGGTGCCCACAAAATCAATAACACGATTGGGCAGGCGCTCCTTGCGAAACGGATGGGGAAACAAAAAGTCGTTGCGGAGACAGGTGCCGGTCAGCACGGCGTCGCGACTGCGACGGTATGTGCATTACTCGATTTAGAGTGCACCATCTTCATGGGTGAGGTCGACGTCGAGCGCCAAGCGTTGAACGTCTTTCGGATGGAACTGCTCGGAGCGAAAGTCGTCCCTGTCAAATCAGGCAGCCGTACGTTAAAAGATGCCGTCAATGAAGCGCTTCGTTACTGGGTCAAACATGTCGACGATACGCATTACGTGATGGGTTCAGTACTTGGACCACACCCGTTCCCGCAGATGGTTCGTGATTTCCAAAGCGTGATTGGAACAGAGACGCGTCGTCAAATCCTCGAACAGACCGGACGTCTCCCAGACGCCGTCGTCGCTTGTGTCGGAGGAGGAAGCAACGCCATGGGTATGTTCTATCCGTTCTTGAACGATGAGTCGGTCGCCCTCTACGGTGTCGAGGCGGCGGGCAGTGGTATTGATACAGATAAACACGCGGCAACCCTTACGAAAGGGGAAGTCGGTGTCCTACATGGTTCGCTCATGTATGTCTTACAAGACGCGGCCGGCCAAATCGAGGAAGCACATTCGATCTCAGCCGGGCTCGACTATCCGGGGGTAGGACCGGAGCACAGCTTCTTGAAAGACATCGAACGAGTGCGATACGCAGCCGTCACGGATGACGCGGCGCTCGATGCGTGTCTCGCACTCAGCCGCCAAGAAGGCATCATTCCTGCCTTAGAATCCTCACATGCTCTCGCTTATGCGGAGACGCTCGCGAAGACGATGGGTGAAGACGAAACATTGGTGATTTGTTTATCAGGGCGCGGAGACAAAGACGTTCACACAATCCGAGAGAAGGTGGCGACACGATGAAACTAGAGACAGCAATTCGACAGCGAGAAGGGGCAGCATTCGTCCCGTATATCATGGCTGGTGATGGCGGAATGGACCGACTCATCCCGACCATCGTAGAACTAGAACGGATGGGTGCGACGGCGATTGAACTCGGAATTCCTTTCTCGGACCCGGTGGCAGATGGTCCAATCATTGAGGCGGCAGGAATGCGTGCTCTTGAAGCAGGTGTGACGCTTGAAATGGTATTGAACCATTTAATAGAAGGAAATGATCAATTTAACGTTCCAATCGTCTTGATGACATACTTGAATCCAGTGTTTCGGTTCGGGATTCAACCGTTCTTTGACCGGGCGAACGAATGTGGTGTAAGTGGGGTCATCATTCCGGATCTCCCGTTTGAAGAGAGTCTTCAATTGTTCGCGAATATCGACCGGCATGACGTCGCCGTTATCCCACTCGTTACATTGACGAGTAGTGAAGAACGTACGACATCCATCTTAGAGAAAGCAGAAGGATTCGTCTATGCGGTCACGCTCAAAGGAACGACTGGGAAAGCGGATGTGTTCCCGGACGAGTTACTCGCCTATTTGACTCGATTGACAGAGCAGTCACGGGTTCCTGTCTTGGCAGGATTTGGCGTACACCGTCCGGAGCAAGTGCAGACGTTAGGACAAGCATGTGATGGTGTTGTCGTCGGGAGCTTCATCGTCGAGGCACTCCATGAAGGACGAACAGGCGATGTTGAGACATTGATCCAATCGGCAAAGCACATACATGCGTAAGAAAACCGGCGCTTCAAAAGAGGCGCCGGTTATTCGTTTACTCATAGTTCCACTCGGTCGAGACCGTCTTCACCAAATGTTTGGTCGAGTTGATCATGGCGATACATCGAGGCGAGCACATATAGTAGGTCGCCTTCTTCAATCGATGTTTGTCCATTCGGTGGAATCAAATATTCGTTTCGGACGATGGCGTTCACGACGGTGTTCGGTGGGAGCGTGATGTCCGCTAGCGTCTTACCGATTAGTGATGATCGATCGGTGACCACATAAGGGGCAAGTTGATATTGCGACTGCTTACAAGAAACGAGAGCAATCGTATATGGCGGTTTCAATTTATCGGGACCAAGAAGGTTTAATTTTTCAGCGAGCGGTGTCAACGTCGTCCCTTGGATCAAGGCACTCGTCACGACGACGAAGAAGACGGCATTGAATAAGAGCTGACTGTCTTCAATTCCTGCGATTAGAGGGAAGGTAGCTAAGACGATAGGAACAGCTCCCTTTAGACCTGCCCAAGAGATGAACATTTTCTCTTTTCTCGTGAATGACATGCCAAGTGTTGATAGATAAACGGCAATCGGTCGAGCCAAGAACATGAGGACGAATGAAATGAGTAGACCTTTCCAAATCAAGTCCGGTTCGATGAGTTGTCGAGGGAAAACGAGCAACCCGAGGATGACGAACATAATGATTTGCATGATCCATGCAAGTGCTTCTGAAAATTGAAGAATCGTCACTTCGTGGGCCGTATGTGCGTTTCCGATAATCATGGCAGTCAAGTATACAGCGAGAAGTCCGCTACCAGACAAATAAGTTGCGGCACCGTAAGTGAAAAATGCCATTGAAATCATGAGAACTGCATGAAGTCCACTTGAATCAAGTTGCAAATGATTAATCATCAAACGAGATAGTTGACCAAACAGTACACCAATCAGCGCCCCGACAACGATTTGAAGGACAAACATCCAAATCCCGTCCCAGATGGTCGTATCCGGCTTCATCATGAAGTCGAGGGCGAGAATCGTCAAAAACATCGCCATCGGGTCGTTCGTGCCGGACTCGGCTTCGAGTGTCGCACCGACTTTCGGTGAGATGTTCTTTCCTTTAAATGCAGCGAAGACGGCCGCCGCGTCGGTCGAACCGATAATCGCACCGAATAAGAAAGATTCAATCCAATCGAAACCAAATACGAAACGAACGGCCACCGCGACGACGGTCGTGGTGATTAAGACACCAAACGTCGCAAGTGAGGCAGCTGGCGCGAGAACACTCCGAATAGATGACCATTTCGTCTGAAGACCCCCTTCAAACAAAATGACAATCAGGGCGGCAACCCCGATCAGCTGTGCTAGGTTGGAGTCGTCGAAGAAGATGAGACCGGTAATATCACTTCCCATGATCATGCCGATTCCCATAAACAAGATCAAGGCAGGCAAGCCAAAGCGAGTCGAGATTCGCGTCGCCATGACACCGGCTACAAGGAGTAGACCGAAGAGTAAAATGAGTACATCCGTACTGATGACAGGTATGGGCAAACACAACACTTCCTTTCCAAAACAATACTCTTAGGTTCATTGTACCATGAAATCGTCTGATATTTCAGAATTGACGATTAGACCAACCTTACACATTGGAATTATAAGTTATGGATATGGTAAAGTGAGAACAAGAATAGGGAGGGATGATGATGTCTAAAATTCACGTCATTCATGAGAACGAAGAATGGACGAACCATCTGGTTCATCGCTTAGAAGAACTACAGTTGCCTTATGAACTATGGCACTTGGACCAAGGAACGATTGATCTCGAATCAACGCCCCCGGAAGGTGTCTTTTATAATCGCATGAGTGCTTCTTCGCACACACGCGGGCATCGGTACGCACCTGAATTGACGGAAGGTGTCCTCGCTTGGCTAGAAGCGCATGACCGTACCGTGTTCAACGAAACGCGTGCCATCCGCCTAGAAGTAAGCAAAGTCAATCAGTACACGGCGCTTCGCCGCGAAGGGATTCGTGTGCCGAAGACGATTGCGGCGGTCGGTAAAGACCAAATCATCGAGGCGGCCGAAAAGCTAGACATGACACCGTTCATCACGAAACATAATCGTGCCGGAAAAGGACTTGGTGTCCAATTGTTCCATACGATCGAAGGATTGAAGGAATATGTATATGGTCCCTCGTTTGAGGACTCGGTTGACGGCATCACGCTCATCCAACAATATATCGAAGCCCCAGAGCCGTATATTACCCGTTGTGAATTCATCGGTGGGAAGTTCCTTTATGCGGTGCGTGTCGATACATCGGAAGGATTCCAGCTCTGCCCGGCAGATGCCTGCTCGATTGAAGACCAGTTCTGCCCAGTCGGGGAGACGCCACCGGCGAAGTTTGAAATCGTCGAAGGGTTCGATGACCCGATCATTTCACAGCTTGAACAGTTCCTGAAAGCGAATGAGATTGATATCGCCGGAATTGAGATTATCCGAGACCGAGACGGTAACGTCTACGCCTACGACGTCAATACGAATACGAATTATAATTCCGACGCTGAAGCGAAAGCAGGGCGCTATGGGATGCTTGAATTGGCTACTTTCTTAGGCGACGCACTTCACGTCACCACGACAAAATAAGGGTCAGGCGCTCGCCTGACCCTTTTGCTGTGTATGTTTGAGTTGCTCTTCAAATCGATTTTGGACTAATTCTGCTGTCGGTGCCATTCGTTCGATGAACGAATCTAAACGTTCCGCAGTGTCACGATCGGTTTCTTTAAACACGCGCATCGTTGTTCACCTCGTTAATCAGGATTACTTGCTTACATCATCCTTAATTCCCGAGGTGCTATACGCGTAAACCTTTTACACGCTAAAGAATGTGCTCAAATTTTCTTTCGGTAAGATGTTTCCGACGTAGAAGTCGCCGAACTCACCGTATTTCGCACTCACTTCATCGAAGCGCATCTCGTAGACGATCTTCTTGAACTGAAGTGAATCTTCAGCGAAGAGCGTGACGCCCCATTCCCATGCGTCGAATCCAGTCGACCCACCGATGAACTGCTGAATCTTACCGGCGTAGCTACGACCGATCATGCTGTGGCGATACATGAGGTCTTTGCGCTCATCCATCGACAACATGTACCAGTTGTCGCCGTCGCGACGAGCCTTGCTCATCGGATAGAAACAGATGTGTGCGGCTTTTGGAAGTGTCGGGTAGAGACGTGAGCGGATATGAGGGTTTTGATACGGGTCCCCATCTCCAGATCCACGATACATACCGAGCTCGATGACCGATACGTACGAATACGACGGAATCATATAGTCGTATAGCGCTGTTTTGCGGAATGCGCGCTCGACGTCTTCAAGGTCGTTGAATGTCGGGCGAAGCACCATCAAGACGAGATCTGCCTTTTGACCGAGAATCGAGTAGAAGGCATGGCTTCCTTCACCTTTTGCTTCGACTTCTTCAAGAGAAGTGAGGAACGCGGTGAACTCGTCAATCATCTGTTGACGCTTCTCGGCGTCGACGAGCTTCAATCGAGCCCAATCGATTGTGCGGAAATCATGAAGTGTATACCATCCGTCTAACGTGGCGGCGGCATGTTGTGTATCTGTTGTAGGTACTGGACGTTCTGACATAAAAAAATCTCCTTTCGGGACTTGGCTTCGCCGTCTATTTTACCATACACACTTCACTGACTGGCAACTTTGAGACACTGTGAGGGTTATCACGATTCACGAAGGGTAAAGAACAGAGGACAGAAACATGAAAACGGCTACAAAAATGGCTGTATCAGTCGATTTGTCAAAACTGTTCTATTCATATAATGATTGATTCTAAGCGATTTATGGCGAAATGGGCAGAATAGTTTATTTTAAAAAGGGTACTGTGTATAATTGAAATCGCGTAAAGACACAAGTCAACGGCAAAACCACTAGCAGTCATGCTGTAAATTGAGAAAAGGGGTTCATTCGTTATGAAATTATTTGAAACGTTGAAGCAAAAAGTCAGTCCGATTCGTCCAACGATCGTCTTCCCTGAAGGCGTCGATGAGCGTGTTCTTGGAGCGGCTGTTCGATTAAAGGCGGACGGTATGGTAGAACCGATCGTCGTCGGTGCGAAAGCAGACGTCGAAGCGGTTGCGGCAAAACACGGTTTTGACATCTCAGGTTTGACACAATACGACCCAGCGACATACGAAGACATCGATGTTCTTGTCGAATCATTCGTCGAGCGTCGTAAAGGGAAAGCGACAGCTGAACAAGCGCGCGAACTCCTCACATCAGACGTGAACTACTTCGGAACGATGCTCGTTCATACAGGAAAAGCAGAAGGTCTTGTCTCAGGCGCGATGCACGCGACGGCCGATACGGTACGTCCGGCACTTCAAATCATCAAGATGCAACCAGGGATCAAAAAGACGTCAGGTGTGTTCATCATGGTACGTGACGACGAGCAATACGTCTTCTCGGACTGTGCAATCAACATCGCACCGGACGCGGCAGACTTAGCAGAGAACGCGTTCTTGTCGGCAGCGACAGCGAAGACATTCGGCATCGACCCACAAGTCGCGCTTCTCAGCTTCTCGACGAAAGGTTCTGCGAAGTCACCTGAAACAGAGAAAGTCGTGGAAGCGACACGTCTTGCGAAAGAAAAATCACCGAACCTTCCAATCGACGGAGAACTTCAATTCGATGCGGCATTCGTCCCTAGCGTAGCGGCGAAGAAAGCACCGGGTTCTGACGTTGCTGGTAAGGCGAACGTATTCGTCTTCCCAAGTCTTGAAGCAGGAAACATTGGCTACAAGATGGTTCAACGTTTCGGTGGATTCGAAGCGATCGGTCCGATCCTTCAAGGTCTCAACAAACCAGTGAACGACTTATCACGTGGCTGTAACGAAGAGGACGTCTACAAATTGACACTCATCACGGCAGCACAAGCAATCGACGAGCGCAACGAAGCGTAAGTTGGGAGCATCCTTCTTGATTGAAGGGTGCTTTTTTTGTGTTTTTTTGAAGGGGAGCTGAGGTAAACTATAAGAGGAATCCATTATCGAAAGGGGAGCTATGTATGCAAAGCATTCATGCGACAGAATTACGAGAAAAGTTAGAGAACGGGGAGTCTCTCCATATCATCGATGTGCGCGAACAAGATGAGTATGATGCAGGACATATCCCGAACGTACCACTCTATCCACTATCTGAATTCCCACATGTGACAGAAAAGTTGGCACAAGACAATGTGTATCACGTCATCTGTCGCTCAGGTGGACGAAGTCAAACAGCATGTGATTACTTAGAGTCGCAAGGCTACAAAGTCATCAACGTCGACGGTGGGATGCTCGCTTGGGATGGCGACATTGAAGCGTGATGTTAGATAATCCTTGGGTCGTCGTACCGCTTCTCATCGCGCTCTACCTCACGGTCTATGCGGTGATGAAGCGATTTGACTGGGAGAAGTGGCGACTCGTCTGGGCAGTCTGGGTGATGCTCATCATCATTTTATTGACGATTGAACTCGTGACAAGTCTATAAAAAAATGCGGAACCTTCTTTAACAGAGGTTCCGCATTTTTTTATGCGTCTTGACGCTTATCGAATGTGATCGATGCGATGGCATCGTGTTGGTGAATCGACTCTTCGTTACGGCATTCGACGAAGAAGTTCAAGACTTGTTTCATCTCGTACAAGTCAGCCGCGATCAAGCGGACCATATCTTCTACGAAACGTGGGTTTTCGTACGCGATTTCAGTCGCACGTTTCTCATCCGGACGTTTGAGGACAGGGTGAAGTGGTGCTGAGGCGTTCGACTCTGCTGCATCGAGAAGTGCTGCACGCCAGTCGAATCCGTCCATCGACGTCTCATCAAGACCTGCTTCGATCGTGATGTACCCACGTTGGTTATGGGCGCTGTACTCACTGATTTCTTTTGAACATGGGCAAAGCGTCGTGACGTTGATGACGAGACCGACCGTCACGTTTGCGACGCCCGTTTCAAGGTTGTACGTCACACGGTGCATGACGTCCGCGTTCATCAAACCGCTAAGACCTGTCGCAGGTGCTTTACGCGTGAAGAACCATGGGTAACGGATTGTCAATTGGCCTTCCGTTTGTTCCATACGCTCGGCGAGCTCCTGTGCGAACTCGATCAACGAACGGTTCGATACCGTCCACCCTTGTTGATGGTACGCGTCGAGCTGTTCCGTCAAACGAGACATGTTGATTCCTTTACGGTCTTGAACGAGCGATGTCGTCAATTCGAATGTAGCGACCGTTGATTGGACCCCTTCTGGCGTCTCGACGTTCACAGGGTGCTTCACATTTGAGATGCCGACACTGTCGAGGGCGAATAAGAAGTTTTTCGGTGTATTTTGTAAATCGACCATCTGTTCTTTCTCGGTCGGCTTTGTTCCTTTAATCGGTGGGACCGACCCGAACAATTTATGTCGTTCTGCTTTAGTAGGTAAAGCGACATGGCTTGTAGACATAATCGGATTCTCCTTTTTTAGAGCGGTTCAAAGGACCACTCGTTCTTGTTAGGATTTTATCACGAAATGATGGCTGAACGGGTATGATTTTGCTCTCATAACATGTTTTCAATATGCAATCGCAAAAAAATCCTTCAGATATTGAACAAAGAGGATTGATTTACTTTGTGAACGGGAATAAAATGGTCTTGTGAACTTAAAAAATAGATCACTATTAAATATGAAGGAACTGAAAGAAAAAGGAGATGTTTTTATGGATTGGCAGCTAGTCCTGCAGTATGCCTGGATCGTCGTCGTACTCGTCGGTTTGGAAGGCTTGTTATCTGCAGACAACGCGCTCGTCTTGGCCGTCATGGTCAAACACTTGCCGCGTACAGAGCAGAAGAAGGCATTGTTCTATGGACTCTTAGGGGCGTTCGTCTTCCGATTTATCGCATTGTTCTTGATCTCGTTCTTGATCAACGTATGGCAAGTACAGGCACTCGGTGCACTTTACTTAATCGGAATGAGTGCGCGACACCTGTATATGACCTATAAGGCGAGAAAGATGGAGCCGCAGCAGGAGTTGGCGGCTGAAGCGAAAGAAGAGACGGCTGTCACAGAAAAGCCGGTATCGAAGAAAGAGTTTTGGCTCACTGTTGCGAAAGTTGAGTTTGCGGACATCGCCTTTGCGGTCGACTCGATCTTGGCAGCAGTCGCGCTCGCTGTGAGTGTCAAACCGCTTGGTCTCGGAGAAATCGGTGGGATTGACTCAGGTCAGTTCTTCGTCGTCTTGACAGGTGGACTCATCGGGGTCGTCTTGATGCGATTCGCGGCACGTATTTTTGTCAAGTTGCTTCATCAACGCCCATCCCTCGAAACGGCCGCCTTCATCATCGTCGGTTGGGTCGGGGTCAAGTTGACGGTTCTTGTACTGGAACACCCAGGCTTCAAAGAATTGATTGCGGGTACGCCGTTCGAATTCATGGGACTCCCAGACGGATTCGTCCACTCGACAGCTTGGACCATCTTCTTCTGGTCAGTCATGGTCGGGATTGCGACATGGGGCTGGTTCTCATCGAAACCAACAGCAAAACAAGCATAATCTCCAAAAGCGTATCTTCTCACGGGAAGTACGCTTTTTTTGTTTTCATTTCTGTGATACGAGGGAATATATCAAATAGATACTATCTTTTAGATAGGAGGGGTCGAATGCCTCGTGAAAATATGACACGATACGCTGTTCTAGGCTTACTGACGACGGAGTGTCGAACAGGATATGACATGAAACAGATGATCGACCGTAGCCTCAACCACTTTTGGAAAATTAGTTTCGGTCAAGTGTATCCGATGCTCCGGACGTTAGAAACAGAAGGGTTGATTCATCAGGTAGAAGACAATGAACGGAAAGCATACGAGCTGACGTCAAGCGGTCACGACGAGTTGAGGCAATGGATTGCAGAAAAACCGGATGCGTTACCGGTTCAACGGAATGAGCTTTTGCTAAAATTGTTCTTCGCTCGACATGACACGATGGAACAAACGCTCAGCAAAATTACACATCATGAACGACTGCTTCGAGAACGACTAGAGACGTATGAAGCCATCGAGACGATGATTGAAACGAATGACTCGCATTCACCTGATGCCGTTTATTGGCTGTTAACACTCGATTATGGAAAGCGTCAAACAAATGCATTGATTGAATGGTGTGAAGCAGCTGTGATCACCCTCAAAGGAGGAGAAGATAATGGCACGCAAAATGGCCGTCCCGAATGAAGAAGTAGTGGTGTTTGTCATTGGCTTACGAGTGAATCGTTTGCGATCGATTCGAAAATGGTGGCCGGTCTTCAATGCCATGCCGGCCATGCTGAAAGAATTGTATACACAGAAGGAACTTGGCTTTCTGTCACATGATCTGACGATTGGTTGGCGCTCGGTCACGTTGATTCAATATTGGCGGTCAACAGATGAATTACTCGACTATGCGCACGGGAACACGCATCTTGAGGCGTGGAAAGCATTCAATCAAAAGGCAAGGGCGACGGATGTCGTTGGTATTTTCCACGAAACGTACGCAGTGAGTAATTATGAGACGATGTATGTCAATCTACCGGATCGTGGTCTCGGTAAAGCGCTTGGTACTGTGGATGTAGGCAAAGGAAGAAATTCGGCAAAAGAGCGATTGGGTGAACGGTCTTTACACGAGCAAAAGTAACGGACAGATGCATGACGCACCTGCCCGTTTTTATTATGCATTCACATTTTCTTTGTCGTAAATCGGCACCCAGCCCTCGGTCGTCACGAAAATACGAACGGCGACGACTTGGCGGTCTTCTTGCAACGTGAAGTAATGACGCGTGTTGACCGGAACCGAGATGAGGTCACCCGGATTGAGCTCGATATTAAAGTATCCGCGCTCTGCATCGTCAATCGCAAAGATGCCGTGACCACTAACGATGAATCGAACCTCGTCGTCCGTATGGTGATGTTCTTTTTGGAAGTTGACGAGCAGTTCGTCTAAGTTTGGCGTCGCATCAGATAAGGAAATAACGTCAGCCGTTTGATAACCACGTCGCGTCGATACGTCTTGAATCTCGTCTTGGAACGTCGATAAAATGACGGCTTTGTCTTCGTCTGTCAGTTGATAGTTTTCTTGAAGGGAAGCTGGTAATTTCGCGATATCCCATGCTTCGTAAAGGATGCCTCGTGAGTCTAAAAAGTCACGTACCTCTTGTTGATCACTGACACGTTCTTCGGTTTGTTGAAAATAAATCGTTGCCATGTTGAATTCCTCCTTATGAATGGACGCCTAAGGCGCGTAATTTTAATGAGTAGCTAAATAAAAATTCATATGCTTCTAAATAACGTTTTGCTGCAGCGGGCGTCTCTCCCCAAACGGTGATCCCGTGGTTCCGGATGAGGACGGCACCGGCATCGCTTGTGACATGTGGGGCAAATGCACGGGCGAGCGTCGGGATATCCGCATGGTTCTCGATGATCGGGATTTGGACGCTTGCCGTTTCCTCCCAATAGCCGAGTGCCTTTATGATTTCTTGACCCGTGAACGTGACATGTCCGTTCGCCGCGTAAAGTTCTGAGATGACGTTATTGTCGACCGTGTGCACGTGAAGGGAACAGGTTGCGTTCGTCTTGTTAAAGATTTCGACGTGCAGCAACGTCTCCGCGGACGGTTTGCCTGACTGTTCTCCAATCAATTGACCGGTCGCATCGACGAGGACGAAGTCTTCATCCGTACGCTTCCGTTTATCACGACCGCTTGCTGTCACGAGGAACGTCAACGGGTCATCCGATACGCGGATTGCCAAGTTGCCACTCGTCCCAGGGAACCAGTCCCGTGCGGCAAGCTCGTCTTTAATGTCGGCAAGTTCAATCCATCGTTCTTGTACGGTCATACGTTCACTCCTTTCATGTGAGCTGAAATGTCATAGAATGTCTCGAACGGAACATAGTGGAGTCCTTCCGCCTCGCATAGCGAAATCAGTTGACCGCGCGCATACACGACGTCGGCACGTTTGGCGATTTCAAAATCGGTGACGGAGTCCCCGATGACAATCAACGTGTCGGTAGGTGCGACAATCTGTCGGGCAATCGTCGGTTTGCAACATCCGCAATCGTTCAAACAATGGGCATCACATGAATGAGGCCATGTGACGCGCGCTGTCGATTCTGAAAAATCAACGTGATTGCAGTAGATGTGTTCCGGTGCGACATGACCTTCTAGAATCGGATGGACGAAAAAGTCCATGCCTCCACTGACGACATCGAATCGAAAGCCGTGCGACTCTGTCTCTTGTAAAAACTCGACAAACCCTGGTCGAAGCGTGATGGTCGACTGCAGAAAGTCGCGGTATAAAGCTAGCTGATGACTCGGGAGTAAGTTAAACATTTGACCAACGCCTTCTCGAATGGAGAGCGTTTGGTTCAAAACACCATCTTTGAGTTCGACCCATTCAGGTGGGGCGAAGCGTCGCATCAACGCGATGATGTTATCTTCTTCCGTGATGGTCCCGTCGAAGTCACAGATGATGTGCGTACTCATCGCGCACCCCACGCATTTAGCGCAGTCGATAACGCATCGGTCTCGCTCGTTTTACCGATTGCCTGATCGATTGCTTGGCGGAATGCCCTCGCACCGGCAACCGCACCGTCGGGATGCCCATGAATCCCACCGCCTGCATTGATGACGACATCCGTTCCGAAGTCACGAATCAAATCCGGAACGAGTCCTGGGTGAATCCCGGCAGACGGGACCGTCAGAATCGGTTTCGTCCAATGGGATTCCGTCGCATACGTTTGAATCTGTTGTGTTTCGTCTTTCGGTGTCGAGAGTGAACCATATGGCGACGGGAAGAGCGTCAAGTCCGCCCCGGCGAGTCGAATCAGTTTCCCGAAAAGGAGGGAATGACGAATCGATCCGGTCAACGCTCCCGCGAAAGCGGGATGTGCCAAAATCGGGACGTGAATCTCAGGATCTTTGGCGAGCTCTCGTAATGCGTCGAGCCCGTACGTATACACATTGAACAACAGTGCGGTCGCGCCCGCTTCGATCAAACGTTTTGCCTGATCGCGTAAGGTGAAAACGGGTCCGCTCAACGTGACGGCGTATAGAACGGAACGACCCGTCAGTTCTTGATGTTCTTGAATGATTGATGCTCCGATTCGAGCCCGTTCGATCGATGGGGTGAGCGGGTTGTCATATAAAATCTCATCGTCTTTCACGAGATCGATGCCACCTGTAAACTGGTCACGAAGTTGTGTCGCCAAAAAATTAAGGTCACGCCCGATGACGCCTTTGAAGATGCTCATGGCGAGCGGTCGGTCGTGTACGCGAAGGATGTCGCGGACACCTTCGACTCCGAATGCGGCACCCGGAAAGTCCGATTCGAGCTCGTCTGGGAGCGTTAGGTCGACAAGTTGGACGCTTGGGTCGAGCGACAGCTTTCCGAATGTCGTCGTCAGAATGGACGAAAAGTCCGGCGTCACATTATGTAGCGGGTAACGAATCGAGAAACGACTCGTCGTTTCCTGTTGGAAGGTATCGATGACCTCACCGCGGAACGCCTGTAGTTGATGCTGCTCGAGATGGTTCAATTCGGTCCATGTCCCGACAGTCAGCTCATGTGCGATTTTTTCAGCCACGCGTTCGACGTGATCGGTATGTTTGATTTCATAAGTAGCGATGATTCCCATAAGTTCCTCCTTTCAGGTCAAACAAAAAATGACCTCTTGGCTTGGCAAGAGGTCATTCGAAAACAATGAACTCTTATCTCTCAGCGATAGCTGCAAGAATTAGCACCGTGCCATCTCTGGTCGGTTGCTGCGACATCATCGGGCTTGTCCCTCCGTCTGCTCTTGATAAGAATAGTTGTGAAGTTGTGAAATTTAATTGAATTTTTACATAGAATCGCTCACTCGTCAATTCCTTTTTTTGAGAAAAAAAGTTTGAAAATAATGTTTCTATATATGCGTGTCAAAAATAGGGAGTCGACCGAAAATAGAGGATTGACAACTAGCGTGCCTAGTCCGTAATATTCGTCTCAACACGTCAAACACAATTACATCATTTACTCTTATCGCGAGTTGGCAGAGGGAATTGGCCCTACGACGCCGCAGCAACCGACCATTTGGCACGGTGCTACATCCACCAGACATATGTCTGAAAGATGAGAGGAACAACCAATTTGGGTGTGCCTCTTTCTCGCGGAGAAAGGGGCTTTTTTCATGCATAGATTCAAGAAAGGGGAAAATCATCATGGCTTATGAGGCGTTTACAGAACAAAGTGTCGTCGAACACGTTCGACAGTTGGGGTTACTAGAAGAGGGGATTGCAGAATGTGAGGAAATCGGAGATGGAAATTTAAATCTCGTCTTTCGCATTCGTCAAGGAGAAACGTCATTAATCGTGAAACAGGCGTTGCCGTACGCAAAAGTCGTTGGAGAGAGCTGGCCGCTCACGCTTGACCGTTCGTGGATCGAACAACTGGCACTCCGTGAGTTTTCAAAAGTCGTACCACAATTCGTACCAGATGTACTCGGTAGCGACCGTGAACTCGCCTATACGATTTTAGAAGATTTGTCAGCGTTTGAAATCGTCCGGACGGGTTTCCTAAAAGGAGAGAGCTATCCGAATTTGGCGCGTCACGTCGGTACATTCCTCGGGGAAACGTTGTTTGCGACATCTGACTATGCGAAAGGACCGCTCGCCAAGAAACAAATCGAAAAAGAGTATTACAATCCAGAGCTATGCGATATCACAGAAAAACTGATCTTCACTGATCCGTATCGTGATGCAGAATCGAATCAAATCGAAACGGCTCTTCGTTTAGACGTGGAGCAGCTTTGGTCAGACCTCGCCTTGAAAATTGAAGTGACGAAATTGAAGGTCGGGTTCGTGACTAAACACGAAGCGTTGCTACATGGGGATTTACATACAGGAAGCATTTTTGCGACGCGTCAAGAAACGAAAATCATCGATCCTGAGTTTGCGTTTTACGGCCCATTCGGTTTTGACATCGGTCAAATCATCGCTCACTTGGTGTTCTCGACATATGCGCATCCGTTGAAGCGGTTCGAACGCTTCACAGAAGTGCTCACTGTTTGGGAGACGTTCGAGAAAACGTTCCGTACACGCTTCACACAGGCAGTCGAGCCGTTCAACACGGTAGGTTTCGTGGATGAACTGTTGCCATCGATTTTAAGTGATGCCATCGGCTACGCAGGCTGCGAATTGATTCGGCGGACGGCCGGTCTAGCGGGCGTCGCCGACTTAGAGACATTGCCGGATGACCTGCGCATCGAACGGAAACGTCATGCCCTAGAACTTGGCACGCGTCTCATCAAACAGCGTCATCAGATTCAATCCATCGATCAGCTGATTCCAGTCCTATCGGAGGTGCGGGTATGAGTGTGCAAAGCATACATTTCGATGCCGACACGGAAGTGTTGACGATTTTAGATCAGACACAGTTGCCGCAAGAAGAGCGCTATGTCGAAGTGATAACGCTCGAACAGGCCGAACAGGCGATCAAATCGCTTCAAGTTCGGGGAGCACCGGCCATCGCTTACTTTGGGGCGTTCGTCCTCGCGAAAGAGGCATCACGTCTCCAGGACAATTTATATTTTCACCGCCAATTGGACCAGGTCGGCCAACGGTTGATTGCGACAAGACCAACAGCGGTCAACTTACAACATGTCATCGAATCACTCCTTCGACTAAATGTGGGGGAAGACTTTGAGCAGATCGCAAAAGCCATCAAGGCGCGTGCGATTGAAATCTATGAACAAGACGTGGCCACGTATCGCACGATTGGTGAGCATGCGTTGACCGTGTTACCTGCTGGTGGGAACGTGTTGACGATTTGTAACGCCGGTGCTATCGCGACGTCACGGTACGGTACCGCGCTCGCGCCGTTCTATGTCGGAAAAGAGCGGGGCATCCCGTTTCGTGTATTCGCGTCGGAAACGCGTCCACTGCTTCAAGGGGCACGGTTGACGGTGTGGGAGCTCGACCGGGCAGACATCGACGTCACATTGATCACGGATAACATGGCGGCGTGGACGATTCAGACGAAACAAATCGATGCCATCATCGTCGGGGCGGACCGCATCACTCGTACCGGTCATACGGCCAACAAGATTGGGACACTCCAGCTCGCAATTTTGGCGAAGCATTACGGTATCCCGTTTTATGTGGCAGCCCCGCATTCGACGTTTGATTTGGAAGCAGACGACACGATTCAAATCGAAGAACGGGACGCACATGAAGTGACACATATCGGGGGACACCCGACGGCACTCGTCGGCATCACCGTCTTCAATCCGGCGTTTGATGTGACCCCACCAGAACTCATCACCGGTCTGATCACAGAGACAGGTGTGCTCGAACCGACCGAGTCGGTCATTGTACAACACGTAGGAGGAAACGCATATGTCTAAAAAAATCATCTTCTTCCTGTTGACCGTCATCTTAGCACTTGCCGGATGCACGAACGAACAGGCCCAACCGAAAACGACCGCGACAACAAATAAAACGGAGGCAAAAACAGTCAGCGTATCAAATGAGACGCTTCCGAAAGACCTAGAGGTCGCACTCGTCATGCAAATGTCGATTGGGACATTTTCTTCGCAATATATCGAAGGGGTGACCGATCAAGTCGAAGCGTTCGGTGGAAGCATGAAAGTGTACAACGCCGATAATGATTTGTCGAAGATGGCGAGTTACGTCGATACGGCAACGACGCAAGGTGTCGATGTGATCTTGATTGACCACGGACGTGCTGATGCCTTGAAAGAGCCTGTTCAACGGGCGCTCGATAAGGGCATCAAAGTCGTCGCATTCGACAACGATTTAACGAATGAAGGGGTGACGGTCATCGACCAAGATGATTATTCCCTCGCTTGGCGTTCACTTAAAGCTCTCGCTGAAGATTTGGACGGCGAAGGGAACATCGTCACGATTTGGGTCGGTGGGTTCACCCCGATGGAACGTCGTCATACGATTTATGACGCGTTCTTGAAACGTTACCCGGGCATCCAAGAAGTCGCGAAATTTGGTTCGGCGACGAACAATACGGCGCTCGATACACAAAGTCAGATGGAGGCGATTTTGAAGAAGTATCCGGAAGGCGAAATCGATGCGGTGTTTGCGATGTGGGATGAGTTCGCAAAAGGGGCGAGCCGTGCCATCAAGCAGGCAGGACGTGACGAGATTGCCGTTTACGGGATTGACTTGAGTGACGAAGACCTACAACTTATGCAAGAAGACGGGAGTCCGTGGGGCGTGACGGCCGCGACGGATCCTGCTGAAATTGGTCGCATTCAAGTCCGTTACGCTTATCAAAAAGTGGTCGGAGAAGAAACCCCTTCGATTCACTCGGTTGATCCATATTTAGTGGACCGTGACGTCTTGCCAGATGAGCCTGTCACGATGAATGACCTCGGACAGTACGTTAAGGGTTGGGGTGAGTCGAATGCGGCATGGTCGGACTGGATGAAGGAGAATGACTGATGATTCGCTTGGAACGAATCACGAAACAGTATGGTGACGTGACCGTACTCGATCAACTGTCGTTCAGCCTAAAACCGGGAGACATTCATGGACTCCTGGGTCTGAACGGGGCGGGTAAGAGTACGCTTATCAAACTGCTGAACGGAACGGTCGAACCGACGTCCGGCGAACTATCCATTGACGGGACGACCATCCGACTCAGACCGACGGAAGCGATTCGTCAAGGCATCATCACCGTATCGCAAGAAGTGGATGATGCGCTCTATTTGGACTTGCCTGTATACGAAAATGTTCTCCCATGGCAGACGGTGAAGCGGATTCGCCCACAACTTTTGAAACAGCGGGTAAAAGACGTGCTATCCCGGGTCGGTTTAGACATCGATCCAACGCGTCCGGCCGGTCACTATCCGCTCAGCGTAAAGCAACGTCTTCTCATCGCTCGGGCACTTGAGAGTGATGCCAAGTATTTATTACTCGATGAGCCGACTGCCGCCTTGTCGGAAACGGATGCCGATGCCTTGCTTGAATTGCTACAAACGCTCGCGGCAGAAGGGGTGGGCATCGTGTTGGTCACCCATCGTTTAGATGAGCTCACGCGTGTCACCTCGACCTCTACGTTTCTTCGAGACGGACGCGTTGTATATGAGGGACCGTTTCAAACCCTTTCTACGGAAGCCGTTCAAACCTTTTTGAGTGGGACGACATTTGAAGGGACACAAGAGAAGGCAACCCCTGAAGAGGAGATTCGTTTGTCCGCGCAGGTGACTCTCCCTGCGTTCGGGACGAATCTCTCCGTTGAAGCGTACCGCGGGGAAGTGCTCGGGATTGGAGGATTGACGGGGAGCGGGAAGACGGAACTGGTGGAAGCCTTGTTCGGTCTTTCTGGGCTTCGTCAATCCATCACGGTTGACGGAACCACACACGTGATCAAAGAACCGACAGACGCCGTACGTTTAGGGTTTGCACTCGTTCCAGAGGAGAGACGTCGTCACGGATTATTTCTAGACGAGACGATTGAGCGGAACGTGATTGCTGTCGCAGGAAAGACCGATGGTGTCTCTGACGTACTGGCATCACTTCGTGTCCGCTATGCGAACGTGAAACAAACGGTCGGTGAACTGAGTGGTGGAAATCAGCAGAAGGTCGTCTTTAGCAAATGGCTACTCGACGACCGGGACATCTATCTGCTCGATGAACCGACAAAAGGGATTGATATCGCAGCGAAGCAAGATGTGTATGAACGCGTCGTCGCACTCGCGAAACAAGGGAAGACCGTGTTGTTCACGTCGAGTGAGCGACATGAGCTCGAACGGGTCGCCAATCGGATTCTTTGGCTCGACCGTGGACAATTTGTAGAGAAAGGAGGCGCATGACATGGCACAATTAGTGGTCAAAGAACGAAAACGAATCAGCGGTCATATCGGTCAATACGGGACGTTACTCGCAATCATTGGGTTGATCGCGGTCTTTACCGTGACGAACGATCAATTTCTGACGTATGCGAACTTTAGTGACATCATCAAATCGGTTTCAATCGTGTCGTTACTTGCCCTCGGTGTCACATTTTCGCTCATCGTTGGCGGTTTCGACTTATCGGTCGGGTCGACGGCGAGTCTCGCGACAATCGGGGCAGCGGCAAGCCTTGTCCTTCATCAACAAGAACTTCTCGTCGCGCTGCTGATTCCGCTCGCCCTAGGGATTCTCGTCGGACTATTGAATGCGCTCGTCACAATCAAATTCCGGTTACCGGATTTGCTAGCGACACTCGCCATCATGTACGTCATTAACGGGATTCAGTTGACGTATACGAAAGGATTCTCAATTTATGACAACATGCCGATTGAAGGGGGAACGGCGCCAGGACGCTTCATTCCATCCTTTTTATTTATCGGTCAAGGAACAATCGGTCCGATTCCGTTCGTCGCCCTGCTTATGCTGTTGTTCTTTATCGGGGCTCATCTGTTTTTAACGTATACACGTACCGGGCGTGAGTTTTATTACGTCGGGTCGAACGCAGAAGCGGCCCGCCGTTCCGGGATTGCCGTGAATCGCATCAAGTTGTACGCTTACGTGCTCAGCGGGTTGTTCGCTGCCATCGGTGGGATCATTCTTGCATCTCGGATTGGGACAGGACAGGTCTCGGCCGGAGCACCGCTTTTGATGGACGCTGTCGCGGCTGCTTATATCGGCTACGCCGTCTTTGGGACAGGGCGCCCGAACGTGATCGGGACATTGATTGGAGCTATTTTAATCGGAATTCTCTTGAATGGACTGACGATGTGGGACGTGCCGTATTATGCGCAAGATATCGTCAAAGGGACGATTCTCATTGGAGCGCTCGGTCTTTCTTATATTCAAAAGAAACAGCGGACATGACAAAACCCCCGGACATCAGTTGTTCGGGGGTTCGCTTTGTTCACGCGTCATTGTGAGAAACGGATATACACCGCCGTTCGTCTCCTGCATGAACGTGTCTTGTGGGATGAAACCGAGCGACTCGTATAACCGGATGGCCCGTTTGTTGAACGTGGCGACGGCAAGATGCACTGTGCGAGTCCCATATGTCGCCTCGATCCAATTAAGGATTGAAGTGAGGAATCGATGTCCGTTGCCGCTTCCTGTCAAATCAGGACGCATGCCGAGACCGATGGAAACAGTTTCCGCTGATTCGAATTGCAATGTGACAAAACCGATGAGTTCGTCGTCCTCAAGGATGGCGAACGTCGTGTCTCCCCGTTCATCCGCATCTAAAAATAAGGCGAGGTCTTCCTCATCGGCGTCCATATTGTAAAACGCATAGTCGCCTTCATAGCACCACTCGAAGGCGATCAGTTCGGCTTGCTCTTGGGTGAGTGGATGAAACGTATGGCTCATAAAAATTCCTCGTCTCTAATGGAAGTGGTCATGCTACACTCAAATCGTATCATGAAAACAAGGGGAGGGAATGTGATGGCAGTCAAGTTGGACATGGTCGGGATCGTCGTGACGGATATGAAGCGGTCGCTCGACTTCTATCGGGCGCTTGGGTTTGAGATTCCAGAAGCGATGAACGGGGAAGCGCATGTAGAGATTGACGAAGGAGGCGTACGTCTCGCGTTCGATACGGTAGAAGTGGCCGAATCAGTATACGGGGAATGGAAACAGGCAGACGGGCATCGGATCGAGCTTGCCTTCTTATGTGAGAGCCGTGAGGCGCTCGACCGATTATATAACACGGTACTTGAACAAGGTTATGCGTCACATAAAGCCCCATGGGATGCGTTTTGGGGACAACGTTATGCCATCCTGTACGATGCGGATGGGAATTTGATCAGTTTGTTCGCGTCATAAAAATAATCCCGGGCCATGTGGCTCGGGATTATTGATTGTCGTGGCACTCTCCCCATGAACAAAGGGCATTCATGGCAGGTTGAAGGCCGAGGGCATCTTCAGTCAATGAATACTCGACATGGAGGTGCTTCTCGGTCGAATAGTCGACACGGCGAACCATACCGAGTTGCTCGAGTTCACGCAATTGGTCGGTCAACACTTTTCGGCTGACGTCAGGAATCGCCCGTTGAATATCAGAAAAACGAAGCGGTCCATCTTGAAGCGTGCAATACACTTGAGGACGCCATTTGCCGCCGATAATCTCGAGTGCGCGGTTGACGGGGAACGATGTGGTCATGTTCAAAGAGCCTCACTTTCGGGTAGTTACTTCAATGTGCGTACTTTTTTTCTTGCTTCAATGACAGTATCTTATCGTTATCCGCTAAATTGAGCAAACAAAAAGGAGTAGATGAAACATGACGTATCCAAGAACATTTTCACACATCGGTCTTTCTGTGCCAAGCGTAACCGAGGCCGTAAAATTTTATGAGGACGTGATGGGGTGGTATACCATCATGACACCATCAGATGTCGTCGAAGATGATTCGCCAATCGGCGTGATGTGTACAGACGTCTTCGGACCAGGCTGGGGTAAATTCCGAATCGCCCATATGTCAACAGGAGACGGAATTGGAATCGAGTTATTCGAGTTCCCGAATAACGAGACACCAGAAGACAACTTCGAGTTTTGGAAGACAGGAATCTTCCACTACTGTGTACAAGACCCTGACATCGAAGGACTTGTCGAGAAGATTGTCGCACATGGCGGCAAACAGCGGATGCCGATTCGTGAATACTACCCAGGCGAAAAACCGTATCGCATGGTGTACTGCGAAGACCCATTCGGTAATCTCGTTGAAATTTATTCACATTCATACGAACTCACATATTCGGAAGGAGCTTACTAAACATGAAAGCATGGCTACTCGACCAACCCGGTCTAGATCATCTGCATATTGGAGAAATCGACCGACCGACACCCGGAACGGGAGAACTGTTGATTCGTGTCGAAGCGGTCGCCTTGAACCCGGTCGACTATAAAGTCGGTTCAAACGGAAACCCGAACTGGGCATATCCACACATTCTCGGTGTCGATCTCGTCGGAGAAGTCGTTGAGGTCGGATCGAGTATCGCCAACATCATTACGGGTTCACGTGTAGCCGTGCATACGGATCTTTCGAAATATGGAGGGTTCGCCGAGTACACGGTCGTTGATGCTCGGGCGTGTGCGGTCGTTCCACAAGGTGTAAGTGATGAGGCGGCGGCTTCGATTCTATGTGCCGGAATGACAGCTTATGAAGCGGTCATGCAGAAGCTGAACACGCGGGATAAGGAGACGATTCTCGTACACGCTGGAGCGGGCGGTGTCGGTGGCTTTGCGATTCAGCTCGCAAAACGCCTCGGGTTAAAAGTGTTCACGACGGCATCTCCGGAGAATTTTGAGTGGGTGGAATCACTCGGGGCAGACGTGGCGATTGATTATAACGTCGAGGACGTGACGGCACGAATCATGGAAGAGACGGATGGACGTGGTGTCGACTTGATTTTGAACACGGTCGGTCGCGACGTTGCGACAGCAGACCTCGATCGTCTCGCGTTCAGCGGACACCTCGCCTATATCGCCGGTCCACCAGATATGACGAACATGAAAGGCTTCACGTTATCCCCGTCGATTCATGAAGTGGCACTCGGGGCAGCACATGCGAGCGAGGACGAGCATGCGATTCGCAACTTGGCGTATATGGCTGAAGAGATGATGAACTTGCTCGATGCAGGTGAACTGAACGACCTTGTCACAGAAGTGTTATCGTTCGACCAGTTGAAAGAAGGTCTCGAAAAACTACAAACGCGGAAAGTACGCGGTAAACTCATCGTCCGGATTCGCGACTGAGTAGAGGACTCCCTGTTATACTGACAGGGAGTTTATTTGTCGAGGAGGCGAAAGAATGGAGCGATTAATAGACACGTATCGACAGACAGATGTTCAGTTGAGCGGTCACGGCAAACGGGAAGTCGAGGTGTTGAAACGTGCGTTTGAACAGGTGCGTGACGATGAGCCGAGTGACCAGTATGGACAGGGGAAAACGATTCGCCAGTTTGAAGAGAAGATGGCACAAGTTCTTGGGAAAGAGTCGGCGGTATTCTTTCCGAGCGGCACGATGGCGCAACAGATTGCCCTGCGCATGTGGTGTGATGAAACAGGGAAGAACACGGTCGCGTATCATCCGCTCTGTCATCTTGAAATCCATGAGCAAGATGGCTTGAAAGAGTTGCATCATATCGAACCGATTTTAGTCGGGGACGAAAATCGGCTCATGACCTTAGAAGAGATTCAGGCGTTACCAGATATCGCGTGTCTTCTGCTCGAACTGCCACAACGGGAAATCGGCGGGGAATTGCCGACGTTCGAGGAACTTGTGGCAATTCATGAACACTGTCGTGAGAAAGGGATTCACCTACATTTGGACGGGGCGCGACTGTTCGAATCGCTCCCGTATTACGAAAAAGAAGCATCTGAGATTTGTGCACTCTTTGATAGCGTGTACGTCTCGTTTTATAAAGGAATCGGCGGGATTGCGGGGGCAATCCTTGCTGGACCGAAGTCGTTTTGCGAGACGTCGAAAGTATGGAAGCGTCGCTACGGGGGTGACTTGATCAGCCTTTATCCGTATATTCTTTCTTCCGATTATTATTATGAGTTACGGAAAGACAAGATGACAGGATATCGCGATGCTGCCGTACAATTGGCAGCACGATTTAACGAACTCGACGGCGTCTGGACGACGCCACTCGTCCCGGTCACGAATATGTTCCACTTACATTTCCAAGGGGGAAAAGAGGAACTCGCTGAACAGATTGCAGGAATCCAAGAAGAGACCGGGATTGGCATCACCGGTTATCTCGTTGAAAAAGAAGGATTTTGTTCCACTGAAATCAGCATCGGGGATGTCTACAGTCATATAACCTCTAATCAACTCGATGATGTATTTAGGCAATTCAACTCTAAATAAATGTAAAGAACGCTGAAGAGATGTTTCTCTTCAGCGTTCTTGTCATGCGACTTTGAGTGTGGATTTGTCGGCGGCAGATGATAGATACGTAGAAGACAACTTCACGACCCATTGAATCGTTTTAAATTGTATGAACACAAGAGGTGATAAAGCGATATAATGCATCCACGTGTGTACAGTCAAGAAGCCGTTTTGAACGAGTCCCCAATGAATAAAGAACATTCCGAGTACCACATATGCGACACCTGGACAAATGAGACCAAAACTTGCTCCGCCCTCTGGCTGATTTCTGAAGTAATCAAGTCGACGTAATACACTATATCCGATTAGTCCAACCGCGGTGCTCCCCATAAATAATATCCCGAGTACAATCAGCATAAAGGCTGCATTGACCTCAGTCTCTAGCAAGCGATGTGACACCATTGAGTTCAATCGAACGAATGTAATACCAGTAAGGGTGAGAATCGGGATAGGTAACCAAATAGTCGGTGCGCTCGCTTTTGCAAAGCCTTTACTGAAGATCGCTCGTAGACTCATTCCGGCGAAAAATAAAATAATCCCCCATACAAGTGTCATAAAAAATATAGAGGCGATTGTCGCACTGACAGAAACCCATTGGATTTTTGACATAGCGGCAGGACTAGCTAATCCCACTGCGACCATGACGAACGAAAAAGCACCTAAGAATTGTCCGAATTGGTTCATATTTTCAACGTCAACTTGACCACTAACCATAACCGATGCAATGTACTGAACATAACGAGTAAATGCATATCCACCAATGATTAAGAAGGCAATGAGGGCAAAAGGTAGTAAGGATTGAACATTAGACCAAAGTCCTGGAACAAACAAAGCACCTAGAATAAACAGTACATTGACACTCATCGCATAGGTGAGTGGTTCTGCCATGACAGCTACTTCTCCAGGAGTTCCTTTCACTTTGGAATATCGATCGCTTTTCTTGAATTTACGAAATGAACGGATATTCCATGCAAGCAGACGGAAGTGATTTGCCGAGAAGCCAATAATGACCAATGAAACGAGAACGACAAGAATAGCTGGGATTCCTCCGCCCTCAAACGTCTCACGTAAATGATTGAAGTGAGGTAGTGGAGAATCAGGGTGTGGTATGAGGAACATAAAGTACATAAAAAATGACACAGCGAGCCCACCGTTGCCAAGCGCAGATAAAAAATATAATGGGTGATAGGTTTGTTTTGACATGATAAAAAACTCCTCCTTTAAATTACATAATCACTTTATACCCCCTAGGGTATCTGGGGGTCAAGAGGGTTGGATATAATTGAGGGCAATCCCTCAATAATAGACATGGCTGTCTGTGTGATTTTCATCACCCCTGATAACGTTTAATATTGATATTTTGTTTGAAGATATTATGTGTCATGTTGCGTCAAGTGTTGATTCATAAGGAAATTGAGGGACTTCCCCTATATCAAATGTATACGCTTTCAAATATGCTTAGTTTATAGATTGGTTCACTTGTTTGTCAAAAATAGCGTGTAATGAAACAGAAGGGGTTGCATAAGATGCGTACACATTATCGTGTTGTGATTGTAGGAGCAGGAACCGGGGGAATCAGTGTCGCGGCAAGATTGCTTCGAGAGAAACATCATTTGAAAGATGAGATTCTACTGATTGATCCTGCCACTACTCATTATTATCAACCGTTATGGACACTAGTCGGAGCAGGTATTGTGAAGAAAGAAGAGTCGGCCCGCCCGATGGATTCTCTCATTCCTGATGGGGCGAAGTGGTTACAAGATCATGTGACGACATTTGATCCTGAAAACAATCAAGTCGAAACGTCAAGTCACGGAAAGATTTACTATGATTTTCTCATTGTGTCACCAGGGATTGAAATTGACTGGGGACGCATAAAAGGATTAAAAGAAGCGCTTGGGACAAAAGAGGTCTGCAGTAATTATTCATACGAACACGTTGGCTACACATGGGATACTCTCGAAAAGTTTACGGGTGGAACGGCATTGTTCACACACCCGGCTTCTCCGGTAAAATGCGGGGGTGCTCCTCAAAAAATCATGTACTTGGCGGAAGAGTATTTCATGAAGACCGGCATTCGTGGTTCGAGTCGGGTGGTCTTCGGTTCAGCCAATCCTGCCATTTTCGATGTTGCGAAGTATCGGGACGCACTGGAGAAAGTACTCGAACGAAAACAGATTGAAACTCATTTTCGGGTGAATCTGACAGAAATAAAGGCAGATGAAAAAGTAGCGATTTTTGAAAACTTAGATACGGGAGAATCGTTCGAGATCAGCTATGACATGATTCATGTCACGCCACCGATGCAAGCTCCGGCATTCATTCGGAACAGTTTATTGGCAGACTCCGGGGGTTGGGTCGATGTCGACAAACATACACTTCAACATAAGCGATTCAAAAATGTGTTCGGGTTAGGTGACTGTACGAATCTACCGACATCGAAGACAGGTGCAGCCATTCGGAAACAGGCACCTGTCGTTGTCCAAAATGTACAGGATGCAATGTATGGTCATTTACCGACAGCTTCATATGACGGCTACTCTTCTTGTCCGATTGTCACAGGTTACGGTTCGTTGATTCTAGCAGAGTTTGATTATGATAAAATCCCTCAAGAATCGATGCCGTTCAATCAAGCAAAAGAAAGACGAAGCATGTACATTTTGAAAAAAGACTTTTTACCGATTATGTACTGGAACGGCATGTTGAAAGGAACGATGTGAGAAAGGAGGAATCGTGATGGAACGTTCTGCACTTGAAGAACAAACGGTCGAGACCGTACTGACAAGACCTGACGTTGAACAAGCACTGATTGCACTGATCGATCGTTTGCCCAAAATTGAACAGTCTCTCCGCCGTTTAGAGGATGCTGTTGATTTTGGTATGGCGACGATGAAAGATGAAACGGTAAAAGAGAAAGTTGACGCAGCCATCGACAATTCCAATATCCAAATCGAAACGCTTGAAGCAGCAATAAAACTGACTGAAAAGTTACCGATGTTGCTACAGGTGACGAATCAACTTGAGTTCATGTTCACGTTTGTCCAAGATGTATATCATGATGAACAAACGAAAGAATTGATTGGGCAACGGATCGATGAGTATGCCGTGCCAGCGAAAGAGAAGGTTGAATGGACGCGAGAGATGTGGACGGAAGTGCAACAACGTGTCGAACAGGATGACCGCCACATCACCCTATTTTCACTCATGCGTTGGATTAAAGAACCATCAGTTCAATACGGTCTTAAATACGTTCAAGCAACTGTTGATGTACTAAACGAACGGACAATCAAGCGTTAAACATGAATAAATCATGATGAATAGAGTTTTCAATAAATTAGACGTGCCTCGAGGCGCGTCTTTTTTCATGGGGGAATGAAGTGCATTATTTGGGTTTGTTTACCCATAGGGGTATTATGGATATAAGAACTGAAAGAGTGCGGAGGGGATAACGTTGACACTACGTGACTTTGAACATCAAATATTAAACGTACTCAAAGACGGTGTGATTGTGATGGACCATGACCGAACGATCATCTCGATGAATCAATCGGCCGAACAATTGACGGGATGGCAAATCGGAGAACCGGTTCCCTATTGTTCTTTTTGTCAGAAGCGAAACGTGAACATTAGCGAAGAACGTTGCTATTTGATTGAACATGAACGTTCCCCATATTTCACTTCGGAGATGCCGACATACTCTGGGAAAATGGTTGACGTTGAGATGAACACGGCTCGCATCTTAAATGATCCGACGACCGGTGCGACATACTATCTGCTTGTCTTACGAGATTTTACAGAACGAAAGCGCAGGGAAGCGCATATCTTAAGAGAACAAATGGTTCGGGAATTGATTCGGGCGAGAGAAGAGGAACATGAACGATTGGCTCAAGAGTTACATGATGGGGTCGGACAATCGCTGTTTAGTATCACGCTTGCCTTGAATTCATTGCAATCAGACGTAGTTGACCCCGATAAAAAAGAATATTTGAGTTCTGTCATTTCTGAAGTGAGTCTCCTGATGGATCACGTCAGAAATTATTCAAAACAGTTGAGACCAGTCGAACTTGATCAATTTGGACTGGAATCGGCACTACAGGTGCTACTTGATAGTTTTGCCACTCGTTATCCGAACGTGGCATTTCATACGGATTTTCGACTAAAGACACGATGTGATTCCCTTGTTGAGATTAATTTATATCGAATTGTCCAAGAGGCACTTGTGAACGCAATGAAGTATGCGAATCCGACAAATGTTGATTGTCGAGTAATTGAACAGGAGGAACAAATTGAATTGTTGTTTCGAGATGATGGAGTTGGCTTTGATTCTCTCGTGGTCTCGAAAGGGTTAGGGCTACGTCACATGGAAGAAAGGGCAAAAACAATAGAAGGATTGTTTCAGATCGTTTCGGTGATAGGACACGGGACTGAAATTTCAGTGTCAGTTCCGAGAGAGCGAGGTCATGATGAAACCGATTAATGTATTGATCGTTGATGATCATGAGTTAGTGCGACGTGGATTAAAACTGATGTTTCGTACAAATGAGCGCATTCGTGTAGTTGGGGAAGCGGCAGAGGGAGCAGCGGCAATACAAGAAGCGATTCGGACGCGTCCCGATGTCATTTTACTTGATATCACGATGCCGAATGGATTGGATGGGTTTGTGACGGTTCAAGCACTCGCTGAGGAAGTACCTTCCGCAAAAATCATCTTACTGACGATGCATGATGAAGAGATTTATATCAAACGTGCTCTTGAGCTGGATGTACCTGGTTTTATGTCTAAAAATAGCGATCCATCTCAACTAGCAGAAGGGATTGAGTATGTATTTGACGGGAAACGATATTATTCGACGTCATTGACCGAGGATTATATTGACAAGCTCGTGCTTCAAAAGAATGGTCACCCGTTATTGACACGTCGTGAACTAGAGATTGTGCGGTTGTCGACTTTAGGGTATAGCCATAATGAGATCGGGGAAAAATTAGGAATCAGTCCCAAGACAGTAGAGAATCATAAAGCACGGATTATGAACAAACTACAGATGAAGCACCGACACGAATTGGTGCAATACGCCTTGAAAAATCATTTGATTGAAATGGAAGGATGATTGAAAGAATGAAAGTAGAAGTAGAAAAAACGATCGATTCGCAATACATCCAGCAACATCTGGCAAATGAACGTACATTTTTGGCATGGATCCGTACTGCGATTACCGTGATTGGGATTGGTTTCTTAGTGACGAATTTTCATTATTATCGAAGCGAGAATCTAAATGGTGCAGAACATCAATTGATCTCGGCTATCGGGATGTTATCTATTTTGTTCGGCATCAGTACAATTCTTGTAGGAACCCGTTCCTATTTGAAAAAAGTGCATACGATTAATACGCAACAATTCAAATCTGCGAAGATGAGTCTCATTGCTTTGGCAATTGGGATGGTCTTCATCTTTTCGCTCATCCTCTTCGTGAGCTACTTTTTATTGTGAACACAATCAGGCACCGTCTCTCTTACGAGGACGGTGCCTTTTACGTTACTGCGTCACAATCGCTTCAAGACGATCGAGTTGAGAGGTGAATCCTTCGACAGCCCCCATCTCGACGACTTGTTGGAGAGCTTCTTCATTCGGGAATTCGGAGCGGCTAATGAATAACGTGCCTTCCGATATATCGAGAAACTCATTCGTGATGGTCATGACAGGTAAGTCCGGATTGACGTGTCCGTCCGCATCTGAGAACGCATCCGTATAGACGATTCGGGAATAGGGATCAATCTCGATAAAGGTCGATTTGCCCCATGATTCCATACCGTAAAAGTCACCTTGATTTTTGTCGACACACGTCATGCAGTAGTGCCAAATTCCATCTGGTTTGAAGTCGAAGCTGTATACTTTCGTCTCCCATCCAGCCGGTCCCCACCATTTCTCTAAATGTGCGGGTGTCGAGAATGCCTCAAATACAAGTTGCCGCGGTGCCTTGAACAGACGTTCCATGATCAATGTCGTGCCCTCTACATGTGATTTGACCGTACTCATGATTGATTCTCCTCTCGTTGTGACTCCGCTAAAAACGTTTCCAATCGATCGAGACGCTCTGTTTCCCGCGCGATATAGGTCTGCCAAGCATCTAAAGGTTCAAGTGCTTGAGACTTGAGCGCATAGCGTCGCCGATTGGCATCAACCGTTACTGTGACAAGCCCCGCATCATATAAGATTCGTAAGTGTTTCGACGTCTGCGGTTGACTGATTCCAAGTTGATTTGCCATCATTCCGACCGTCCACTCCTGTTTCCGTAACAATTCAATCATCCGTAACCGATTCGGGTCGGCTAACGCTTGAAACAAAGAAGCCAGTTTCTCTTCCATCTTTCGTCACCGTCCTCTTATCTCCTTATATTCCCTATATGGAATATTCTAAAACAAGAATATAAAAAAGGAATTCGTGATGAATTCCTTAATGTCGATATCCGCGAATCCAAGTCGTCATGTAGACGAGTGTCGCGATGATGAGCGTAGAAGCGAGTGCATAGATCGGATATGCGGGAAGTGTGTCTTCAAATAACGGATAAAACATGAACGACCCCATAAAAATAGGAACGGAGATGCCGAACGAAACGTATGCCGCTTTAGTTGCTTTCGCTGTGATGATTTGTTCACGCTCATCGATTTCACTGAACTCGGTCATCCGGACAGACCATTGAGTGAAACTCAATTGCTTGTTCGGTCGTGTGTTGAACGAATAGACTGTCCAAACAATGCCAAAAACAACGAGTAATAGTAGTGGAAGCAGATTGAATTCAACTAAGAAGCGATCAGACTCGATGACGGTCTTCGATACATCAGATAGAAATGAGCTGAATAGAAAAGCCATCAATACATACGAGATGATGCTTGAAATAGACTGAACGACGACGTGTTTCATTGTGATTCCTCCTCGATTGTGAATATAGATTCGACCGGTTCCTCGAACACTCGCGCGATTTGCATCGCTAACATAAGCGACGGCGTATAACTTCCTTTCTCGAGCGAGATGATTGTCTGTCTCGTCACACCGACCTTTTCGGCAAGGTCGCCTTGGGTTAACTGGTGCCGAGCACGCAGTTCTTTCACACGGTTGACCAATGGCATATTGCCACCTCATTTCTAGTTTCTACCACTAGTGTAAAACAAACTTTACATAATGTAAAGAAGACTTTACTTAGTTGGAGGTGATACAATAACGTTATAGTCGAAAGGGGAGATGATAGATGAAGGCGATTGGGGGACAACATCACGTGTCGGCGATGACCGGGGATGCCAAAAAGAACTTACGATTCTATACGGAAGTACTAGGGATGCGACTCGTCAAAAAGACGGTCAACCAAGATGATCCATCGATGTATCACCTGTTCTATGCGGACGAGACGGGGACGCCTGGAACCGATTTGACGTTCTTTGAGTTACCGTTTCTCGGACAGACGTATCGAGGGTCAAACAGTATTTCCCGGACAGCGCTCAGAGTACCGGATGGGGCGCTCGCATACTGGCAGAAGCGTTTTGACACGTTCGATGTATCTTACGGAGAAATCGAGTCGGTTTTAGGAAGGGCAACCCTTTCGTTCGAAGATCATGAAGGCCAACGCCTATGTCTGGTGGAAGGAGGGAGCGGGACACCTTGGAGAAATGGTCCTGTTTCGACGGACGTCGGCATCTTCGGTCTCGGATTTAGTGAGTGGACGGTACGGAGGATTGACAAGACGGCACGAGTGCTGACTGAAATACTCGGTTATCGATATGTGACGACGTTTGAACGGGATGGTCACGATGTGCGCGTTTTTCAAACAGGAGAAGGTAGCGTGGCGACAGAGATTCATCTCGTCGATCGACCGGATTTGCCATCGGAACGACCAGGTCGGGGAAGTGTGCATCATGTGGCGATTCGAGTGGAAGAAACAGACGATATGGCGAAGTGGATTGAGAAACTTGACGCACATGGCATCAGTCACTCCGGTCTCATTGACCGTTATTATTTCCAGTCGATCTACTTCCGCGAGCCGAGCGGGATTTTAGTAGAACTGGCGACAGATGAACCTGGATTCGCGACGGATGAATCAGTTGAAGCACTCGGAGAACGCTTGGCCTTGCCGCCATTTCTAGAGTCGAGACGAGCGGAAATCGAATCGAAACTAAAGAAATTGTAATCGAATGAACATTCATAACTGTAATGAGGTGAATGAATTGGATACGCAAGCAGTCAATCTTGTGATTGCCAGATTGCTAGGTGAAATGATCGAGCAATACCGGCCTCATCAATGGATAAAAACAGAAGAGGCGTTTCCCCATCCTTATCAGTTCAATAAAGTGAGTTATGACTATTCTGGAGAGGTTGAACCGATGACGCTGGAAACATTTCAAGACTTGGTTAACAAGCTCGGAAATAACCATTGGTACTCATCCAAATTCGAAGAGTTGCTACACAACATTTATATCAATCAATGGGTGCCAACATTCACATCAAATTTCGGTAAGCATTGGCAATGCTACCACGACTTATTGTTTGATGCGTATAACGATTGGAAATATACACATTTTGAATTGTATGACGAAGATGGAAATGAACTCGATGAAGAGTTAGAAAACAACCTGAATGAATGTTTTGAAAATTTCATTCATCAAACGTCCCCAGAACTATATGTGAAAAAAATGATGAAACGTTGGTGGCGATGAGTCCTAAAAATAGAGACATACAAAAACCCGACGGACTTTTTTCAGTCCGTCGGGTTTTGTACGCCTAAGAGCAGGGCAAGTTCGTTCGTTCGATTGGCGACGAGATCGGCAATCGTGTAACGGTCGAGCACTTGAAAGAACGCAAGCATCGCCTCATTCAACACACTCCGTAAGTCACAGGCCGGTGCGATCACACATCGACCTTCCCCGAAGCATTCCACGAGCTCGAGCGGTTCCATCGTTCGAACGACCTCGCCTACATTGATGTCTTCCATCGGGCGCGCGAGACGGAAGCCGCCACCACGGCCACGAACCGACTCCAAGTATCCATGTTTTCCAAGCTCGTATACGACTTTCATGACATGATTTTTGGAAATTTTGTATTGGTCTGCGACTTCTTGAATCGTGACCAGCCGATGCGAAAACGTGGCGCTATACATCAACGTCCGTAGTGCGTAGTCACACGTTTGCGTGAGTCTCATCCATCATCACCTCTTTTTCCATTGTACAAGACAACGTTTAAAAGTGCGATTCGAACAAATGTGAAAGGGTGATGGCAGAAATGAGTCGGAATCGTGAAATCTGTTTTAAAGAAGTATTTCATATATTGCTTTAAAGTGACTTGACTCACATAATGAACGTGTACGAAACAAAAGGGGGATAAACATATGTTAGATCAACAAACGATTGAGATTGTAAAAGCGACGGCGCCTGTTTTGAAAGAGCATGGTGTGACGATTACGAAGCATTTTTATCAACGAATGTTTGAACAAAATCCAGAAGTTCGTCACTTCTTCAACCATACGAACCAAAAACGAGGACGCCAACCGGAGGCACTTGCGAACGCGGTCTATGCGGCAGCGCTTCATATCGACCGACTCGAAGCGATTCTTCCTGCCATTCAACCGGCACTCCATAAACATAAGAGTTTGAATATACGTCCAGAACATTATCCGATTGTCGGTGAAAACTTACTCGGAGCGATTCAAGATGTCCTCGGAGAAGCGGCAACACCAGACATCATCGATGCATGGGCGAAAGCGTATGGCGTGATTGCCGATGTCTTCATCTCACTCGAGAAACAGATGTATGATGACGCACCGTGGGTCGGATTCAAACCGTTCGTCATCGAAGAAATCATTGAAGACACACCGGAAGTGAAGCGATTACGTCTCGTTGCGAAAGATGGGATCGTCGGTGCAGCCATCCCTGGACAATACATCTCGGTTCAGGCGCGAATCGCTGGCGAGGACATCTTGCACCACCGCCAATATAGTGTCATCGATACGACAGAGAACGGGTACTGGATTGCACCGAAACAAGAAGGGCTCGTTTCGAACTGGCTCCATGAACAGACGGTTAGTACCGAAATTCCGGTGAGCGCACCGGCAGGAGAATTCATTCTTGAAGCATCAGATCGTCCGCTTGCACTGATTGCGGGAGGGATCGGCATCACACCACTCTTCAATATGGCGAAGACGGCACTCGGACAAGGGCGCTCCGTCACATTGTTGCACGCGGTTCGCAACACAACACTCCGTCCGCTCGGAGACGAACTTGATGAACTTGTGGCTAAAGGGCTCCACCTCATCACACACGTGGATGACGTATCGGGTTGTATGAGTGCGACGCAACTCGAGGCACTTGATATCGAAGGGCATGACGTTTACACGTGCGGACCGAATGCGATGATGGAAACGGTCGTACGCGTCATCCCTCAGGCACGATATGAATTTTTCGGACCGTCTGGAGTTCTTGCGACCAACTAAAAAAGACGACTAAAAAAGTCGTCTTGACGCATGACATAGGTTATTCCGTGAGTTCACTTGAATGTATGACTTGTTTGTTGGCATTCAACGTCTCAAGCGACCACACACCATCTGGACGTTTTGTTGTTTCGATGACATAGGTCATGGTGTAGCTTTCGATTTCGGGATCGTTGACGGGAAAATCTTTTGAGCCATCGTCGCCGTTCAACCGTAAATAAACGACATCTTCTGGGCGCTCTTTTAGATGGACGCCGATGTACTCCTTGTTTTCGACTTGAAGGGTGACGAAATCAAAAGGTTGATTCGGCTCTGTTTGTTTCGTGACAGATCCTAAGTTCCCTGTTTCGACATCAATCTCGGCTAGACCGATGACGGATCGATCTTCATTTGTGTAAAAAGAGAGAACGGACTGTTCCATGTTATGAATTTGAAACGTATACCAATCGTTCATCGTCATATAACGATTCATTTCCTTTTCGGCATTCTCGTATGAGTTACCGTTCTGAATGTTCGTGTACGTGTACAGTCCGACACCGACTGCGATTGCTACGATGATGAGACCGGAGACGATTGTGAGTAGGATGATTCGCTTAGACATGATTCTTCCTCCAATCTTTTATAAATAGAGACACCCCATGCCTCGCGAATGCGTGCATGGGGTGTTTGAATTAGTACGTCAAGCTCGCGGCGACGATGATGCCGACGACGAGTGATGCGGCGAATAAGCTAAAACCGATGGCCATGTTGCCGTTCTCGACTTCTTTTTCTAAGTTCACGCCAGGCGTGAGGACATATTCAAACGTCCAGAACGCCAATACTTGGGCGACAATCCCGACGAGTCCCCAGATGAACGCATCGAGCAAGTTGACGCTGTTCGCCCAAACCGTATAGATGACGATGGCAAGTCCGAGCGCTTTCCCCCAAAGTTTCAAGGCGACGGCCATATTGCCTTCTTTGATTAATTTACGTTCCGAATATTTGGTCGTCAGGGCGAAGATGATGAGTCCCGCAAGAATGAGGCCGAACCCCGTCCCGAGGTGGGCGAGGAAGCTTAAGATTGAATCGAGTGTGATGAATGTCATGAGTTCGTCTCCTTTTGTGTAGGTGTGCCAACGGCTAAGTAGTAAGATTGGTTGTTCGTGATCATGCTACCGGCGCGGACGCCGAGTGCGGACGAGTGTCCGTTCAAACAGAAACATCCGACCATATAATGCGTCTCGACACGACCTTTGACGGTCGTCGTCATCCGTGTCGGAAGTTCGATGAACTGTTGGTATACGGCCGTCTCTTCCGCATACGTTTGTAGTGCTTCTCGGTGAAACGGTTGACCTTCTTTCGTGTACAAGATGACGGAGTCCCCTTCACGTCCGAACGCCGGTTTTTTGACATAGTCCGATTCGCCGAGAAACGGTGTCTCATCTAAGTAAGTCGGTAAAAAATAGGTGTCGATGATGTCGCGCTCGGCTTCATCGAACAATGTCTCGGTCTCATACAATTCCCAAATGAGGGCTTGGACACCTTTCGACTGCATGAGGAATGCCGAGAGCGGGTTGAGCAGCGATACATGTTTTTGTTGATTGAGTTCAAGTAACCGGATGCCGATCAAGTCGCCGTCTGGTGCCCGGTCGTCTACGAGATGCTCAATCGGATACGTTTGGCGATATAAGATGTCGATCCGTTCACCCGATGGCGTGTAGACACCGTCTTCGTCGACGAGTAAGGCATGCAATGGTACGAATTCAGACGGTAAGTCGAGCGTTTCTTGCAAGAAACGAGCCGTCCATTTGTCTTCGATGTTGTCGTCATGTGCCGTAAAGACGATTTTTGGTGTACCTTCACGTCCGAGTCGTTTCCATGCGGCAACGATGGCCTTCCGTAGTTCGGTTTTCAGTTGAGCGGTCGCTTCCCTGTTCGGGTCGAGAAGACCAAACTCGGAAGCGACTACGCCGTTCACGTCAAACAGTTCCTTAATAAACGTCGGTGTATCCGCATTGAACTCCATCAATTTGAGTTGACCGTCTTTCATGATCCAGTCGTATCGACCGATGATCGTCTCTTGTGGGATCGTTTTCTCCCGTAAGAAAGGGAGACTCGCTTCGGGATAACCGAGCAGTCGGAGCGTCTCGTCCGGTAGCGTACGCATCAATTGATTCGTCTTCCGAAAAATCGAATCAACCGCCCCGGTCGCTTCCCGAATCGAGTCAACCTGCGAGGCGGTCATTTCGAAACAATCGTATAGGGCATATTCTTCATCGTTTAAATCGGGCCAAAAATAAGGAATTTGACTGTAAAGTTCGTCACGCGTCATCCGCCAAATCCACCTTTAGAGCCGCTTCCAAGTCCAGATTTTGACGTTCCTGAATTGGAACCGTTCGACACGGCGCCGGTCGCGCCGCCGTTCGACTTGTAAGATTTGTAGGTAGAAGAATTTTTTAGTGCACTTTTCGAGCGGAACAGGCTACCGAGTAAGAAGTAGCTACCATAGTGTGGGGACCGATCGTCGTCGCAATAATACGACTCCGTCACGTCATCCCAGTCCCAATCGTCACATTCATAGCCGGTCGGTTCTTCCGGGAGTGACGCTTCGTTATAACTGTCGTCTCCGCAAGCGGCAAGAGAGGTCGTCAATACCGCCGCAGAGAGACCGCTTAAAATTTTCTTACTTGTCTTCATGTTGATTCCTCCAATTCATAGCCAGTCGGTGTGACATAGATGACATACACACCACGATCTTCATCTGTTTCTGCTGAATCCCGCTCATACTCTTTGCCGGCCACGTACAAGTACTGGCTCCCAAGCATGGCGAGCGCATCGAGGTGACGGTCGACGTAATAGGCTTCGAGTAACGGATTGTCAAATCGGTCATCGAGCGTACGAATCTCGACTTTGATCTCGCTCGTTTCGTGTTTGTCCATCGGTCCTTCTGTGTAACGGTCGACGTAAATCAAGAAGTATTGATCGCCTTCTAGGGCGGATGAGCGTTGTTTATAGGTCATGCCGTCTTTGACGAAAAACTCACATTCACGACGGGCCAGCACTTCATCTAAGCCGAGAGACGTGTAATGATATAGTGGTTCGAACGATAATTCATTTTTATAGAGACGATACTCTAAGACGATTGAGTTCATATGTCAGTCCTTCCTTTTTTCTTCTTATACGGAATCACGATCAAAATGGTTTCGTGAATCTTTTTGTAGATACGTTTAGTATATAAGAGAGAAGGAGGGGGAAACAGTGCATATCTTATTTCGTTTGTGGAAAGGGTTAGCGAAATTATCATTTTTGAATGTCGTTCTAGCTTCGATTGGCATTATTGTCCTAGGGACCGTGCTCGGTTATTGGTTAGAGCCTGAGACGTTCGGGTCATTATTTGATTCGTTCTGGTGGACGATGACGACGTTGACGACCGTCGGATATGGGGATTTTTATCCGTCCTCCGTGGCAGGGCGATGGCTCGGGATCTTCTTGTTCCTATTCGGGATCGGGATTATCGGGGCGTTGATTGGAAAATTAGTTGAAATCGGCGCGACGTTTCAACGGTTAAAACGGGAGGGAAGACTAGTGTATCGTGGAGAAGGACATTATGTGTATATCGGGTGGTCCCCGAAGACAAAAAAGGCAATTGATGAAGTGCTCAACTATGAACCGAAAGCGGAAATCGTCTTGATTGATCAGTTGATCGAAGAGCCGTACGTGCACGATCAAGTACACTTCGTTTCAGGGGATGCCTCAGATGAAGCGGTCTTATTGCAGGCGAACGTCCTGAAAGCACGACGCGTCGCCATTTTTGCGGATGCGCGAATCACGGAGACATTACTCGCCGATGGAAAATCGCTTTTGATCGCCTCAGCGGTCGAGGCGCTGTCCTCTGAACATCAAGTGGATTTGCACACGGTCGTTGAAGTGTGTGAAGAACGAAATATCTCGAAATTCAAACACGTCCGCGTCGACGATTTTATTTTGGCGAACGACTCAGTCTCCCTCTTAATGGCGAAAGCGACGTTACAGCCAGGGACGACGGCGATTTTCCGTCAATTGTTAAGCAAACAGTCAGGCGGGAACATCCAAGCGTTGAAACCAAAAGTCGAGTGGCAAAATGTTCGGCAAGCGAACACGGCTTTACTTGAATCAGGGGTGACACTCATCGCAGTCAATGACCGATTAGATGTGGCGACGATGCTCGACTTGCCGCTACAAGACACAGACATGCTCTATGTCGTCTGTCATGACGATGTATTTGAACGATTATCATAAGGAGTGAAACCATGCATAACGGAACGTTTATCCGAAAGATGACACGTATGCAAAACGTGCAACGATGGGACGAATATGCCCCTCATTATCATGATAATGCAGCGAGCCATAGCTTTCGTGTCGCGGTCTTCAGCTTGATCGCGGCTTATGTGGAAAAAGAGAACGGGCGTGACGTCGACTTGCTCGATTTGCTCGGAAAAGCCATTTTCCACGATATGAATGAAGTACAGACCGGTCCGATTATGCACCGAACGAAAAAAGAACCGACCTTGATCGGTCATATCGAACGGATGGAGCGGACGGCGAGCCTCGGTCTTGTCGAGTTGTTGTCACAGTCGTTACGTCCTCACTTCCACCGTTTTGTTGTTGAGGCGGAAGATGACTCGTTCGAAGGACGGATTGTCGACGGAATCGATTCTTTTGATGCGATGCTATTCGTACGACGGGAAGTCGCCCATGGCTCTCCTCATTTCGATGACAAGTTAGAAGAGATGAAAACCGCTCTCCGTCATCATCCGATTGATTCAGTGCGTTGGCTGTTCGACCAGGTCGAGGCAGAGACTGATGTGTTACGCTTCATCGAGAACGTCATGCGGATGGACAGTGTCCGTCGTTGGAAAGGGCGCTTCAATACGATTGACGACAACGATGCGATTCATGGTTTCCGGGCTGCCGCGCTCGGTATGTTCAGCGGACTCTTAGAGCGCGAGAAGTACAACGTCGACGTTGATGTCGCCGAACTCGTGGCACGTCTTCTTTGTCACGACTTAGTCGAAGGGGTGACCGGAGATGTGCTCGGACCGGTCAAGCATTCGACACAAGAGACGGGAGCGGCGTTCGAGGCATATGAGCGGGCAGAGAGTGAACGTCTTCTCGGGTTGTTGCCGGCATATATGCAGCCGGCGTTCCGTCGATACATGGCTGATTCGAAAGATGACACGTATGAAGGGATGCTCGTCGACATGATGGACAAACTCGATGCCCTCATTAAGATGAATATGGAGCGGAAGATGAACGGGGCCGAGTATGAGGTCACGTATCGCGAGCAGCTCCGTAAAGTCCAAATGCGTTATGAGAACCCGAGTATGATTTTCTTCCTCGCCTATATTTTGCACGACCTGGATTACGTCACAAGCTAAATCGATTCACACAGAAGTCGCGAACTTAATTGTTCGCGACTTTTTTATATCATTTATTGACATATATCATTTAACGATATATATTGAATATAAGAAATGTATCATTCAATGATATAGGAGGTGGAGAAGATGCCGCGAACGGACTCCTTGGAGTTAGGAGAACTGACGGATAGTATGTTTTACATCTTATTGGCGCTCACGACGCCGCGTCATGGTTATTTGGTCATGCAATTTGTCGAAGAAATCACAAGAGGACGAATGCAAATCGGTCCTGCGTCGATGTATACGATTATCAAAAAATTATTGAACGCCGAACTGATTGAACCGATGGACGGGGACGGAAAGAAAAAGAACTACCAGATTACGCGTAAAGGGCGTTCGATTCTGACGGATGATGTGAAGAGACGACAGGCGATGGTCGAAGATGCCTGTGCCATTTTAGATATGGAGGGATCACGATGAGACAGAAGTATATGTCGAGCTGGGGACTAGCGTTTGCCGAAGAGCGTGAGATGCGAAAACTAGAACGAATGGCAGCCAAGGGTTGGCATTTGAAGCAATTCGCACCTCTAGGATACACGCTCGTTGAAGGGGAACCGGAAGACGTTCAATATAGTTTGGATTATCGAACCCGTCCGGATGAAGACTACTTTGACCTGTTTGCATCGAGCGGATGGCAACATGTCACATCAACCGGGGATGAGATTCATATTTTCAAAGGGAATCGAGATGCCAAGCCGATTTATTCGGATGTCGAAACGGCAGAGGAGAAATATCATGACATGGAACGTCAGATGGGACGAGCTGCGCTCATCCTAGGTATTTTATGGATTGCCCTGTTTTCCTTGTTTCAGTTTGAGTGGCCAATCGTCGTCGAGACGATATTGATCGGTGTTCAACTACTCGTGACAATCGGTCTCGTATTTACAGGACTACCGTACATTGGCTACCGTTTCAAGCGAAAACGAATAAGCCGTCAAGGATGATTAGGCGGATGGCACAAGCCATCCGTCTTTGTTTCGTTCAACTGAACTATTCAAATGAAAAATAGTTAGGGAGAGAGAACTGTTTTTAGACGTCAGTCTATGCAACAAAATCAAAATCCTTCACAATAATCTATGCAAGCGCTTTCATTATTTAATTGAGGAGGAATGGATGATGTTGAAGAAACGACAAGGGATTGCCGTGCTGGCTGGAGTGACATCGATTGCACTGCTTTCGGGGCAACCGGTCGCACAAGCGGCAACTCCGCAGAACGGTACGATGATGCAATACTTTGAATGGTATGTCCCGAACGACGGGCTCCATTGGAACCGTCTCTCAAACGATTCGCAGCACTTGAAAGACATCGGCATCTCGACGGTGTGGATTCCACCGGCGTATAAAGGGACGTCTCAAAACGATGTCGGATACGGGGCCTATGATTTGTATGATTTAGGTGAGTTCAATCAAAAAGGGACGACACGGACGAAGTATGGAACAAAAGCGCAGCTACAGTCGGCCATCTCCAACTTACGCGGAAAAGGGATTGGCGTATACGGGGATGTGGTCATGAACCATAAGGGCGGAGCGGATTATACCGAGTCCGTTCAGGCTGTCGAGGTCAATCCTTCTAACCGGAATCAGGAGACGTCTGGGGAATATTCGATTTCTGCCTGGACCGGATTCAATTTTGCGGGCCGCAACAATACATACTCGCCGTTCAAGTGGCGTTGGTATCACTTTGACGGGACTGATTGGGATCAGTCACGGAACTTAAGCCGGATTTATAAATTCCGAAGTACGGGTAAAGCGTGGGACAGTGAAGTGTCCGGGGAGAACGGAAACTATGACTACTTGATGTACGCCGATGTCGATTTTGAACATCCGGAAGTTCGACAAGAGATGAAAAACTGGGGGAAATGGTACGCGGACTCGCTCGGTCTCGATGGATTCCGTCTCGATGCGGTCAAACATATTAATCATTCGTACTTGAAAGAATGGGTGACAAGTGTCCGACAGACGACAGGGAAAGAGATGTTCACCGTCGCGGAGTATTGGAAAAACGACCTTGGGGCCATCAATGATTACTTGGCGAAGACGGGCTATACTCACTCGGTATTCGATGTACCGCTCCACTACAACTTCCAAGCGGCAGGGAACGGCGGCGGTTACTATGACATGCGCAACATTCTAAAAGGAACGGTCGTCGAGCAGCATCCGACACTCGCCGTCACCATTGTCGATAACCATGACTCACAACCTGGGCAATCACTCGAGTCGACGGTTGCCAATTGGTTCAAACCGCTCGCCTATGCGACGATCATGACACGCGGTCAAGGATACCCGACACTCTTCTATGGAGACTATTATGGGACGAAAGGGACGACAAACCGTGAAATTCCGAATATGTCAGGGTCTCTTCAACCGATTTTGAAAGCGCGTAAAGACTTTGCCTATGGCACACAACATGACTACATCAACCACCAAGACGTCATCGGTTGGACACGTGAAGGTGTGACAGACCGTGCGAAGTCAGGTCTTGCGACGATTTTGTCGGACGGACCGGGTGGCTCGAAATGGATGTATGTCGGAAAGCAGAACGCGGGAGAAGTATGGAAGGACATGACCGGCAACAATGGTCGTCTCGTGACAATCAACGCGGACGGTTGGGGCGAGTTTTTCGTCAACGGCGGCTCGGTTTCCATCTATACACAACAATAAATCCATCAGACTTGTCTCATCTAAAAATGAGATAAGTCTTTTTTCTGAATTTTCACCACATAATTTTTATACGTGATATAATGACCTAGTGTTAATTCTTGATAGGGACGACTTTCCGATCCATGAATTCACATTGAACAACGTTGGTTGTTGGTTTCATTTATATTTTTGCGTTGTGACGCTGTTGAATTCAAGGAGGTTGTTATGAGTAAAGAAAAGATTGCCCAATTAAGAAAACACGTCTCGCCGTTTGAAAAGTCCGATATCCGGATTAGTGTGCGGCAGATGATCAATACGATTTTACCGTTTCTCGTATCATGGTTCTTAGCGTATCAACTACTGAGTGTCTCGATTTTCCTGACATTACCGTTCACGTTGATTGCGGCAGGATTTGTCGTGCGGATGTTCATCATCTTCCATGACTGCACGCACGGTTCATTCTTCAAAAATAAGAAGGCGAACGCGATTGTCGGAACCATTACAGGAATCTTGACGTTATTCCCGTACGAGAAGTGGAAGCGAGAGCATGCGATTCATCATGCGTCGAGCGGAAACTTGGATAAACGGGGCGTCGGGGACATCTGGGTCATGACGATTGAGGAGTACATAGAAGCTTCGAAATGGACGCGACTGAAATATCGCCTATATCGTCATCCACTCGTCATGTTTGGTCTTGGACCGCTTTGGCTCATTCTCGTGACGAGCCGTTTCAATCGAAAAGATGCGCGTAAGAAAGAACGCCAAAACACGTATATCATTAATCTCTCACTCGTCGTGTTATACAGTGCGTTGATTTATGTCATCGGATGGCAAGCTTTCCTCATTGTTCAAGGAACGACGATGTTCATCGCCGGCGTGCTTGGGATTTGGTTGTTCTATGTCCAGCACACGTTTGAAGATTCATACTTCGAGGATGAGCAGGAGTGGGATTACGTGAAGGCGGCAATCGAAGGAAGTTCGTATTATGAATTGCCGAAAGTGCTTCAATGGGTGACAGGAAATATTGGTTTCCATCACGTCCACCATTTGAGCCCGCGTGTCCCGAACTATCATTTGGAGAAGGCGCATACGTCGACACCACCGTTACAACGGGCGACGACGATCGGACTGTTCTCAAGTTTGAAGTCGTTACGCTACAAATTGTATGATACGAACAACAAAACATTCGTCACGTTCCGAGAAGTGCGCCATCTGTTGCGCCGAACGAACGCGGCATAAAAAAAGATTGTCCCCGTCAAAAGGGACAATCTTTTTAGCGTTTCCAGACCCATTCATCACTCTCATATTTCTTGATGAGCAAGTCGATTTCGGATTGCTGTTCTTTCGTGAAGACGAGCGGTTCGAACGTCAACGAGAAGGCATCTTTGAAGCCGGTCTCGAACGCGGCCGCTACTTCATCAAAGGAGACGAAGCGCTGTAACGTATCGTTCAAGGCGACGGCTTTTTCGCTGAACCGACTTTTGGCTTCACGTTTTTCGTGCTCTTCCATCGCGAAACAGTCGAATAGTACCTCATCGTCGACAGAAAGCGGGATGGATCCATGTTGCAAGACGGCCCCTTGGTGGCGCACTTGTGCGCTACCCGCAATCTTTTTCCCATCGACGGCCAGCTCATAATACGAGGCGGCATCGAAGCAGACGGCTGATTTCGGTTTGCGCAGTGCCTCACGATCTTCTTCCGTCAACGGCACCGAAAACTCGGCCGGTACACCGAGCTCGTGATATCCGCGACGGACTCCTTCCGTGAGTAGGCGATAACTCTCGATGATATTCGTTGGGAGGGCCGGTGTCGATTCGGGCAAGATGACGCTATACGTCAGCTCATCGGCGTGCAATACGGCGCGTCCCCCGGTCAGGCGACGGACGACCGGAATGTTGTTCTTCGTGAGGGCGTCACGGTCCAAGTCACGCGTCGCCCGTTGGAAACGCCCGACGCTGATCGCATGAGGTGCCCATGAATAAAAACGAAGCGTCGGTTTGAGTTCTCCCTTCGCGACCCAGTTGGCGATGGCTTCGTCAATCGCCATATTCTCAGCCGGTGAAGTGGATTCAGTTCTAAGTAAGTGCCACGTCGTACCAGTCATAATCTCTCTTCTTTCTATTAGTCGATTGGCAACATCGTGTGGCGACGCGCCTTGTGTACTTGTTCATCCGCATGGTAAGACGAGCGGACAAGCGGACCTGCCTCACAATGTGAGAATCCTTTCGATAGTGCGATCTCTTTCAATTCGGCGAACTCGTCCGGGTGGTAGTAACGTTCCACCTCGAGATGTTTCTTCGTCGGTTGCAAGTATTGACCGAGTGTCAAGATGTCGACGTTGTGTGCGCGGAGGTCATCCATCGCTTCAATCAATTCCTCTTTCGTTTCTCCGAGTCCGACCATGATTGACGATTTCGTCGGGATATCCGGGTTCAATTCTTTTGAGCGTTTCAAGAATTCGAGTGTGCGGTCGTATGTCGCTTTGGCACGGACTCTCGGTGTGAGGCGACGAACCGTCTCTAAGTTATGGTTCATGATGTCAGGACCCGCATCAATCAACGTCTGCAAGGCAGAGAAGTCACCCATCATGTCAGACGGGAGCACTTCGATTGATGTCTCTGGATTCATGGCACGGACGGCACGAACCGTTTCTGCGAAGACGGTAGCCCCGTAATCGTTCAAGTCATCACGTGCGACAGCAGTGATGACGACGTGTTTCAAATTCATGAGACGGACAGATTCGGCGACGCGCTTTGGCTCTTCCCAATCGAGCTCGTTCGGTTTACCAGTCGTGACGGCACAAAAACGGCAGGCCCGTGTACAAATACTTCCTAAAATCATGAACGTCGCGGTCCGACGTACCGCCCAACATTCATGGATATTCGGACACTTGGCTTCCTCACATACCGTATGTAGATTTTTTTCGCGCATCATCTTCTTCAAACCGGTATACGTGTCGTTCGTGTTTAATTTAATCTTTAACCATTCCGGCTTTCGTTTCAGTTCCCCTCTTGCCACAATAATTTCCCCCTTTTTGAAAGTTAACCTGTATCGAATTGAGTTTACCAAAAAAAGATTCAAAAACGAACCACGGAAATTATTGGTTTTGCCAATACAGTTTTCTGTGTATCAAAACAGAAACATTGTTTCAAAATGGTTACGCTTTCACATGAGTCATTGTTTCTGAAAAATGAAGTTGCTATACTGTTGTTGACCACCTGAATAAGAACCAAATGTAACTGATGCGATCAGGCATGGGGTGAACGAGCGTTGATGAGGCAACGCTTCTTCCTCCATGCCTTTTCGTTTGGGGGTCAGTCAAATTGGACTAAGGGGAGTGGGGAACATGAACAAGGCATTGAACTGGACGGCAACACTCGGATTGACGACGGCACTACTCGTTTCATCGATTCCGGCAGCGGATGCGGTCATGGCGGAAGGAACGCCGACGATGTCGATCGACCAGCGCGTCAACACGAAGCTAGAATCGATGACGCTCGAACAAAAAATCGGGCAGATGATCATGCCGGACTTCCGACTCTGGAACGGGGCGAACCATACTTCTCTCGCACCGGAAGTGGCGCGTGTCATCAATCGTTTTGATCTCGGTGGCGTGATTTTGTTTGCGGAGAACGTGAAGGAGACGGAACAGACGACGAAACTCGTTCATGATTTACAGGAAGTCGTGAAGCAAGACGACAGCAATGACATTCCGCTCTTTGTCACGATTGACCAAGAAGGGGGTATCGTGACGCGTCTTGGGACAGGGACGAACTTACCAGGAAATATGGCAATCGGGGCCACTCGTAACAGTCAATATGCGTATGACGCTGGAAACATCATCGGTTCTGAATTGAACGCACTCGGGGTAAACGTGAACTTCGGACCAGTACTCGACGTCAACAACAATCCAGGAAATCCGGTCATCGGGGTCCGTTCATTCTCGAGTGATCCTGAACTCGTCGGCGAACTCGGTTCGGCGATGACACAAGGCATTCAAGACCAAGGTGTCGCGGCGACGGCGAAACATTTCCCGGGTCATGGGGATACGGCGGTCGACTCACACTATGGACTACCGATTGTCGATAAGTCGCTCAACGAATTGCGTGGACTCGAGTTGTTGCCGTTCAAACGCGCAATCACAGAAGGGATCGACATGATTATGACGGCACATATCGGCATGCCGCAAATCGAAGATGAGGTCGTCGAGTCGGATCGTGGGACGTTCCCACTCCCAGCGACGCTCTCGGACGATGTCATCACGGGCGTGCTACGTGAGGAACTCGGATATGACGGAATTGTTGTGACTGACGCGCTCAACATGCAGGCCATCTCCGACAACTTTACGGAAGCAGAAGCAGTCATCAAGACGTTTGAAGCGGGCGTCGATATCGCCCTCATGCCGACGATTTTGCGTTCGGAAGCAGACGTGATCAAACTCGAAGCCATCTTTGATGAAGTCATCCAAGCGGTGAAAGATGGACGTTTATCAGAGGCGACCATCGATGAGTCGGTCGAGCGTATTTTAAAACTGAAAGCAGAGCGCGGTATTTGGGGAGAAACAATCGATTCGACGACGCTCGAGGCGAAGCTCGCAGAAGCGAACGCCGTCGTAGGTAGTGCGGAGCATAAAGCGAAAGAGCGTGAAATCGCGGAAGCAGCCGTCACACTTGTGAAGAATGAGGACAAGACACTCCCGTTCAAACCGAAAAAAGGGGACACGGTGCTCGTCTTGTCACCAGCGAAAGATCAGACGGACAGTATGGTGAAGACAATCAAGTCGCTTGAGAAGAACGCCGGGAATATGAAAAGCGTGAACGTCATCACAGCCAACTATTCGGCATCAACTCCACACTTAACGCAAAATCCGGTACTTCAACAAAAAGTCGAGGCAGCCGATTACATCATCGTCGGTTCGAACGTGAACAACAGCGCGAAATTGAAACCGACATCAGCCGATCATTACGTGCCGGCTGAGGTGTTCCGTTACGCCAACGAGACAGGGAAGAAGTCGGTCTTGCTCAGCTTGCGTAACCCATACGATGTCGCCGTTCAGCCAGACGCTCCGGCGCAGCTCTTGATTTACGGGTTCAAAGGTGATCCGAACGGACCGGACTCGGAAGCAGGGAACTTGAAATCGGCCGGACCGAACTTGCCGGCGGGCATTCGTGCCATCTTCGGTGAAGTGAAGCCACAAGGGAAGTTGCCGGTAGACGTACCGAAATTTGTGGACGGTGTGTTCCAAGACGAGAACTATGCAAAGTTTGGAGACGGATTTAAGAACTGGAATCGCTAAATGAACATGAGCTCACCCGAAGGCGGGGAGCTCATTTTTTTATGCCTCGAAATAGGCGATGACGAGTAGACCCGGACCGGTATGGGCACCGATCGCAGAGCCGACAAGTGTTTTCGTGATGTGTTTCGGTTGAACATGCTCAAGGACCATCTTCTCGAACTGTTCCGCTTTTTCAAGGTCGTCACCGTGACCGATGAAGAGGTCACCGTTTTCGACGAGTGGCTTCGATTCCATCGTCCATTCGACCATACGGCGCATGACCTTTTTATGACCGCGTACCTTTTCGATTGGGACGAGTTTCCCGTCCTCGACCGTCAGTAATGGCAGAATCGTCAACAAGTCACCGATGAAGGCACTCGCTTTCGAGACGCGTCCGCCCCGCATCAAATATTCGAGTGACTCGACCGTGAACAGGTGGCGAATCTTTCCGACGAGTGAAGCAGCATACTCACTTGTTTCTTCATACGTATGGTCTTGTCCGTACTCTGCGACCGTCTTGACGAACAATGCCTGTCCGACCGAAGCCGTTCGCGTATCGATAATCTTGAACTTGCTATCTGGATACTCCTCTTTGAGCATCTCACCGACCATGACAGCCGTTTGATATGTACCGGAGAGCTCTCCGGAGAAAGCGAGATATAAAAACGGGATTTCAGCTTCGAGATGTTGACGGAAACAATGCTCGATTCGTGATGCCTCGATTTGGAACGTCTTCGGTGTCTTACCTTGACGCATCACATCGTACACGTCTTTCGGTTGAATCGTCTCCCCGTCTAAAAACTCTTCGTTGTCGATGATGACACCGAGCGGTAAAATTTCAAGACCGTACTCGATGATTTGATCGTGTGTCAAATCGGCCCCGGTGTCTGTGATCAGTTTAAACATTGGATGAATCACTCCTCTGTTAATTGTTGTTCGATCTCGCGTAATGGTTCATTCCGTTTCCACATCCGTTCGAGCTGGCTCACGAGTGTTGTTTGTTCTTCAGCCGTCAGTGACGCGTTTTGGAGCGTGCTGACAGTGGAAAGGACGCGGTAGGCCCGTGTCAGGACATCTTGAACCGTGAGAGGAATGCCGAGCAAGTCTTCTAACGACGCCATCGTTTCCGGTACAATGGTCGGGTACGTGAACTTGGTCGCTTCCCCTTGGATGGCCAAATCATAAAAGTCTCGGATGATTTCGGCACGTTCGCTCCCGCTCTGTCTTACGCTCAAGTAAATTTGAACGGCGACACCGCCACGGACGCGACGTTGCGAAATACCAGCGAACTTTTTGCCGTCAATCGACAAGTCGAAACTTCCCGGACAGTACGAGCCGACGATTTCACCTGGGACGATGTCGCTCGTGACGTCTTGGAACATGTGTTGGATGAGGGAAGTCATGGCCTCATAGCCGCTGTCGATTTGAATGCCGTCATTCTCGGGTAAGATTAAAGATAAGTTCAAGACATCCTCGTCTAACACGACGGCGAGCCCACCCGAGTTACGGACGACCGGTCGGAAGCCGCGCTCGTGCAAATACCGGACCCCATCTTTTAAATGAGGTAACCTTGCATCTTGAATTCCGAGTACAATCGTATTCGTGTGCACCCATGCGCGCAAGACAGCGCCTGATTGTTGGGTTGAAGCACATAACGTGTCATCCGTCGCGAACGATTGTTCCGCTTGAAACATCGTGCCTAGGCTCGATTGGTCGATCACACGATAGCTCGGTTGTTTTAATAATGGATGGATCATATACTTAATTCCTTTTCACAAATAATTTTCCTTCTCATTATAGCATGGAGGGAACGATTCGTTTGAAGTCGAATCTAGAACATAACGAAACGTAGGAGGGCATGTCATGTACTCGTCACGAGGACAATTATCTGGATCCAAAGTATTTAAAGATCCGGTACACCGTTATATTTACGTCTACGATCACCTTATTTGGGAACTGATCAACACGAAAGAATTCCAACGCTTACGTCGCATCAAGCAACTCGGGACATCCTTTTTAACGTTCCATGGCGCAGAGCACACGCGCTTCCATCATTCTCTCGGAGTCTATGAGATTGCGCGCCAATTGATTGACCAGTTCCAACAATATCCGGAATGGGATGACCGCGACCGCGAACTGTTATTGGCGGCGGCGCTTTTGCACGATGTCGGTCACGGTCCATTCTCACACGCGTTCGAACACGTCTTCTCTGTTCGCCATGAAGTGTGGACCGAGCGAATCATTTTAGGCGATACCGAGGTCAACCAAGTGTTGTCGGAGATGGGTGTCGGGTTCGCAGAAGAGGTGGCTTCCATCATCAACAAGACGCACCCGAACCGCTTGATCGTCAATATGCTCAGTTCGCAGCTCGATGTCGATCGGATGGATTATTTGCTCAGGGATGCGCACTTTGCGGGTGTCAGTTATGGGAAGTTTGATTTAGAGCGCATGTTGCGTGTTCTTAGACCAGATGAGGACCAAGTCGTCGTCAAACAGTCGGGGATGCATACGATTGAAGACTATATTATGCGCCGCTATCAAATGTATTGGCAAGTGTACCTTCACCCGGCGACACGTTCGAGCGATCTTCTCTTAAAAGCGATTCTTGAGCGGGCGCAGGAACTTTATGAGAGCGGCTATGCATTCAAGATGGTACCGAAACATTTCTTACCGATCTTTGAGCAGAACAACATGTCGCTTGAACAATATTTGAAGTTGGACGAGACGGTCGTCTACTTCTACTTCCAGGAGTGGATGGAGGAAGACGACGCGATTCTAGCCGATTTATCGAGCCGTTTCGTGAATCGTCGTTTATTGAAATATAAAAACTTCCCGGAAGCGAACCGCGTCCGCTATATGGAACGGTTGCGTCAGACGATGGAAGGCATCGGACTTCCGCCGAAATACTACTTGCTCGAAGATCAATTGAGTCAATTGCCGTACGATTTATATAAAGGACAGGGCAAGTATGAAGGCATTTATCTTCAGATGAACGATGGGGAACGGAAAGAGATTTCGGAAGTGTCGATGCTCGTCCAGTCGATTTTAAACTCGAGACAATCGGATGAAAAAATTTACTATCCAGAAGATGTATTACTGAACTTAAGGGATCATGCGAATGAAAAATCGTGGCTCTTGTCGACGTTGAAATCCGAATAACCCGAAAAGGGGCGTGACACGATGGAGATTGCGACACTGATTGGTGGCATCGGGATTTTTTTACTCGGGATGACCTTACTCACAGACACGCTGAAAAAATGGGCCGGTACTCGACTTCGTCATCGGTTGAACCAATTCACCGATGGCTCGTTGTCGGGGGCGACACTTGGCGCGATGTTGACGGCTTTATTTCAATCCTCTACCGTCACGACGTTGATGACGATTGGTTTTGTGAGCGCAGGATTGATCACGTTCACGCAAGCATTGCCGCTCATCATCGGGGCGAACGTAGGTAGCGCGACGACAGGATGGATCATCGCCGTCCTTGGCTATAACGTAGACGTACGTCAAGTGTTCTTGCCGCTCATCGGTCTCGGAATGGCGCTTCGTCTCTCAGGACCACGTCTACGACGAATCGGGCTATTATTCGTCAGTATCGGTTTGATTTTTGTCGGGATTGGGACGCTACAAGAAGCGATGCGGGATGTCGTCACGTTCTCGTTCGGACCAATCGAGTCGATACGTTTTTCTCAACAGGCGTTCCTGATTGGTATCGGGTTTGCGATGACGGTTGTCCTTCAGTCGTCGACGATTGGGCTCGTCTTAACGATGACGGCTCTTGCGACTGCCGCGATTTCACTTCCGCAAGCCGCTTTTTTGGTACTCGGTCAAAGTGCTGGGACGAGTCTTGTCGTGGCACTCGGTTCAATGGGAGGCTGGAAGTCGGCCCGACGCATCGTATTGGGGCATGCGATTTACCACGTGTCCATCGTCCTCATCGGATGGCTGACGTTCCCCGTTCTCTTCTTTGTCGTCAATCGAGTAGCCGATTGGTTCAACTGGAACGACTTGTTACGCCTCGCCCTATTCCATACGACGTTCCATGTGTTAGGTGTCCTCTTGTTCTTGCCATTTTATCAACCGTTCGCAAGAAGGTTACTAAAATGGATTCCGAGCCGATCAGAAAAATTGACACGTCTGCTCGACAAGAACATGTCGCAACTCCCGACGGTCGCTCTTGAGGCGGCGCGGCGGTCTTTACTTGAGATTGAACGCTATTTAGGGAACGAGACCGAGTTGCTCGTCCGGGAGGGACGTCTCCGGGAAGATGAGTTGACGCTCGTCGACAAGACGCTGAGCGATGTCCGTGTCTTTTTGAGTACGATTCAACTAGACGATGTCGGAAAGCAAAATGACTACGGGCAACACTTGTCCCTCCTGCATTCAATCGACCATCTCGAACGGTGGTTGTATGTATTGCGAGAAATCGAACCGGTCCAGTCACTGCGGGACACGGACTTTTTAGCAGCGCGCGAACTCGTCCTGCACGAACTCGATCTCGTTCATCAATTGAACCATCATACGCCACCGGAAGATTCGAAGATGTGGAAACAGGCATCAAAACAGTTGGCGGAATATCGGAAGGCACATCGCTCTGAGCTGCTAGAAGAAACGGCGGCGAATCAGTTGGAGATGGACCAGACGATCCAAAAAGTACAAGTATTGCTGTGGCTTGACCGGATCGGTTACCACATTTGGCGGGCAACACGGCACTTGATTAAGCCGACCGTGCCGAGTGAACGGTTCGAAGTGAACCGAGAAGATTGAAGTAAAATGGAGGAATGAAAATGGCGACATGGGTGACTCACTTTCGTATCGCGGAGCGGATTCTCGAGACAGATTCCGCGTTTGAACGCATACCTTTTTTAGTAGGAAATATCGGTCCAGACTGTGGGTTGGTCGGAGCGGATGGACGTCCTGAACCACCGAAAACCATCACGCATTTCAAAACAGAGAACGGGATCTCCTCTGATTTGTTCAAACAGACGTATTTAGATGGAGGGACCACAAAATCGAATACAGAATGGTCTTATTTAGTCGGTTACTACTTTCATCTGATTACAGACGAATATTGGGTGCGGTTGACCCGTGCGAAAAAAGAAGAACCGATTGTACAGGCAATCGTCGGAACACCGGACTATACCCGTTTAGTCAAAACGGATTGGTATGGGATTGACTTTGAGTACTTGGCAAAACATCCGAATCATATCTTTTGGACGGATTTCTGTCACATTGACTCGTTCGAAGACGTCTTACCGTTCTTCCCTCAAGGACAGACGGGACAACAAATTCAAAACATCACGTCCTTCTATAAAACGCATCCATTTGACCCACAGCATGAATATGTATATATGTCACCTGAAGAGATCGATGATTTCATTGAAGAGGTTCTTTGTGGGCTACAAGCGAAAATTCAAGAAGTTCAACGTATACATATTTGACTTTGTGCTTAGAAGAAAAAACGGACCCCGATTCAAGGAGTCCGTTCGTTACTTATTTCTTGTCCGCATGCATGACGCCGGCTTGACCATAGTGCGTCGCATCCATTTCTTCGATGAAAACGGTGATGTTCTCTTTCGGAGCGTTCGTCGTCTCCGAGACGGCGTCCGTCACTTTTTCAATCAACGCGCGTTTTTGTTCCACGCTACGGCCTGGGAGCATTTTTACTGTTACGTAAGGCATGGGTCATTCCTCCTTTGCTGAAGTCTCTTTCATTGTAGTGAATCCACTTCCTCGAGAAAAGAAAATTTTCGTCCACCTCAAAGCTTGCGCTCACTTTTTCGACATTTCGGGTAAGGAACAAGACAGAGCGAATGTAGGAGGAATGAAGATGAAGTGGAAAGGGAGACAACAAAGTCGTAACGTCGAGGACCGAAGAGGGCGTAGCATCGGAGGAAAAGGGATTGCCGGGGTCGGGGGTGGTCTCGGATTGATTCTCGTCATCGTCTTTACATTATTGAATGGGGGAAGCCCGACCGACCTCGTCAACAATATCGGACTAGGTGAGCCGCAAACTGAAGGAACATACACCGGTACGGAGCGAGAAGAGGAGATGGCGGACTTTGTGGCGGTCGTCTTGAAAGATACGGAAGAAGTATGGACAGATATTTTTGCGGAGAACGGCATGACGTACCAAGAACCGACGCTCGTCCTGTTCTCGGGACAAGTTGAATCCGCTTGTGGCATCGCCGGGTCGGCGGTCGGCCCCTTCTACTGTCCGGGTGATCAAAAGCTGTACATTGATTTAAGTTTCTATGATGAGCTGAGTCAGCGTTTCAATGCGCCGGGTGATTTTGCGATGGCATACGTCGTCGCCCATGAGGTTGGGCACCATGTCCAGACGCTTCTCGGAACGACAGAAGAGATTATGCCGCTTCGGAATGAGATGAGCGAGACTGAATTCAATCGCTATCTCGTCCGTTTCGAGTTACAGGCGGACTACTACGCAGGCGTGTGGGCGCATCACGCGCAAGGGCTCGGCTATCTCGAAGCAGGGGACGTCGAAGAGGCGATGAATGCGGCTCACCAGATCGGTGACGATACGCTACAACGACAGGCGCGTGGATACGTGACGCCGGACTCGTTCACGCACGGAACGTCGGAACAGCGGATGCGCTGGTTCGAGAAAGGCTTTGAGACCGGATCGATTCAAGGTGGGGACACGTTCAATACGAACAACTTATAGGTCGGGCGCACGCTCGACCTTTTTAGCCGATTGGAATATGAGGATAGAATCCGCTATCATAAAAGAACAACAGTTGCAGGAAGGGGATGACCCGATGGAATCCTTACTTACGAAAATCGATTTAGCAAAAGACGATATGACGGCGGTTGAAAAGAAAATCGCGGACTATATCTTGTCCCATTCAACGCTCATTCCAAATATGACGACGAAAGAACTTGCCCAAAAGACGGATGTGTCCGAGGCGAGTATCGTCCGTTTTGCCCGCGTGGTCGGGATTGATAGCTTTAAAGCGTTTAAACTCGCGCTCGTGAAAGACTTGGCCGTCACCGAAACGACATTGACGGACTTCAACGTTCTCCAGCAAAAGGATACGCCGTACGATTCGTTTCAAAAAGTCATCCATGTGAATAAAGCGGCCATCGAGGCGTGTGCCGAAGCGATGGACAAACGCGAGCTCGAACATGCGGTGGACTTATTCGCGCGCGCGAATCGTGTCATCTTTTATGGGGTCGGTGGATCGTCGACTGCAGCGATGGATGCGCACTATAAATTCACGAAGCTCGGGTATGCGGCTACGACATCGCCAGATTTTCATTACATGTTGTCGTTGATTCCGCATTTAGGAAAATCAGATGTATTCGTCGCCATCAGCACGTCGGGTCGGACGAAAGATGTGCTCGAACTCGTTCGTTTCGCCAAGAAGAAGCGTGTTCCCGTCATCGCCATCACGAACTTGGACAAGTCGCCACTTTATCGGGAAGCGGACGTACGCCTTTGTACACCGAACGTCGAGAGCGATTTCCGAATTGCGAGCATCGCCTCACGGATGACGCAACTGACGATTGTCGATACGTTATATATGGGTCTCTTGCATCGAAAAGGGGAAGGCTTGATTGATCGCTATGCCGAAGCGCGAGATGAGATGGTGAAGTTGCGCCGATGATTCGACCGTATTCGAAAGAAGATCGACAGGAGTTGGAAGACTTTTTGGTAAAGCAACGTACCTTCGCTCGCTTGAATGGACAATCCATTCAAGCGTTCCGTGATGAGAACGTGGCGGATTTTGCAGAGGACGGCACCGTCAGTCTGATTATTCGTGCAGATGGACGGATTGTCGCCATCGCGGACCTGTTGAAACGACATCCCGTGGACGGTTCGCTTTGGCTCGGATTGTTCGTCGTCGATGAGACCCTTCACGGGACGGGCTTGGCACAAACGTTATATGAACAAGTGGAAGAAGAGTATATGCGCCCCTATCAGACGGTGTTTCGATTAGGTGTCCTTCCGAACAATCTCCGCGCTCGTCGGTTTTGGGAGCGGAACGGCTATGTATACGAAAAGGATTCTACCACGAATAAGGGTGTGCGCGTTCATGTCCTGAAGAAACAACTCATTCGACCGGAGTGAGTTTTTCTTTCGCAAATACTGAAATTAAATTTCAAAAATAATTAATAATAAATCGACTTTAAGTTTCGGTATAGTACGATGAAATCATAGAGAAGAAAGGATGGTGGCGATGCTAGAGAAATTGGCTACAGAAAGACGGAATGAACGAACGATGCAACTAGATGAGATGTCGATCGAGGAGCGATTGACGATCATGAACAGTGAGGACCGACAAGTCCCGCAAGTGATTCAACATCAGATTCCCGTCATTGCGCAAGTCGTGGAGCGGGTCATCGCATCCTTTCGTAAAGGCGGTCGCTTGATTTATATCGGAGCGGGTACGAGTGGACGTTTAGGCATTTTAGACGCCGCAGAGTGCGTACCGACGTTCGGGGTGTCCCCGGATCAGGTCATCGGGTTGATTGCCGGTGGCGAGCGTGCGCTCATTCAAGCGGTCGAGGGAGCAGAAGACAGCAAGGAATTGGCAGTCGGTGATTTGAAAGCGCTTCAACTGACGGCGGACGATACGGTCATTGGGATTGCGGCGAGCGGACGGACGCCGTATGTCATCGGAGGTCTCGATTATGCGCGGGAAGTAGGGGCAACCACCGCAGCCATTTCCTGTAATCAAGACGCAGTCATTAGTCGACATGCAGACTACCCGATTGAAGTGGAGACAGGACCGGAAGTCTTAACCGGTTCGACTCGATTGAAGGCAGGGACGGCACAAAAATTGATCCTCAACATGATTTCGACGACGTCGATGATTGGAGTAGGCAAAGTGTATCAAAACTTAATGGTCGACGTGAAGCCGACGAACGAAAAATTAGAAGTACGTGCCAAGCGGATGATCGCAGAAGCGACAGGGGTCGACATGGAAACGGCTGCGCGTTATTTTGCGTCATCTAAAGGACATGTCAAAACAGCAATCGTCATGATTTTGGCGGACGTCTCTTACGAAGAAGCCATCAAACGATTAGAGCGTGCGAACGGGTTTGTCCGCGAGGCGCTATAAGGGGGAAAATCGAGATGAAGAAAGAAGAGGTTTTAGCACGGGACATCCTCGCACATGTCGGGGGGAAAGAGAACATTCGTCAACTCGCTCACTGTATGACGCGTGTCCGGTTGTCGTTGAAGGATTCGACCAAAGCCGATCTTGACGCCTTGAAGAAGGTTGATGGCGTCATGGGGGTCATCGATGATGAGACGCTACAAATCGTCGTCGGTCCGGGAACGGTGAATCGGGTCGCAGATTATATGAGTCATGAGACAGGCCTTGCGATCGGAGAAGAGTCAGTGGATGCGAACTTGACGCCAGAGGAACGCGCAGCGGTGGAGCGTCAAAAAGTAAAAGAGAAGCAAAAGTCACCGTTCAAACGATTCCTTCGTCGACTCGGGAATATCTTCATCCCGCTCATTCCGGGTCTCGTCGCTTCAGGAATCATCAACGGGGCGGCGAACTTTGCCGTCAACGCCGGTGTCGACCGGACGGAGACGTGGATGCAGATTTTACTCGTTCTCGGTAGCACAGTCTTCGCATACTTAGCCATCCTCGTCGGGTGGAACACGGCGAAAGAATTCGGGGGGACACCGGTGCTCGGGGCGATTGCCGGGGGGATTCTATTCAACCCGCTCCTCGCAGACATTGTCATTTATGGGGAACCGCTCGTCGTCGGACGTGGAGGGTTGTTCGGTGTTATTTTTGCCGGTTGGCTCATGACGTATATCGAGAAGCACATTCGTCGCTTCATGCCGGTATCGATTGATATTATCTTCACACCACTCTTCACAGTCCTCATCGTCGGATTTACAGCGCTCTATGCGATCATGCCGGTCGCGGGTGTATTGTCAGATGGGATCATGCGAGGCATTAATGCGACGCTTGAGTTCGGGGGACCTGTCGCTGGTGCACTTTTGGCCGGTTTCTTCTTACCGCTCGTTATGGTCGGATTACACCATGGTTTGACGCCGATCCATTTAGAACTTTTGAATACGGTCGGGACGACGGCGCTTCTTCCAATCTTGGCGATGGCGGGTGCCGGTCAAGTTGGTGCGGCGCTTGCGATTTTTGTGAAGACAAGCAACCCACGACTCCGTAATATTATCAAAGGGGCCATCCCGGTCGGTTTCCTCGGAATCGGTGAACCACTCCTTTACGGGGTCACGCTTCCGCTTGGACGTCCGTTCTTAACGGCTTGTCTCGGCGCCGCGGTCGGTGGTGCCTTTCAGGCAACGATGAAGACGGCTGCACTTGGCATTGGCGTATCGGGTCTATCCCTTACGCCACTGATTGACGACGGAATGTACTTGACGTATGTCGCCGGACTATTGATTTCTTATACGGCAGGCTTCTTGTTTACTTATTTCTTCGGCTTCAAAGAAGAGATGGCGGATGGGATTTGACAAACAAAGATGGCTCGGTCGAGTCATCTTTTTCTATACGTTTTGTGAGGAGGGAAATAGATGAGAGGGATTTCCGTTTACTTAAGTGAGGAACTGACGTCTGTGTCTATTGATTGGATCGAACGCATGCGAGAGAGCGGGTTTACAAGCATCTTCACATCGCTTCATATTCCAGAAGACGATTCGACGTTATATACAGGACGGCTCCAGCAGTTAGGGGAATTGGCAAAACGTCTGGAGATGGAGCTCGTGGCAGACATCGCTCCGTCATCTCTACAGGCGCTCGGCAAGGACTGGAATGATGCCCATACATTGTTAGAGTGGGGCGTCACAGGGTTACGTGTCGACTATGGCGTCACATCGAAACAAGTGGCCGACTTGTCACGACATATGATGGTCGCGCTCAATGCTAGTACGCTCACGGAAACAGAGTTTGAAGAGATGGTGCGGCAGGGATTACAGCGTGACCACGTCGAAGCGTGGCATAACTTTTATCCTCGTCCTGAGACGGGGCTCGACCGCTCCTGGTTTGACGAGAGAAACGCCTGGCTACATACGCAAGGAATCAAGGTACAAGCGTTCATCCCTGGAGATGAACAATTGCGTGGTCCGCTTCATGAGACGTTACCGACACTCGAGGAGCATCGCCATCAGTCTCCGCTTTCGTGTTATATCGATTTACAAGCGACGGTCGACCGGATTTTGATTGGTGACCCGCGCGTGTCCAATCAGGCGATGCGACAATTTCAAGCGTACGATGAAGGGATCATCGTCCTTCATGCAACTTCAGAGTACAGTGTCGATTCATTACCGACACTGCATACGAACCGGATGGATCCAGCCCGAGATGTCATTCGTTCGGTCGAATCGAGAGCTTACGGACGACCAGGTGACCATTTGATTCAACCGCAAAATACAGAAGAACGACTGCTCGGCAGCATCACGATGGACAATGAACGATATGGACGTTATGCGGGAGAACTGCAAGTAACGAAGCGAGATTTGCCGGCAGATGAACGGGTCAACGTCATCGGTCGGGTCATTGAAATGAACCGCACGCTCGTTCAACATATCGGACCTGGTGGACGTTTCCAAATCGATTGGACGTGACTCGGGATTGCCACCATCCTATATCATTGTGTACAGTAGAGAGGGAGGGTGGAACATGAAAGACATTAATTTTAATATCATTTCAGACGACGCGACGGACGGACACGGCGGTTTTGGTGTCGGTTCGCTCAGTTTAAATAACATGTCCCCGGTCATCATCGATGTCGAGGCGGGAACGGCGACAATCGACATGGGTGCGATGCACGCCAAGTCTGCCATCGAGAAGCGCATCAAGTTTTTAACGGACCAAGAAGCGGTACCGAACGGGAAATCGTACTGGATCGTTTGGGTGACGGTCGGTCGAAAACGAGAAGGCTTTTATTATGGCGGCGTCGCGGCATGTGACATGTTGGTAGATGTCGAAGCGAGACGAGGCTATAAGTTATTGCCTTATCACGTCAATCAGATGGACAAATCGTTGAAGGGTCGGATTTTAATCGACATGATGGACGCTCCTTCCCGCGACGTATTGGCGAATTTCTTGCAAGAACATCGCCCGGAAATTTGGTCAAACTCGACTGAACTTCATGCAGAGCTCGAGCGCTTAGGCGCCGAGTAAAAAGATTGGACGAATTTTTCGTCTCCAATCTTTTTTGTTTCGCATTTTTGGGAGTAACGGGAAAATATGTAACTGAAGAGATATTCATTTGTAATTGTATGAAAATTCAGTATTATGATATACTGACTACATTGTGAAATAAAGAAAGGGTGATACGATGAGCGAAACGAAAAAAATCTTAATCGGTCTCGCGCTAGGTGTTGTAGTTGGTCTCGGATTGGCGGGATTGCCGGATTCAATTTATGAGATTGTGAATCCGTATATTTTATCTCCAATCGGAACAATCTTTTTGAATTTAATTAAAATGTTAGTCGTGCCGATTGTCTTCTTCTCGATTATTTTAGGCGTCATGGGTCTCGGGGACCCGAAAGAGCTAGGTCGGGTCGGGACGAAGTCGATTTTGTTCTTCTTAGCGACGACAGCACTTGCGATTATGTTGGCGATGGGCGTCGCATCTGTCTTACAACCAGGGGAGCGTGGGGACTTCCAAACAACAGGTCTTGAATTTGAGTCTACAGCGACCGAGGATTCTTCAAATATCGTACAGACATTCGTCAATATGATTCCAACGAATCCGATTACGGCACTCGCTGAAGGAAACATGCTTCAAATCATCGTCTTTGCAGCATTGATTGGATTTGCGTTAATCGCCCTTGGGGACAAGGCGAAGACATGGCGTCAATTCGTCAAACAAGGTGATCGCATCATGATGTACCTCATCCAGATCGTCATGAAGCTCGCGCCATACGGTGCATTCGCATTGATTGCTTCGGCGATTGGAGGTATCGGTCTCGATGCGGTCGTCGCCATGGCATGGTATATGATCGCCGTCGTCTTGACGCTCTTCTTACACGCAACGATTGTATACGGGGCAGCCGTTTACTTCATCGGAAAGATGAGCCCAGTGTTCTTCTTCAAAAACTTCTATGAGGCGATGACATTCGCATTCTCGACGTCTTCGTCAAATGCGACGCTTCCGGTATCGATGGAAGTCGCACAGAGAAAACTCGGAGTACCACGTTCGATTTCGTCGTTCGTGCAACCACTCGGGGCAACGGTCAACATGGACGGAACAGCCATCATGCAAGGTGTTGCTACCATCTTCATCGCGCAAGTATTTGCTTCTGACTTAACAATGACTCAATTGTTGACGGTCGTCATTACCGCGGTCCTCGCTTCAATCGGGACAGCGGGTGTACCAGGAGTCGGGCTTGTCATGCTTGCCCTCGTCCTTCAGTCGGTTAACTTGCCGGTAGAGGGGATTGCCCTCATCATCGGAGTCGATCGTATTCTCGATATGCTTCGCACATCTGTCAACATCACGGGGGATGCGGCATGTGCCGTCGTTGTTTCGAAATTGGAAGAAAAACATCTACCACCAGTCGACGAAGACTCGTGGGATGAAGCAGGCGCGACCTCTTCATCATCGCTATGATATAGTAAAGGGCCATGACAAGTGCGTCATGGCCCTTATTTTGTGAAGAGAAAGAGTGATCGTTATGGAATGGGAACTTCTCCCGCTCCCTTTATTTTTAATAATGAGTATTTTACTAAATAGTGTGATTGCGGTGGCCGGGGTGTTACCGAGCGCTTTTTTGACGGCGATCAACGTGAGCGTCCTCGGTCTCGTACCTGGTATTCTCGTCTCGATTGTCGGTGAGGCGATAGGAGCCATCGTCAGTTTCATCCTTTACCGAAAAGCACTGCATCGTTACACGTCCCCGAACGGAGGCCGGTTTCAGCGACTCCGTGAGGCTACAGGAGCCGAGGCCTGGTTTCTCGTCCTTAGCATGCGTCTCATGCCGTTCGTACCGTCTGGACTCGTCACGTTATCGGCAGCGTTCAGTCGTATGACACTCGCCTCATTTGCGTTCGCAAGTACGATTGGGAAAGTGCCTGCCCTCATCATGGAAGGGCTGGCGGTGACGGCAGCGATGCAATTGACGGTCGGATGGCAATTGTTCTTGGTCGGTCTCGTCGGAGTTTCTTATCTTGTCTGGCGAATGCGTCAGAGAAGAGGCGAGAAGATATGACAAAACGCCTCGACGAAACGCTTACCAGTCGTTTTCTTCCGTAACACAGCCCAGTCGATTAAAATCGATTCTTCAAAATCTTTTAAAAAGGCTTCGTGAAGTTGTTGAATTGACGTCGTATCGAATTGGGCAATCATCATCTCATGGTTGAGAAACATACTCCGAAAGTCGAAGTTGGCTGACCCGACGAGGGCAACTTTGCCATCAATCAGGAGCGTTTTGGCATGAATGAAATGGCGATTGTATTTATAGATTTTAATGTTCCGCTTCAAAAGCTGTTCGAAATAATATTCGGTCGCATGGAAGCTGAACCATTCGTCCCCCTTGCCCGGTACGACGATGCGCACATCGATGCCGCTACGACCTGCGACTTCGAGAATCGCCAACAGTTCAGGTGGAGGCACAAGGTATGGGGTGGTGAGCCAAATTGACTCTTTTGCCTCCATCAACAGACGCATCAACCCGTCACGAATCGTCACGTCTTTACCCGGTGAGGTGACGAGCAGTTGTGTCGCCCCGTTTTGTCCTTTTGGTTCATTCACAAAATACTGAGAGAGATGTTCTTCGTCTGCGAATAGATCCCACGTCTCATCGATTGTCCCTTGTCCCGCATATAACCAGTTCTCGACGAAGAGCTGTTGAAGTTCTCGGACGAGGGGACCTTCGAGACGTAGATGCGTGTCACGCCAGAAACCGAGCTTCTCATTTTTCCCTAGATATTCATCACCGACGTTCAACCCGCCTGTTAGCGCGATTCGTCCATCCACGACAATCAATTTTTGGTGGTTGCGGAAGTTGGCATTGAAAACGAGGTATGGATGCAAGACCGGGTCAAACGCTTGGACGTGGACACGGGATTCCCGTAACGGCTGAATAAAGTCCTCCCCGATTTCTTGGCTACCGAGCCCGTCATATAAAAAGCGAACGATGACGTTTTCATTCGATTTTTGGATGAGTGCATCTCGGACCTTTAATGAAATCTCATCGGTTCTAAATAGATAGTATTGAATGTGGATATGGTCGGTCGCACTGTTGATGGCATCTAATAGTGCGTCGAATTTTTCTTCGCCGTTGACAAGGAGAGTTGTCGACGTGTGAGCGTCCGCACCGCTTGCTCCTAATTTTTCAAGTGTCCGTGTCAACGGATAAGCAGACACGATATCAGGAGAAGTCTCGATTTTTTCACTCTCGATCGCTTGTTTTAGCATTCGGATTTCTGACGATGTTCGTTTAAAGCGTCGATGGCGACGCGGCGTACGGCCGAACATGACCCATGCCAAGACGCCGATGAACGGGATGAAGAATACAGTCAATAACCAGGCGAGCTTCCCTTGGGGCTGTACTTGGTCAAATAAAATCTGCCAACCGACGACGAGCGGTGCGACGATGGCAATCCCGATTAATACGGGAATGAGGACATCGAGCCAAAACAAGAGACCGACGAGCAAGATAACGCTGAGGATCATGATGATGAGTTGAATCACGCGACGTTTCAAACGGAAAACCACCTTTCAGAGACGATGAAAACGAGGGGATTAATCCCCTCGTTTTTTAATACACACTGTTCAGAACAGCGTTGATTTCGTCCGCATAACGAACGAAGAAGTACACATTTACTGCGAGAGAGAACAAGACGAGGAAGAGACCGAACTGTGCTTTAACCCGATTTCGATTCCAGTAATAGAAGACGGACAAGAGCACTGCCAGTCCTACGAATAGAGCGATGACTTCAACGATTCCCCAGACGATGTCCTTGGATAAAAACATGTCGACGATTGTCATGACGACATAGATGAAAACGACAATCCCCATAATCACGACTAAAATAGCTAAAATAATGCTGATCCAATCCGAGCTAACTGCGTCAATTAGGTTTTCAATGGCCATTTCGTATTCGCTCACAACCGTTCCTCCTTTCGACAGATTGCATAACTATACATTAATTACCCTTTTTTCAATATCTAAAATCAAGCTTTCACTGGCGAATGGATGAATGAAGGAAGTGGAATTTTAGAAACGATTGCCACGACCGCGAATACATAGAGCCAACTATTCGGTGGGAAAAAGAGCACGAGTAACACGATGGTGGCCAACGGTTGTCGCATCGCCGTGGCGAGTAAAGCGCTCGTCGTCAGAACGACCGAGAATGTCATATCGAGCTCGAATAAGAGGCTGAAAAAATAGCCGAGTGTGAACGACGAGAAGAGAAGCGGATAGATGTGTCCACCGCGCCATCCAGTCGCTAGACAGAACGCCGTAAAGAGCAGTTTCAGTACACTAAATAAGAGAAGGGTGTAGAGCGGAATCAGACTCCACTCGTCGATATACTCAAGAATCGTTTCTTCTCCGGAGAAGAGGAGGTCCGGATAAAGTAGAGCCATGATCCCGATCCCGACGCCGCCGAGCGTTGTGAGGAGTAGAATCGGCACGTTTGAGAAGAGCCGCATCAATGCATGTTCACTGACCAAGTAAAGCCAGCCGAGAACCATGCCGCCAAGAATAATGAATAACATCGTCCAATCAATCTGGACACTTTCAATCGCAAGGAACTTAATGATGAACGGTGGACGTTCGTCAAGTTGATTGAGTAAATAAAACGTCCCGATTCCGGCGAGTGTCGCAAGCAGGTTCAGCATCGGTTGCTTTTTCTGCTCGGTCTCTTCCGCTGCGATTGCCCCGAAGAGTGGCGCGTTGAAGACGATCCCGAGCACGACGGCATGACCGACTTCTTGCAATTCCGCTAATTCTTGACGAACGTGACGGATGCGCTCTGAGAACCACGTCGTGAGCCCACCGACGATGCCGACGAGCGCAGCCTCGGGACCGAGACTTGCTCCTCCAATGAGAACAAGGAGGGCGGTCAACGTCGTAAAGCCGATCAAACGATAGTCAATGCGCCCCGTTCCTTTTCGTTCTTCTAACACCTCAGGCATGAGACGGGGCATTCGCCCATACCGACGTTGCAACAGACCGATGCATACCCCGGCAATGACCGGCACGAGAAACACATAAAACGGAAAATTAAATTGCTCAGGTACCGTATGCCACACAACGTGTATGCCTTTATAAACAACGGATAAAAAGAGCCAACTCACTAAGCCGATGATGATTCCGAGTACGATGGCATAGCCACTGACAATCCATGATTTCATCTACATCTCCACCTTTTTGCTCGCGTCGACCTTCTATAATATGCTATCTCCTCAACACCTCGGACTGAAACCTAAAAATCGACGAAACCGTATCGAAGTGATGAAAACGACAACCGCTTCATACGAAAAACAAAAAAGGTGCGGGCACTCGATCAAGTCGATGCCCACACTTAGAATAACGAAATATGCTTATGCTGTTTTGATGGCGTGCTCTTTCGCAGGAGCCGGTTTTCCGAAGAAATAACCTTGTGCCAAATCAAATCCGAGTTCACGGCACACATCAGCTTCTTCGATACGTTCGACGCCTTCAGCGAGAAGTGTGATGCCCATCGAGTGGGTCAACGCACGCACTTTTTTGAGGAAATCCCGCTTCTCGGCATCCTCATCACAAAATGAAATATACGAGCGGTCGATTTTGACATAGTCCGGTTCGAGTCGCTTCAACATATCGATGGTCGAGAAACCTGCACCGACATCGTCTAATGCAACTTGCATCCCGCGCTTTTTATATGTCGAAAAGACATGCTGGAGATGATCGACGTCATGTACCTTCTCCGTCTCCACAACTTCAAAGATAAAGCGGTCCGGACTAAGTTGATATCGGTCGATGATGTCGAACGTATGCTGCAAACAATAGTCCGGGTTGTAAATCGTTGAGGGTAAGAAGTTGATGAATGTCTTTTGATGAGGGGCGATGACTTCATACGTCGCTTTAATCGCCTCAGCACGAGCCCGCTGATCGAGCTTCGAATGAAGACCGAAACGGTTTGCCGTCCGGAATAAATCATAAGGCGAGATGTTGGCACCGCTACGGAGAAGTGCCTCGTACCCGAACGTTTCCGTAGAATCGAGGAAGATGATTGGCTGGAGATGACTCTCGAACGTGCCATGCTGAATCTGTTCAATGATGTGCCGATTGGCAAGCTGATCCTTTAACATGTCGACCTCAAGCGGCGGGGTCTGACGGTTCGATGCAGGATCGACACAGTATACCGTTCCATTTGCTTGCGAGAGAAGTACATCTAGTTCTTCAAACGATGTATACGGGTATTCCTTAAATGTTGTGACGAGTGTCCCTTGAGCAATCAAAGGAATCGTTGTATTACAAGAAGCGCAGGGTGACCACATACTATTCCACCTTTCCATTCAAAATTGGTTCATTCAGTATATCGGTCACGTCTCACAAAAAACTCACATTCAGGAACCATTCTTCAAAAAATTCGTGCAAAATGGGTACAGGTTTTGTATACTTCCTATCGTATGATTAAGAAGCGCCTCAAAACGCCACTCGCATACGAACAACTTTTTGAACAGAAAGGGGTTCTATCGATGGACCAAAAATTAAAATTATGGTTTACGGAGCACCAAACAGAAGATTACGGAATCACGTTCCGTGTAAACCACGTTTATGAGAGCGAACAAACGGAGTTTCAACGACTAGAAATGGTCGAAACGGACGAGTTCGGAACGATGTTGTTACTTGACGGGATGGTCATGACGACGGATAAGGACGAATTCGTCTATCACGAGATGGTCGCACACGTCCCACTCTTTACACACCCGAATCCTAAGCATGTGCTTGTAGTCGGTGGGGGAGACGGCGGTGTCATCCGTGAAATCATGAAACACCCATCAGTTGAAAAGGCAGTTCTCGTTGATATCGACGGGAAAGTCATTGAATATTCGAAGAAATACTTGCCAAACATTGCCGGTGAACTTGATAACCCACGTGTTGAAGTCATCGTCGGTGACGGTTTCATGCATATTGCGAAGTCAGAAAACGAGTACGACGTCATCATGGTCGACTCGACAGAACCAGTCGGACCAGCAGCGAACCTCTTCACAAAAGGATTCTATGCAGGCATCTCGAAAGCGCTCAAAGAGGATGGCATCTTTGTCGCACAAACGGATAACCCATGGTTCACACCAGAACTCATTCAAACGGTTCAACGTGACGTGAAGGAAATCTTCCCGATCACGAAATTGTACACAGCGAACGTTCCGACGTACCCGAGCGGGATGTGGACGTTCACAATCGGTTCGAAGAAATACGATCCAGAACAAGTATCGGCTGAGCGTTTCCATGACATCGAAACAAAATACTACACGCCGAAGCTTCACAACGCGGCGTTCGTCCTTCCGAAATTCGTGGAGGATTTGACAAAATGATCAAACGTTTTGATGAAGCATACTCAGGTAAAGTGTTTATCGCCAGTCTCCCAGAGGTGACAGAGGCGAAGACGGTTCTTTACGGGATGCCAATGGACTGGACGGTCAGTTTCCGTCCGGGTTCACGTTTCGGTCCGAACCGGATTCGTGAAGTATCGATTGGACTTGAAGAATACAGCCCGTATTTAGATGGTGATTTGGCAGATGCAGCGGTATACGATGCTGGGGATATCCCACTTCCATTCGGAAACGCACCGAAGTCGCTCGATATGATCGAGGCGTTTGTCAAAGATGTCGTCAAAGCAGGCAAGTTCCCACTCGGAATGGGTGGCGAACATCTTGTCACATGGCCAATCATCAAAGCGATGCACGACGTGTACGGCGACGACTTTGTCATCCTCCACTTGGATGCGCATACGGACCTTCGGGATGAGTATGAAGGCGAGCCGCTCTCACACTCGACTCCGCTTAAAAAAGCGGCAAACTTGATTGGACCATCGAACTGCTACTCGTTCGGGATCCGTTCAGGGATGAAAGAAGAGTTCGAGTGGGCACGTGAAGTCGGCTACAACATGCATCAATTTGAAGTCATCAAGCCTCTCAAGCGCGTCTTACCGACACTTGCTGGGAAAAAAGTATACGTCACGATCGACATCGACGTTCTTGACCCGTCAGCAGCACCAGGGACGGGTACACAAGAAATCGGCGGCATCTCGACGAAAGAATTGTTAGAAGCGGTACACGCTATCGCGAACGCAGACCTCGACATCATCGGCGCAGACCTTGTCGAAGTGTCACCGGCATACGATCAGTCGGATATGACGGCCATCGCGGCAGCAAAAATTCTTCGTGAGATGATGATTGGATTCGTGAAGTAAATGCGGAAAAAAGGTCAGCTGGAAATGGAACTGAGCGCCCGGATCACCCAATGGGAGAAAGAATACTTGGGTCGCGGGTCATTGACGTGTAAGGCAGACCTGCTTCGGGACCTCGCCATCGTCACGCTTCAAGGGGTGTTGACGCCGGCCGAATATGATTTGGCCACCAAGTCGTCAGGTCGCGAGCAATTGAAAAAATACCGCAACAATCTCGTCGAATCGGGACGGAGCCAACTTGAAACGATTGTCGGGCAAGTGCTCGGCCGTTCGATTGTTTCGCTCCACACGGACATCAGTACGAAAACAGGGGAGCGTCTCATCGTCTTTCGGTTGGACGCGCCTTGGGATCAAACCGATTGACAACGGAACGTTGACTTTTTAAAATGAAATTCAGAGACGTGAGAGGAGCGAATGGACGAGTCGTCATGAGGCGTGCTTTCGAGATCTTCTTACGGAGCTACTGAACAATTTAATCAACCGACAGTTGTCGGCCTGACGGAGCGAATAGTCGAGCCGTCGGCATACAGCGCACGCCTTCTTTAGGTGTGCGCTTTTTTGTCGCCAAGGAGGAACATGTATGGAATTGTTTTTATTTTTACTCACGAGCGCTCCCGTGCTTCTGTTTGTGACGGGTGTGATTGCCGCAGTCGGGAAGTCGAACTTGAAGATTCCTGATTCACTGAGCACGACGCTCAACATTTACTTACTACTGGCCATTGGATTAAAAGGTGGGATGGGACTCGCCTCGGTATCATTTGAAGAAATTGCCCTGCCATTGACGGTGACGCTGTTGATTGGGATTTTATTACCGCTCCTCGCTTTTCTCGCAGGAGGTCTTCTGAAGTTTACCTTCCACGAACGGATTGCCATGGCTGCGACGTTTGGTTCCGTCTCGCTCGTGACCTATGTGGCCGCGTCAACGCAGCTTGAGCGACTTGGGATTGGATATGAGCCGTTCATGACGACATTGGTCGTCGTTCTTGAAATCCCTGGACTGATTGTGGCGTTACTGTTATATAACCAAACGCAGGTGATGGGGATCACGGCGACATCGGGTAAGACGAATTCGCTGTCTGTCCTCCGGGATAGCTTGTTTTCGAAGAGCATCTTGCTTATGCTGGCAGGTCTTGTGGTCGGACTCGTGACACCAGACGCGACTCCGCTCAAACCGTTCTTTGTGGATTTGTTCCCAGGGGTGTTGCTCCTCTTCTTATTAGGATTGGGAGTAAAAGTCGGACAACAGTTGAAGACGGTGCCGACGTATGGGCTGAAGTTCGTTGCCATGGGAATGTTATTCCCGTTGATTGGGGCACTTGTTGGCTTTTTGGCGGCGGGTGTCGCTGGTCTTTCGGAAGGAGGAACGATACTTCTTATGACATTAGCGGCGAGCGGTTCGTATATCGCCGCGCCTGCGATGCTACAAGCTTCGGTCCCAGAAGCGAAACCATCCTTTTATTTGACCCTCTCCCTTGCGGTCACGTTCCCGTTCAACTTGTTGATTGGTATTCCGTTGTACATTGCAATCGTCACATGAAAAAAGCGTCGACTCCTCTTGAGTCGGCGCTTTTTGTGTGTTCGTTGAGCATCATTGTGTCACTTTTTGCGCTTCCATACATTTGAGAGCGGCCGTCCAGCTTCCAAAGAGGACGTTGATCGTCGATGTACTCGGCACGTTTCGTCCTTCCGCCCATTTTCGATAGTGGAGGATGCTGAAATGAGGCAATTCTTTTTTCGCGAGCCGGAGCGCTTCAATCACATCCTCTTCATCCCATTTCCGTTTCGGTGGAGCGATATCCAATACGAAAAGAGCATAGCTCCAAGAACCGTACTTTCTAGCGATGGTCGCAACGGTCGGATAGCCGCGTTCTTGCGCCCACACCGCGTAATGTTGAGAAGTGAGGCGTTCGAGTTCTTCCGATGCTTCAATCAAGGCTTGGATGATGCGTTCTTCACTATTTTTGGCGGCCGTTGTTTGAAGTTTCGCTTCTCGGAGTGCATTCGACCATGAACCAAAGCGACTACTGATGAGGGTGAGAGAAGGCGATCGTGTCACTTTTGACCATTCTCGGTACGTTTGACTCGTGAATAGCGTGAGCTCTTCTGCGGCTTTGTTTAACGCGCGTAGAATATCTTCGTCTGAATAATAATGAAACGAAAGCTTAATCTGTGCTGCAACGAGGGCTTCGCGCCACGAACCAAATTGGTGGATGACGGTGGAAAGGGAAGGGACATTCTTGTCATGAGACCAAACGCTGTATTGTTTGGAATCAAGTTCTGCGTATTCTTGGGCAGCCAACTGCAAAGCTTGTACGATTTGAGGTCGTGTCCATTTTTTCATCTTGGTGTCTCTCCTTTTGTGTGAACGCTCACGGGCGTCTCAGAAGGTCTCTTGGTGTGAATGAACATGTATGTTGTCAGATTGGTCGTACAGAAGTCAAACAGCGATGCGGTACAGGTTCCTCCTTTTCATTCAAAACACAGTTGTCAACAACACCCAATTTTATTTGGTATGTTCTTTCCATTCCCGCTCGGAAGAAAATTATTCATTATGTGAAGGAAAAGATGAGAATAACTTTGTGAACTTATTTGTTACAGCGATTTCATTAATAACAAAAAGCTCGCATTATCCTTAAATTTGTTACAACGACTCGGGTAGTTTACTAGCATCAACGTATTCTTCGCACACCATACCCAACACGATTACACAACTTAGACATTTGGAGGTGCAATACACAATGGCTACACTCGTCAACGTATATCGAAGAAATCGCAGAAACTTACTGTTTTTCTGCGTCGATATCGCAATCGTCTCAATCGTCTTATATATGACGTTTGATATTTTATTTTCGAAAGTGATGCCGTTCACAGCAACAACATACGATTTGTTACTGATGGTGGCAATCAAAATGTTTAGCTTCATGCTTGTCGGGGCGCTTTTGAAAATTCATCGAATCGATTGGCGATACGCCTCAATCCATGAAATGAAACAAGTAACCATTGCGTTGGTTAGCAGCGACTTGATTCTATTCGCCTACAACCAGTTTCAATTCGGACGCGGGCTCGGTGTCATGATTGCGGTTCAAGGGCTGCTAGCATTCAACATGATTTTATTCACGCGTTTCTTGGCCCGTCATCACGTCTTGCATACGTTCAAGCCGCATCCTGCTCCGCAAGGTCGGAAAACACTGATCATCGGGGCCGGGAACTCTGGACAGCTCATCGTACGTGAGTTGAAAGAGTATCGGACGAACGTCCTCCATGTGGTTGGAATTATCGATGACGATCCGATGCTCGCCTCCTTATATGTACACGGTGTCCCGATTCTCGGTACGACAGACGATTTAGAGCGCATCATCGAAGAACAAGGAATCGAAGTCGTCATTTTCTCTATCCCGAGTCTTGCGCACGCGAGACGAATTGAATTGTTGAAACGGATTGAAAAGACTGGCGTTGAATCACATGCACTCCCGATGTTGTCCGAACTTGCGACCGGAAACGTGTCGATTAACGAAATTCGCGAAGTGAAAATCGAGGATTTGTTAGGGCGAGAACCGGTGCAACTTGATATTTCAGGTATCTCGAAACATGTGGAAGGGGCAACGGTCCTCGTGACAGGAGCTGGAGGATCGATCGGTTCGGAACTCTGTCGTCAGTTGATTAAGTTCAAACCGGCCGAGATGATCCTTTTCGGACATGGAGAAAACAGCATTTATTTAATTGAAAAAGAGTTAAACGGACTGGGTTTCGAGACGAAACTTCATCCGGTGATCGGGGATGTGCAAGACCTAGAGCGACTCGAACACGTCTTTCAAACGTATCGTCCAGAAATCGTCTATCATGCAGCGGCACACAAACACGTTCCGCTCATGCAAGACAACCCGCTTGAAGCAGTCAAAAATAACATCTATGGTACAAAGAATATGGTCGATGTGGCTTCGAAATATCGGGTCGATCGATTTGTCATGGTATCGACCGATAAAGCGGTCAATCCAACGAACGTCATGGGGTCGACGAAACGAATCGCCGAGATGATCGTTCAGGAAAAAGCGCGTTCAAGCGATACGATTTTCGCTGTCGTTCGATTCGGTAACGTTCTCGGTAGCCGTGGTTCGGTCGTCCCTCTCTTCAAAGAACAAATTGCTCAAGGAGGACCGGTCACGGTAACGGATTCAGAGATGACCCGTTACTTCATGACCATTCCAGAGGCGAGTCGACTCGTCATTCAAGCGAGTGTGTTATCCCGAGGTGGAGAAATCTTCGTGCTCGATATGGGAGAACCGGTCAAAATTATCGATTTAGCGAAAAAGATGATTGAACTCAGTGGGTTTACCATCGATCAAATTCCGATTGAAGTGACGGGGATTCGCCCGGGTGAAAAGTTATATGAAGAATTGCTGGCTACAAACGAACTCGACCCAGAGGCGAATATTTTCCCGAAAATCTTTGTCGGTTGCACCCGTCCCTTCACATCGGTCGCTCCTATCCTGCGGTTGATTGAACACTTCCGACAGAACGGTCCGGCACTGACAGACGCATTATTGTTTGTCGCGAACAGTAACGATATTGATCGAGACTTACAACGAATTTTTGCAAGTGGATTCGAGTTTATCCCAGCCCAGCAAGTGCGCATCCGGGTCGTCGATGGAAATTAAAGGGGGAAGTGCAATGGACCGTGTCATGGTGATCGGTGTGTCCACGTTCAAAGGATTTCATCTTGCCAGGCGACTACTAAAAGACGGATACGAAGTAATTGGGATTGATGATGAAGGAGAAGCGAAAGCGCAAATTGCAAGACAACGATTGTACGTCTTGTCTCATCCCTTGTTTCATCTCATTCGAACGGATGTCTCCCATAAGCCACATATGCGCCAAATCGTGACGATGTATGAACCGAATCACGTCATCTTATGCAATGGAACATCTAACGTTTATCAGCATCGCCAAATAGAGCGTTACGAACAAGTGAAGCAGCTTGTTATGAATCAAAAAAGTCGGGTGTCAATCAAGTCGTTCATCACGTTCGACCTTCCGATGGAACAGACTCGTCATTCTTCCTCAGCGCTTCATCTGATGACAGAGGACGTATACGGACCTTGGGATGATTCGACAACCTTGTTTTCGAAAGCGATACTCGCCATCGATCAAGGTCATCGTATGGTTGGATACTATGCAACGGATATTGTAAAAGCCTCTTATATCGATGATGTGGTCGAAACCGTCGTTCGTGTCATCAAATTGATTCAGTCAGGCTTGCCAATCGTTGGACAGTTCCGAATCGATGCCTCGGATTATGTACACGTCCAAACGCTGCTTACGGAAATCGGACACCAGATGCATCAACCGGTCCATGTATCTCTACCGATGCGTGACCAAGTCTTTCAAGAAATAGATTTGCCTACGCTAGAAGCGATGATTGGATTTCGACCACGTACCCCACTCCACGAGGGGTTGAGGAAGACAATCGATTGGTACAACGCCTATCAAACGATGATGAAGGAGGACATGAGCACATGACTATTTTATTATCAAAACCGCACATGTCCGGACGAGAGATGGCTTATGTAGAAGAAGCATTCGCAAGTAACTGGATTGCGCCACTCGGTCCGAACGTTAACGCCTTTGAAGAAGAACTTGGCAAGTACGTTGATCACCCGCATACACTCGCAACGAGTTCTGGCACAGCGGCGCTCCATCTCGCGTTGTTGACGTTAGGAATCGAGAGGGGAGATGTGATCTTTTGTCAGTCGCTCACGTTCGTCGCTTCGGTCAATCCCATTCTGTATGTCGGGGCGACCCCGGTATTCATCGATTCAGAGAAAGAAACGTGGAACATGTCACCGGAAGCATTACGAAAAGCATTGGTTCAAGCCGCTACAAAAGGAAAGTTACCAAAAGCGGTCATCGTCGTTCATTTATACGGGGTAGTCGCGAAGATTGGCGAGATTCGTCACATTTGCCAAGAGTTTGGGGTGACACTGATTGAGGATGCGGCGGAATCGCTCGGAGCGACTTGGAAAGGGCAGATGACCGGTACGATTGGTGACATCGGATTCTATTCGTTCAATGGGAACAAAATCATCACCACGTCTGGTGGAGGGATGCTATTGCTAGGCTCTGACAGTCAGCGCCAATATGCGTTGAAACTCGCAACGCAAGCAAGAGAGAACGTTTTACATTACGAACATGAAGAAGTCGGGTACAACTATCGCTTGAGTAATGTGTCGGCAGGAATCGGTCGAGGACAGCTAGAGGTCATCGAACAACGAGTCCGGGCGCGACGTAACGTCTTTCGTCGGTATGAACAAATGTTTTCGACGATTGATGTCACGTATCAACAAGAAATCCCTTTCTCTCGTGCGAATCGTTGGTTGACCGCCATGCAAGTCGGACGCGACATCGCCAGCCGTGATCAGTTGATTCAACAGTTGAGCGACGCCGAAATTGAATCACGCCCAGTCTGGAAACCGATGCACCTACAACCGCTCTATCGAGATGCCGAATACGTCACGGTTGACGGGGAAGACGTGAGTCGTCACTTATTTGAAAACGGTATTTGCTTACCATCGAGCTCGAGTTTGACGATTGGTGAACAACAGAAAGTCATTCAGACCGTGCTAGATACACGCCATTTCGTAAAAGAAAAAAGCGTGTAAGGAGGAAATGAAATGAAAACGGAAGCAGAGATCATTCAAGCGCTTCAAACCGCAGCATCTCTGACTCCATCTCTCACGGTGACACAATATCAACGATGGAGCCAAAATCGAGACGTTCCCACCTTTCTCGAGATTTTATCTGTTTATGGAACGTGGACAAATGCCCTGAAAGCATCTGGACTGTTAGAAGTTAGACGATACGAGTCCCAGGATATGATTCAGGCACTTCGGCTCGCATCGGCAAAAGAAGGAAAACTGACAAGTGCTCAATATCGGCACTGGGCATCAGGACGAAGTGTTCCTTCATTAGGCGATATTATTACCCATTTCGGGTCGTGGAGTCTCGCCGTCAAAGCGGTCGAGCGTTTAGAAGAACAACACTTTACTGTTCAGCCAGAGCGCGAAAAAGTAGAGATGGTTCAAGCGTTGTTTGAGGCATATCGTATTTTGAAGCCATTTAATGCAATCACATATCAAAAATGGGCAAAGCGATTTCAGAAACCGAGCGTTGCAAAAGTGTCAAGACGTTTTGGTTCATGGAAAAGCGCACTTGATGAACTTGGAATTTATGAATCAGAAGGGAGAGGGAGGGAGTGAATCGAATGAATGGGGCGTTTGTCATCTCACTAGACTTCGAACTGAACTGGGGTACGTTTGATGCGGTCACGCTAGAGGAGTACGGTGAGAATATCTTAGGTGTTCGTCAAGTCGTGCCTCGTTTACTGGAACTCTTTACGACATACGGCATGCACGTGACATGGTCTACGGTAGGATTTCTATTTTTTGAATCGAAAGCTGAACTACTTCTTCATTTACCAACACGTCTACCGAATTATGTTAAACCTAAGTACTCCTCTTATGAATGGTTGAAACAGATTGGAGAAAATGAGCGAACGGATCCGTACCATTTTGGAAAATCGTTAGTTGATCAAATTATGAAAACGCCTCATCAAACCATTGGAACTCATACTTTCTCACACCTATCATGTTTAGAGCAAGGTGTTACCGTTGAAGCGTTTAAAGCCGATATTGAAGCGGCAAAACGAGTGGGAGCTCTTCATAACTTACCGATTCGAAGCATAGTATACCCACGGAATCAATCGGATGGAGCATTTCATGAAGCTGCGGGCATGCTAGGGATAGAAGTATATCGTGGTAACGAACAACATCGTATCTATCATCCTGATGCCCGCGGGGATGAAGGTCTATTACGACGTGCGATTCGGTTGCTTGATGCGTACATCAATTTGACAGGGCATCATACGTCTACATGGAATTCAATCCAACAGACTCACCCATACAACGTTCCATCAAGTCGTTTTCTGCGTCCATACGCTCCATCTTTACGTATAGCGGAAATTTTAAAGCTTCGTCGAATTAAGCAAAGCATGACACAAGCCGCCAAACGAGGTGAACTTTATCATCTGTGGTGGCATCCCCACAACTTTGGAAAAAACATTCAACAGAACGTTAACATACTTGAGGCTATTCTCAAACATTATAAAGTGCTTGAGAAAGAGTACGGATGGATGAGTTTGTCGATGGAAGAAGTTGCGGATTATTGTAATCAACAAGTCCATGTTTCGCGACAAGGACACGGATAATCCTGGGATGGAGGTGTCGTCTATATGGTTCGACCGATTGTTCTGCTGATTAGTGAGCATGAAACGTCTAAGCATATTTATCACGCAATCCGCGATTTAGGCGTGACACATGTCATTCAAGAAGACGGTCCCACTGAACATCGACCGCAGTCGCTCAAACAGTGGATGACTCATCTATATATTCGATGGGCGACGCCATTTATGAAATGGACGAGTCAAGCGCGTATTCGAGAAGTGAGAGAGCGTTATCCATTACAGGATTCTCCGATTCCTCCTCATCACCTCATCCATGTCTCATCCTTGAATGATGACAAAACGCTCATGTGGCTCGAACGACTTGAACCGAAGTTGCTCGTGATTCATGAAACCGGTCCAATCGAGTCGAGTCGTTTGAACCAGTTGTCATGCCCGATCATCACCGTTCGTCCATCGATGGCGGAAGGGCAGCTACAAGCCTATTGGGCGATTCAATCCGTGCCTTCTTTTTGTGAGGCGACGCTCGAACAATGGACGACACAAGGATGGCGCGTTCTCGATCGGGCGGTCATCTATAAAGGCGGAAGCGACAATTTTGCCACCTATCCTTATTTACAATTGACCACGGTCTTGCCGATGTTGCGCCGACACATCGAAACACTGGATCTCGTACAACTAGATCGACGACAAATTAAAGTCCAAGCCTGAGGCTTGGACTTAACTGTTGGCGATACAATAATATTGGATGGCTTCGTTATAGTACGACGCAAGACCTGGTTCGAAGCGGTCATAATAGGCGGTGAATCGCTCATCCGCTACATACATCTGTCCGAGTCCGCTGAACATGTCGAGCGAGCAATCGTAAAAGTGAGTGTGGATGAACAGATGATTGTCTCTGACGACCGATTGAACGCGGTCATCTTCAATTGCGACTTGTGAACGAAACAAATCGACGAGTGGTGCAATCAAATCGAGTTGCATCTGGTTGATTTGCTCCCAGTCCGCTTTCGATCGCTTCGCAGCTCGTTCTTGCGCAGTTTTATAAGCGGAATTCTCTCCCCAACGCTCAATTACCTCGTCTTGATGTTTTGCCTCATGTGCTTGAATCTCTTCATAAGACAATCCTTTGAACAATGACTTATCTTCCATCGGAATCCCTCCTTTGAGTGAGGTGAGGGTCGCTTCCGCCGTCTCAGCGAGTTGCGCGAAATAGGCGGCTTTTTGTCGTAACGCCTCGACATGTTCGTTCAATACTTCGACTCGATCAAACGTCGATGCATCGAGTAGTTGTCCGATTTGGTCGAGCGGAACGTCGAGTGTTCGATACAGTAAGATGAGCTGTAGACGTTCGGCGTCGCTTGACGTATAACGTCGGTAACCATTGTCGTCTCGGGTGGGGACAAGGAGCCCCACCGCGTCATAATGACGAAGCGTCCGTGTCGTCGTTCCGGCGAGTGACGCAAGTTGTTGAATCGTATACATCCCTTCACCTCCTTAGCACAAGCGTAAGGGTTGACGTCACGTCAAGGTCAAGCCTGTTTTTCAAATAACGAAAATCCGTTCCGTTCTCCGATATAGTGGAAGCCGAACTGTGGATAGTATCCGTTCAAGAACGTGTTGTCTGCCACGCAATCCAATCGAACGGTCGAAGCAGTGTGAGAGAGGGCGTACTGCATCAGACGCTCGCCGATGCGTTTTCCTTTTACGTTCAAGTCCGTGACGAGTCGGTGCAAGTAGACGGCACCGTCCGCGTTATCCCATAGGTTATGGTCCCAATCGGTCGGTGGGATGAGACTGACCGCACCGACGACTTGATTGTCACGTTCATACACAAACACAGTCCCTTTCGTTAAATCGTGTCGCACATAATCCGAGCGACTCGGCTCTAAATATTTGACCCATTGCGACTTCCCGGCTGCCTGAAACTCTTTCGCTTTCTTTACGATCAATTGGTCGATAGCTGAAAAATCATCAAGTGTAGCCAATCGAAACATGATGGAGCACCTCGCTTTCATTTCTTTTCAAAATCGTGTAGGGTACACGTTGAGTATGCTGATGAAACATCTTTGTATCATCGAATGTTTTTTGGTAAGATAAATTTATTGCGTCGTGCAAACGATTGCGCTAAAGATATAAAGTTCACAGCACGAATAAGATAATTATAAATGATGAGCAGTGAGTTTTGGGATAAGGAGTATCTAGATCACATGCAACTTTTACAACGAGAACAAACACAAACGCTTAAACGCAACTGGTGGAAAGAAGCCGTCGCCTATCAAATTTACCCGCGCAGTTTTTATGACGCGAACGGAGACGGAATTGGAGACATTCAAGGAATCATTGATAAACTCGACTATTTGAAAGACCTCGGCATTGACGTCATCTGGATTTGTCCGATGTATAAATCGCCAAACGATGACAACGGGTATGACATTAGTGACTACCAAGACATCATGGACGAATTCGGTACGATGGAAGACTTCGACCGCTTATTGGACGAAGTGCATCAGCGCGGTATGAAACTGTTGCTCGACCTCGTCGTCAACCATACGTCGGATGAGCACCCTTGGTTCATTGAATCGAAGAGCTCAAAAGACAATCCGAAGCGTGACTGGTACATCTGGCGCGACGGGAAACCAGACGGATCGAAGCCGAACAACTGGGAATCAATCTTTGGTGGCTCGGCTTGGGAATTCGATGAAGCGACGGAGCAGTACTACTTGCACGTCTTCTCGAAAAAACAGCCGGACCTCAACTGGGAAAACGCTGAGATGCGTACAGCCGTATACGACATGATCAACTGGTGGCTCGAAAAAGGGATTGACGGGTTCCGTGTCGATGCGATCAGCCATATTCGCAAGAATCCGACGTTCGCCGACTTGCCGAACCCGAACGACCTCGACTTTGTACCGTCATTCGAGATGCACATGAACGTGGACGGGATTCACGATTATTTAGAAGAACTTCGTGACGAGACGTTCAATAAGCATGACATCATGACGGTCGGTGAAGCGAACGGCGTATCGCCTGACGATGCGCACCTTTGGGTCGGTGAAAAAGAAGGGAAGATGAACATGGTCTTCCAATTCGAACACATGGACCTATGGAGTGAGGACGCCGATTCGAAACTCGATGTCGTCCACTTGAAGAACGTGTTGACGAAATGGCAAAAAGGACTTGAAGCTGACGGATGGAACGCCCTTTACGTCGAAAACCATGACCAGACGCGTACGGTCTCGAAATGGGGAGACGACGAGCGTTACTGGAAAGAAAGCGCGAAGTCGATCGCGATGATGTACTTCCTCATGCAAGGAACGCCATTCATCTATCAAGGTCAAGAAATCGGGATGACGAACGTCAAATTCGATTCAATCGATCAATATGACGATATCGCGACACGCAATCGCTACTATATCGGTGTCGAGCAAGGGAAGAGTCATGACGAGATGATGCGCATCACGTGGAACTCGTCACGCGACAACACGCGCACTCCAATGCAGTGGAGTGATGCTCCGAACGCCGGCTTCACGTTCGCAGAGAAGCCGTGGGTCGGCATCAACCCGAACTATACAGACATCAACGTCGAAGCACAGCTTGAAGATGAGGACTCCATCTTTAACTTCTATAAAGAGATGATTCAACTTCGTAAAGACGATGAGACGTTTGTATACGGGGCGTATGATGTCGTCTTACCAGATCACCCGGAAGTCTATGCGTATACGCGTACGCTCGGGAACACGCAGTACCTTGTCGTCACGAACTTGACGGCGAAAGAGACGATGTTCGATATGGACCAGACACTTCGTGCGAAAGATGTCGTCTTGAGCAACATGCCGGTCGAGGGCGATGCAGAATCGACGCTTCTTCACTTGAAGCCGTTCGAAGGTCGCGTGTATAAAATCAGCTAATTTTTCAGGACTCCAAGGTCGTGGACGAAAAATCGTCTACGGCCTTTTTTGTTGGAAAAAGGGGATAACGGCGACTCATGCGAACTCCTTATAGGGAGATGAAGAAGGAGGAGACGTAGATGAAACTGTTATTGACGTCAGCAGGCATAAAGAACGAAAGCATCAAACAAGCACTTCTCGAGTTATTGGATAAGCCGATTGAAGAGTGTACGGCACTCTGCATCCCGACAGCCATCTATGCGTTGAACGGGGGAACGCAGCGCGCATGGAACTTTTTTAACGGAGATTTCTCGACACCGATGTGTGAATTGGGTTGGAAATCAATCGGGGTGCTCGAACTGAGCGCGCTCCCGAGTATCGATGAATCGGTATGGAGACCAGTGTTTGAACGGGCGGACGTCCTGTTAGTGAATGGTGGCGATCCGCTGTTTTTACATCACTGGATGAAACAGTCTGGGGTGGCGGCGTTACTCCCATCTTGGGAAGGCGTGTATGTCGGGTTGAGCGCAGGCAGTATGGTGATGACCCCACGAATCGGGGAAGCATTTGTCGGATGGCGTTCATCTGATGAGCAGAGCGATGAGACGTTAGGGTTTGTTGACTTCTCAATCTTTCCACACCTCGACCACGAGATGCTACCGGAGAATACGTCACGAGATGCGGCAGAGTGGGCGGAAGCGTTACAGGCACCTGCTTATGCGATTGACGACGAGACCGCGATTCGTGTGAATGAAGGAAAGGTTGATGTGATTTCGGAAGGGAATTGGAAAAAGTTTTAACTGGATAGGGCGTCAGTTTATTCAGCTGATGCCTTATCCCTTCTTTTTGACTAAAATAGACTGAATGGTCTAAAATTATGAATAGGTTATGTTATGCGGTATGAAAATGAAAGGAGAGGATGACATGAACGTACTTGTCGCAGGGGCAACAGGATATTTAGGTCGCTACATGGTAAATGAATTAGTCAGGCATGGACTGAATGTGAGGGTGCTCGTTCGAGATGCATCAAAATTAGATGACATCGGACCCTATCATGCACCAACAATTGATCGAAGTGCAGTTGAGATTTTTGAAGGGGACGTGACGAATCGCGAGTCGATACAAGGGGTATGCAAAGAGATGGATCTTGTCATCTCAGCGGTTGGATTAACGCGCAATGCATATGGCCATTCCTTTTATGATGTAGACTATATGGGGAATAAACATTTATTAGAAGAAGCGGAACAGAGTGGGGTTCAAAAATTTACTTACATTCACGTGTTACATGGAGAAAAGACAGACGCGAATATTTTACGAGCAAAAATAAAATTTTGTGATGAGCTCAAGCGTTCTAGTATTCCTTCCGTAGTGATTCGACCGACCGGATACTTCTCTGATTTGACGAATGTATTGAAGATGGCGAAATCAGGTTGGATTTTTTTAGTGGGGAATGGACAGGCGCGGATGAATCCAATCCACGGGAGTGACTTGGCGGCATTTACGGTACATCAAAGTCTCCATAAGGTTGGAGAGTTTGACGTCGGGGGTCCTCAAACGTTTACGTATGATGAGATTGCCAAACTGGCGTTGCGTGTTCAAGGTAGAAGCGAGCGTGTTTTTCATTTACCATCACAACCGATTCTACTATTCGCACGCTTCCTTGCGTTATTTCGGCCGCATCAAGCAGACTTGATCAAGTTCTTTGTGCTGTCCATGTCGACGAATGGGTTAGGCGAACAATTTGGGGAGAGAGAACTTGAATCGTTCTTTCGACAATACAAACTGTTAGAAGAGAATGAGGAGGTTATATGACATCCAAGAAAGCTTACGAGACCAAACGACGAATTATTGAGAGTACGAGGCAACTTATTGCGAGCAAAGGGATTGAGAATATCTCGGTTAACCAAATCATTCAACATGCGAAATCGAGCAAAGGATCATTTTATTATCATTTCGGTGGATTGGATGAGGTGTTAAAAGAAACATTTTTGAGTGTATTGAACGAATCGCTCGAACCATTCTCGTTAGATTCGACTAAATCATTGAAAGCTAATGTAAAAGCTTACTTTTATGAACTCATTCAAACGGCAAATGAGAAAAAAGAAGAGTATGGTCTTCTCTTTTTATTCATTAGCAAGTCGTTTCAAGAGCCAAGATATACACGATTATTTCAGGATATGAGACAACAAATTATTGAAGAGAATATTCTCTCGACCGAACTGCTTGCTACGTATCCTAACACACGTGATCTGTTACCGATTTTAGATATGATGACGCTAGGAGTCTTAGTGCATACGAATTTAGAGAAAGATCATACTCAGATGTTAACTAAAATAGATTATTGGATTGAATCAATTATTTAACTTTTTTTACGTCAGATTGATGACTGATGATCATATAAATGAACAGAAAATTCAAAGCTGAAATGCTGGCAATGATTAAGAATATAATTTTTTCGCTGGAAAGAAGTGCAAATAATTTTGTGTAAGATGCTGGACCGAAAGCCATACCTAAAAAAGAAAAGAAGTTAAAGATACTAACTGCTTCACTTTTTGATTTTTCTTCTTTAAAAATATCCGAGATGAAAAATAGAGAGGTTACCTGGATAAAAGAAAAACCGATATAAATCAAAATGTAAAAAATAAGAAGAATAATCAAGGAAGTTTGCAATAGACCGATTAATAAAAAGCCAGACACCATCATCAGCGAACCTAGAGCTAATATTGGTACAATTAAATCCCTTTGAACTCGTTTACCTATAATCAAGCTTGCAGTCGCACTGAAACATGCAGCAACTAGCATGAAAATCCCGATTTCTAGAGGTTGTAGTTGATAAATTGCTCTCAAGTAGAACGGCATGAGAACAAATGAAGCAACGATTGAAGAATATGAGACGAATCCAATGAATAACAAAAATTTGAATTCACTCTTTTTGAAGAGAGTTACATTAATAAATGGATCGGGTGTACGATTTAAATTTTTAACAGTGATTAAACATGAAATTGGAACAATTATTATTAAATAGTAAGATACATTAACAGACAACAAGGCGATTACCGCTGTGATTGTGACAAGTATAATGTTGAACAAGTCAAAAGATTCATTTGAAGTTCTTGTGCTTGGAATTAATCGAATAAAAGGCAAGAAGGCTAAAGTTAAAACCATGAACACAAAAATGTAAGACCATCCTAAAAAATCAGTGATGATTCCGCCTAATAGTGGACCGACACCAGAACCTAACACAACTCCAGCATTGAGAATACCGAAAGCTCTTCCTTGTAAATGTTTCGGAAAATAACTACTAACGGTGATGAAAGAAAGTGTTATAAAAGAAGCACCGCCGATGGACTGGACAATGCGACTAAAAATTAATAAATATAGTGTTTGACTGAATGCACCAAGCAGTGATCCTAAAACAAAAAAAGTAATTCCAATGAAAAATAGTGTTCTCAAAGAGTGGTAAGTCGATAGTTTTCCATATATTATGGATCCGATTGCAGTAATTAAAGTATAACTTGTTACAATCCAACTAAGCGAAGTTGCTCCTAAATCAAGCTCCTGACCGATAGTGGGGAGTGCCACATTAAAGATGGTAGAGTTCATAACAACGAATAGGACCAAGAGAAATAATATATAAACAAAATTCATTGATAATGTTTTGTGTTCGTTCATGTTTCAAATCCTTTCTTAAATTTAGCCAATAAATTAATAAGAACCACCCACACGGGGCAACGAGAAGTGTGGGTGGTTAGTCAATCTTCAAAATAAGAATTATTGTTGCGGGGTGACTACAGAGAAGTTTAAAGACTTCAATTGCGCTGCTCGGTCAATCGCCTCATTGATATTTTCAAGGGCGAAAGCATACGCTTTAATATGATTCATTGGCAATGTGTTTGCACGAATCATATTCATGATTTCTTTAGGCGTATCCGGTCGATACATAAATGAACCTTTAATTGTAATTTCGCGTGTCAAAACTTCATAATAAGGTACAGGGATGTCTGCGAATACGCCTCCGATAAAGACTATTGTTCCACGAGGGCGCAGTGATTTGATTGTAGCAGACGTAATCAATGGGTTTAATACGGTTCCTAGAGCGTCAAGTACAAGATCGACATGACTTGCGACATTAGTAATTTGTTCTTCATATAAATCTTCGGTTGTTAAAACAATTGGACTGATTCTATGTGGGGAAATGGCTTGTAAATTGTTTAATTCAACTTCATTTCTTCCGAGGACAAATATTTTTTCAGCACCCATTGCAAGCGCAGACAAAACTGCGGCTGATCCCATATTCCCTGTGGCACCGCTAATTAGTACAGTCTGTCCAGGTTGTAGATTCCCTGCTTTGAGTCCTTCGTATGCAATTGAAAGATAATTGATTGTTGACAATGTAGGGTCATCATACTGCTCTAAAGAATCGATAGGAGTAATGTTTTCAATTGGATATACCGCAAATTCAGCAAATGATCCATCTTTCCATTCGTCGAGTAGATATTCAGACTCAGGAGTGAGTCCAAACCATCCTTTTAGAATAGACTGTTCTTGATTGAGTATCTCTTTCGACGTAATATAGGGGCTACAGAAGACACGTTGTCCTACGCTGAGACCATGACTTCCACTTCCGATTTCTTCAATAATTCCAATCGCACTAGGTCCTGGGATGTACGGGGTTGGTAATGAAACTGGCATCACACCACTAAATAAATCTTTTGTAAATGACAGAACATGAGTTGAAGTGATTCTTACTTTTGCACTTTTGGGTTTCACTTTAGGTTCTAAGACGTCTTGAACAAGTAAAGTTTCGCCTTGTTTGTGTAAAACAGCTGCCTTCATTTTAGAAATTTCCTCCTTATTCGGTGAGATATAGTTAGTGTATTGTACCTCTAGTTAATTAAGTAAGGAGTCAGATTATACTATTATGAAAACTAATAGGAGAGAGATGAAGATAAGGAGAATTTATGAGTGATAAAAGAAAAGAATTAGGGACATTTTTTAAAAAGAGAAGAGAACAATCATCAGCTGAAGAATTTGATATTTCAATCATGTCAAATCGAAGGGTGAAAGGTTTGAAACGTGAAGAAGTAGCGCTACTCTCAGGAGTATCTTTGACTTGGTATACTTGGCTAGAGCAAGGTAGAGAAATCAATGTGTCGATTCAAGTGATTGAAAGTTTAGCAAACACGTTCAAACTAAATGACGTGGAAAGAAAATATGTATTTGAGTTAGCGAATCAAAAAATGCCATCAGAAGACCACATTACTCAAGACGTACCTTCAGAATTGAAGATAGTATTAAATTCGTTAACCTATTTACCAGCGTACGTTACAAATGAAAGATTTGATACACTTGCATGGAATGAGGAAGCGTCAGCTCTATTTGGGGACTATTCTAAAATGAGTAACTTGGAGCGCAATAACGTTTACCGAATGTTTATGAACGAATCCTATCGCAATCGTTTTGCAGACTGGGAAGGCATTGCCAAAAATTTATTGGCGAATTTTCGCTATAACTTTGGTAAATATTCGGATAATTTAGACTTTAACGAAGTAGTCCAAGAACTAGAAAGAGATAGTAAAGAGTTTCAAGAGTGGTGGGAAGACTATAATTTACAATCAAATACTTCAGGAGTAAAAGTAGTTTATTCTGATTTTGGAAATCCTCTTACTTTGTCTTATAACAGCTTTTCTGTAAATGAATCGGAAGGGCTAACATTGACAATTTATACACCGAAGCATGAAAATGACCGCGTTACTTTCGAGAAGTTATTTAATGAATATGTTTCAACGAAAAGGGCCCCCCGATAGAACGACTCCTACCACATATGGTACGATGAGTTGACGGAAAGGGGGATGAGCATGGCGATTGAACCACTTCGCGTGCGTGTCCAGCAAACAACACGGATGAGTGACATGCCAGAGGCAATCGAACTCTCGGCTGACGGCTTATACTATCCATTGAAGACTGGCTTTATTTTAATGTTTGACCAACAACAAGAGGACGGACCGGTCCCGACGACAATCAAGTATACGCCGGAACGATTGGCGCTGATCTGTAAAGGACCGATTGAGATGAATCACTCCTTCATCGAAGGTCGCTTCACGCAAAGCTTATACAAGAATCCATACATGTCGATGACGATGGCGACGACGACATCGCGCCTCGATGTGTCAGAAGAATCATGTACGTTCGTATATGAGTTGTCCATGAATGAAGAAGATGTTGGCATATATGAAGTACATGTCACGTGGACATTTGAAGGAGGAGAAGACTGATGAACTTTACAGAACGCGTAAACAAGATTGAAGAGATGTTGAATGAAGACTGGTTCGAGATGCTCGAAACGAACGAAGAAGAGTATGAAGAGTGGCGCGGTCGCCTCGAGGACCATGCCGAACATGTCATCACGCACTACGATCAGGAGAACGGTGTCGATGTCAATTCGATCGATAAACTGCTTCAATTGAACGATGAGTTCCCGCTCCTTTACGGAGAGGACACCGTTCGCCTGTATATCGCACTCATCGAGGCACGCCCAGAAGACAAAGCGGTCTACGATCGGTACGTCGATTATTTGGCAGCCATCAGCGATGCATCGCACGAACAGTTCTTACATTTCCATACGCTCGTTGAAGCAGGGCGGTTAGAAGAAGCGAGACAGCTTGCTCCACACATGCCGCAACGTCTTGGACTTGAAGAATAAGCATACCGACAGTGTCATCCGAACAGGATGGCACTTTTTTTATGGTTGAAAGGGGACACAATTCATTCCGGACGTCTATTTTAAATGGCGTGTCCGTTCTCTAAGATGAAGGAACAAGGAAATCAATTTAGAGAGCGCGAATGGAAATGAATAAAGGGGGAAATGTGATGTTAAGACTAATCAAGACATCTGTCGAACAAAAAGAACAGATTCTCGCATTTTTAGAGGAATGGTACGAACGGGATGAGCGGATCGTCCCGACCTCGGTGGACCGAGAAACGACAGACTTCGAGGCATACGTCAACACGTTACGTCAGAAAGAGCTGCGCGAGAACATAGAGGAAGGCTGGGTTCCGAGCACGACGTATTGGCTCACGGACGGAGAGGAGCTCCTCGGGGCGGCGAACATCCGTCACGAGTTGAATGAATCGCTCTTGAAGATTGGCGGGCATGTCGGATATGGAGTGAAACCGAGTGCGCGCGGACGGGGACTCGCTACGATTCAATTACAACTTGCGCTTGAGAAAGTGAAGGAGCTAGGCATTGAGCGTGCACTCATTACGTGTAACCGGACAAACGTTGCTTCCCGTCAAGTCATTTTAAACAATGGGGGCGTGGCGGACACACCGTATACGGAAGAAGACGGGACGATTGTCGAGCGGTTTTGGATTGATTTGAGAGGGTGAAGATGAGATGGCGAACTGGATCATCATCTATTTGGCGCTGATTAACTTCTTCGGTATCTATTTGTTCCGGGAAGAGACCGTTCCTTCAAAGAAGTGGTTCTCTTTCTCGAGCGGGGTCGCCATCACCTACTTCTTCATGTATCTCTTGCCGTCGTTGAATAAACGCCAGGACACGCTTCGCGTCGATTGGTTGAATCTGGCCTTACCTTCAGAGATCTACATCGTCAGTCTCATTGGGTTTACGTTATTCTACGGTACGATGCGGTTCGTTCGGACCCCTCACTTCCAAGATGAGGCGGTCGATCGGGCCGTTTCGTATTGGCTACAGGTGACGCTCCTCACGGCATACATGACATTTTCAGCGTATGTGGTGACGGCGGACTCCGTGACGTTCGTTGCGAGAAGCTTCTATGCGACGGCGCTCGGTGTCCACTTTTTGGCGCTCGGGCATGACTTGAACCGGCACTATGGAGAACGTTATATGCGACAAGGACGCTATTTGTTGAGTGGTGGGATTTTGCTCGGTGGGTTCTTTTCACGCTGGATTGACTTGCCCGCGCACGTCGAAGCGCTCTGTTTTGCGTTCGTGGCCGGTGCGATGATTCTCAATATCGTGAAGTTTGAACTCCCGTCCGACCGAAATCTGCACTTCCGCACATTCATATTGGCCGTATGCAGTTATGGGGGATTATTGCTCACCTTGAAACATCTTCTAAACTTCTGACGAGAACTTCACAAAAATGAATGACTGTTCATTCATCATTTGATATACTGGATTCAAGATTGAATCCGTTTTCAAAAGGGGGAGTTTTGGGGATGTCTACATTTTTGATCGTCAACTGGATTCTATTCTTGCTCGTCCTCGGCTATGGGGTGTATTTATTTGCTTCGCTGGTTCACCAGCGTTATACATTCATCAAGCTCGGGAAGAAGGCAGAGTGGAGTCAAACGAACAAAGAACGACTCGAACAAGTCATGATCAACGTGTTCGGTCAAAAGAAATTGTTGAAGGATAAAAAGAGTGGCGCCATTCACGTCATGATGTTTTATGGTTTTATCCTCGTCCAATTCGGGGCGATTGATTTTATTTGGAAAGGACTAGCGGTCGGAACACGTTTCCCACACATCCCGCTCGGTCCACTTTATCCGATCTTCACGTTCATGCAAGAAATCGTCATGCTCATGATTCTCGTCGCGGTCGTTTGGGGATTCTACCGTCGTTACGTCGAGAAACTTGTGCGCTTGAAACGAAACTTCTTAGCAGGTCTCGCCCTCATCTTCATCGGCGGGTTGATGGTTTCCGTCTTGTTCGGGAACGGGTTTTACCTTGTCTATAAGGAAGAGCTTCCGATGTGGGGTGAACCGGTCGCGACACTCATCGGTTCAGCGTTTGCTTGGGTACCAGGTCCGGTCGCTTTCGCCTTGTTCGTCGTCTTTTGGTGGATGCACCTCTTATTCTTACTCAGCTTCATGGTCTACATCCCGCAAGGCAAACACGCGCACTTGATTGCCGGGACGCTCAACGTCTGGCTCGGACGCACACACAAAGTCGGTCGCTTGGCACCTGTTGATTTTTCAGCGATGGAAGAAGCAGAAGAATCAGATGAAGAAATCGTCTTCGGGGTCAACAAGATTGAAGACTTTAACCAGAAGCAACTCGTCGACTTGTACGCTTGTGTCGAGTGCGGACGTTGTACGAATGTATGCCCGGCAACGGGAACTGGGAAGATGTTGTCACCGATGGACTTGATCGTCAAACTTCGTGACCATATGAATATGAAAGGTGCGGCGGTCACGAGAAAATCACCGTGGGCACCGGCACTCATGTTCCAAAACACGCAAGGTGCTGAAATCGCAGCAGCGGCGCAAGATGGTCATATGCTCGTCGCAGACGAATTGATCGGCAACGTCATCACGGAAGAAGAAATCTGGGCGTGTACGACGTGCCGAAACTGTGAAGATCAATGTCCGGTCATGAACGAGCACGTCGATAAAATCATCGACCTTCGTCGTTACCTCGTCATGATGGAAGGGAAGATGGATCCGGAGGCGCAGCGCACGGTCGCAAACATCGAGCGTCAAGGAAACCCGTGGGGAATGAACCGGAAAGAACGCGAGAACTGGCGCAAGGATACAGAACTCGTCATTCCGACGGCGAAAGAGAAGAAAAAAGCAGGCGAAGAATTCGAATACCTCTTCTGGGTCGGCGCGATGGGCTCTTACGATAGCCGTAGCCAAAAAGTCGCGCAGAGCTTTGCGAGCGTCTTGAACAAGGCGGGCGTCTCATTCGCCATCCTCGGAAACGAAGAGAAGAACTCAGGGGACACACCTCGTCGAATCGGAAACGAGTTACTCTTCCAAGAACTCGCCGAAGCGAACATTAAATTGTTTGAGAAGTATGGGGTGACGAAAATCGTCACGGTCGACCCGCACGCCTACAACACATTCAAAAACGAGTATCCAGACTTCGGACTTGATGGTGTGAAAGTGTATCACCATACGGAGTTGCTCGCCGAGTTGCTCGATACAGGTCGAATTCAGCCTGACCTTCAAGTGAACGAGCGTGTCGTCTATCACGACTCTTGTTACCTCGGTCGTTACAACGGCATTTATGATGCACCACGATTCGTCCTCGAACGGATTCCGGGTGTCGAACTCGTCGAAGCTACACGTAACCGTGAAAACGGCATGTGTTGTGGAGCTGGTGGTGGTCTCATGTGGCAAGAAGAGAAAGTCGGGACACGTGTCAACGTGGCTCGGACAGAACAATTGCTTGAAACGAAACCGACAGTCATCGGTTCAGCATGTCCGTACTGTTTGACGATGTTGTCTGATGGAACGAAAGCGAAGGAAGTCGATGAGACGGTCGGCACGTTCGACGTCGTCGAATTACTCGATCGCTCGCTGAAAGCCATCGAGATCCCAGAACCGGTTGTTCAATAATAGCTAACAAGGCATGAATCAACTTCATGCCTTGTTTTTTTGTTCGCGCAACGGGAAAAGAAAAATGATGCGATTCAAAGAGAGGAAAGAAGGGACAGCGATGAAGAAGTGGATTGTTCTTCTCACGATTGTCAGTGCGCTCAGTAGCCAAATCCTTCCCCAAATTTTGTTTTTATCCATCATGGCAGTCGAAGAAGGGGTTGGGCGTCTCATTCCATTCCTGATTTTTTATGTGGCGAGTATGTCTGGTCTGTTATTGTGGGTGTATGTCATTGGTCGACGCGGTTCAAAGGATACGTTTTTAATGGCTTTGTCTGTCCTTCTGGTCGGTCTCGTGTGTTTTGTGCTTCCATTTGATCGTGCCATTGAATGGAGCGCATTTTTGGTAGGTGTTGGCTCGATAGGAGTCGGTACCATCATGACGACGATTTTATCGCAATTGAATGAATTGAAGCCTGCTGCGAAAGCTGACTCGAATGAAGAGAGTGGCAGTTCATTACCATTAGTCCTCGCGTTAGTCGGCTGGATCGCTGTGTTCTCTTATGCGTTGACGCAGTCGTACAATCTTGCCATCGCCTTATTCTTAGTGAGTCTCATTTTGCCGTGGCTATTCGTACGAAAGTTGCCCCTTCAAAAATCTGCGACATGGCAGTTTGACACGCATTCTTTTCTCCGCGCTTTCATCGCGGTCACCGTTTTTACGTTGATTAGTCGTCTGCTCAGTCTTTTAGAAGGAGCGCGAGGCTACATCGAAGTGTTTAGTCTGATGATTATTTTGTTAGCATATGTGGGCTGGTTGTTATTCCAAAAACGAGTTCGCGCCTTCATTGGGGCGAGTCGGACGCGCCAAGTTCAATTATTGTCATTTGTCATCGGATTGTTCGGCGGTTGGACGTTGATTGGGGCAGTATTTGTAAGTCTTTCCTTATATTCATTTCAAGTACTCCTCATTTATGTGTTCGTCCCGTTTTTAGCGGGAGTAATCGGGTGGATTCTGTTTAGTCGCATCTATGATTTCGCGCGACACCCTTATCTCGTTTTACTGATTTCATCCGTTGTGTTTTTCCTTGGATTTCTTCATCCGCTTGCGTTTGTACCGGTATTGTTCGTAAGCGGATATACACAGACGATGTATTCTAATGTGAGTCACACGTATCTATTTGTTGAGTATGGTGAAAATAAAGAGTTCGCATCATTACTTCTCCAATTATGGAAGCGGTTCGGGATGGTCGTGTCCTACTCATTTTTGATGGTCGGTTTGTTAGGATACGGTTTGTACGTTGGACAGACCGTCAATGCGGAATTGTCGTTTCAAATCCCGCGAGGTTGGATGTTCGGCGTTTTGGGACTGACATGGTTGTTCAATATCGGGTTGATCACTGTCTATTGGTTCCGTATTCGAACCGAGGTATCCAATGAATCATAATTTCCTCTAGCTTTTTCATATCGCTTTTGTTTATAATGAGGAGTGATGTTTAACTAGTGACGGAAAAGGAGTGTCCTTTAATGAATAAATCGTTGATTGATTTCGTTTATGAACTTCTCCAAGAAACTGGCGAGCAGCCTGTTTCTTTTGATGAGATTCGCGAAAAAATCAAGCAAAACTATACGTTTGCGAGTGAAGAAGAAGAGCTCGAGAAAATCGCACAACTTTACACCGATTTGAACATCGACGGGTTGTTCGTCAACTTGGGAGCAAACCGTTGGGCGCTTCGCGTTTGGTACCCATTCGACAAGTCGGATGAGGATCTCGTCATCGAAGCACGTCAACGTGGTGAACTTGACGAATTCGAAGAAGAGTTCGAAGAAGCAGACGAAGGCATCGTCGATATCGAAGATGACTTGGATGTATTCGCAAAAGTAGAAGATTATGATTCATCTGAATTTGACGATGAGGACGAAGAAGAAAAAGTAGAAGGCCTTGATGACTTCAAGGACGATGACTTGGACGACGACCTCGATCTCGAAGACGAGGATGATTTATAAGAGACCGCAAAAAGCCGGGCATTGCGCCCGGCTAGGCGTGTCTCTTTTTCTTTTTTAGTCGTTTTCACCGACTTGAAAAAAAGAAAAAATAATATCTTGACGACTGTATCGTCTCTGGCGTAAATTAGTCATGGGCTAGTTTAGCACGTAACGATGCAGCAAAAGTGTCCTCCATTCACGGGGGCACTTTTGCTTTTTTTGTTTTTTCGTTTCCCGATGGTTGGTATTCAAGAGAGGAGAAAGAAACATGACAAAGTACATTTTCGTAACAGGCGGGGTAGTATCTTCGCTCGGTAAAGGGATCACGGCAGCTTCACTCGCGCGTCTACTCAAAAATCGAGGACTCAACGTGACGATTCAAAAGTTTGACCCATACATCAACATCGACCCAGGTACGATGAGCCCGTATCAACACGGAGAAGTATTCGTCACAGATGATGGCGCTGAGACTGACCTTGACCTCGGACACTATGAGCGTTTCATCGACATCAACTTATCGCAAAACGCGAACGTCACATCAGGACGCATTTATTCGACTGTCTTGAAAAAAGAGCGTCGTGGAGACTATAACGGTGGAACGGTTCAGGTCATTCCACATATCACGAATGAAATCAAAGACCGTGTCTTCCGTGCAGGTCGTGAGACGAACGCTGATGTCGTCATTACAGAGATTGGTGGAACAGTCGGGGATATCGAATCTCTTCCGTTCATCGAAGCCATTCGCCAAGTAAAAAATGACATCGGGAAAGAGAACGTCATGTACGTTCACTGTACGCTCGTTCCTTACCTTCGTGCGGCAGGTGAGATGAAGACGAAACCGACGCAACACAGCGTCAAAGAGCTTCGCAGCTACGGTATTCAGCCAGACATTATCGTTCTCCGTACAGAGCACGACATTCCGGAAGACATGCGTGAGAAAATCGCACTCTTCTGTGATACGCGTAAAGAGGCGGTCATCGAGGCACAAGATGCGTCGACACTTTACGAAGTACCACTCAACCTCCAAAAACAAGGAATGGACCAACTCGTCAACGACTACTTCGGTTTCAACACACCGGCTGCCGACATGACGGCTTGGAAAGAGCTCGTTCACACGGTCACACACCTTGAGAAGAAAGTGAAAATCGCACTCGTCGGGAAATATGTCGAGTTGCGTGATGCGTATATCTCAGTCGCAGAGGCGCTCAAGCATGCGGGTTATGCATTCAATGCGGACATCGACATCGACTGGATCAATGCAGAAGACGTGACAGCTGAAAACGTCTCGGACATCCTTGGGGATGCTGATGGTATCCTCGTTCCTGGTGGATTCGGAGAACGTGGGATCGAAGGGAAAATCGAAGCGACACGTTTCGCTCGTGAAAACAACGTCCCATTCTTCGGAATCTGTCTCGGGATGCAACTCGCGACGGTCGAGTTTGCCCGTAACGTCTTGAAGTTGGACGGTGCCCATACGGCTGAAATCGACCCATCGACACCGTATCCAATCATCGACCTTCTTCCAGAGCAAAAGGACATCGAAGACCTTGGTGGTACACTCCGTCTCGGACTCTACCCATGTAAACTCGAAAAAGGGACGAACGCACACGCCGCATACGATCAAGAGCTCGTATACGAGCGTCATCGTCACCGTTATGAGTTCAACAACGAGTACCGTGAAGCGTTTGAAGCAGAAGGCTTCAAGTTCTCAGGTACGAGCCCAGACGGTCGTCTTGTAGAAATCATTGAGATTCCAGAACACAAGTGGTTCGTGGCATCACAATTCCACCCAGAGTTGATTTCGCGTCCAGAACGTCCACAACGTCTATTCCATGACTTCATCCAAGCGTCACTTGGAGAATAAGTGATTGAAAGCCACGATCTGAAATGGATCGTGGCTTTTTTTCATGACATATTTATCTCAACCTATTTTTTTAAGTGACTCATAGGGATTTACTTTAGAAGCAATTGAAGCTGGAATTAGAGAAGCTATCCCACCTACAATTGTCGGTAAAAGTAAACTTAACAAAGCAAGATACGCATTGGTCCAGGGGATAAGTCCAAATGCGAAATAGATGGTGATATAAGACAAACCTAAACCTAGTATTCCAGCAATCAATCCGACGATGAATCCTTCAATCACAACTAAATAACGAATGGCGTGATCTGTCCATCCAATCGCTTTTAATAAAGCAAAAGAATGCTCACGTTCTTGAACGTTTTGCCAAATGATTTCTCCTGTTGTTAATATTGCAATCAATACCGACACACCTATTGTTACATAATGAAGTGTTCCGATTTGAACAGCGACAAATTGTCCAAGCCAAGATGTGTAAAGGACACCTTGAAGATGGAACGTGACATAAACGAAAAATACGAGTAAGGATGTCGGGACAGCAATCGATGCCACCGACAATAAGTTTCGACGCCACTTGCTCACCATTTCCTTAAGCGCCAAAGAACTTATGTTTTTTAATGGAATGATAGAGCTCGAGGTGTTTGCGTACTCACCAACTTTAATTACTTCATATGGTTGTATTTTTCTAATGTTAAGTGCTGACCATGTTGCCCCGCTCAGATAAATCAGAAGACTAAAAGTTGTAATCAAGAACCAGTTCCAGAAACTGAACCCTTCTCCCTGCACGATGAAGAAAGCGGATTCGATTGCTAGCGACACAATCGAAACGAGAACCGCTAAAAGGATCGATTCTAGATATATAATTTTGTACAAATCCTTCTGACTCCAACCTAAAGAGAGTAGGATCGCAAATTCACGTCTTCTTGAGAGCATTGTGATATAGCTTGTCGTCAATACATAAATGATAGCCACACCAATAATGGACAAGACCACACCCGAATATCCTGCACTTGTCTCTCGGAAAATCGTGATGGCTGCACCTAAGTGAATCCATGGCTGCTCGATCCATCCAAGCGTATTTCCTTCTTTCACGACTTTTGTGATCACAGGTTGCGGGGAAGATCCCGTTGTGACTGTGGCAATTAAACCTGTGTCTCTTTCAATCTGTTCCTTTAGTTCCTGCAAGGTTGCCTCCGATGCCTCGTTCAATGTATCAACATTGTTTACCTTGATGCGAATCGAAGAAATGGACTTCTCTCCGTTTAAGAGACGAGCGGCATCTAGAGTTGTGATAATGCTTGGTGAGTTTGTCAGCAGTCCAGCTGGATTTCCAGAGGTATTGATGTTCACAGATGGATTGAGTGGTGAGCCATCTTGATCAAGCACAAGATCGGCTGACGCGGGACGGTACGTTTCCATAGGGAGTTCATTCAATGGATCTTTGGAGACCGCGATTTTTTCTGGATCGAACGTCCCGACCACTTCAAAATCAAGGACCGGGCTTAAGTAAATGAGGTCATCGGATTCCGGAAGCGTCGTTTGGACCTCCATGCTGTTCACTGGTCTAAAACCTTGTTTCGGTAAAATGGATGGAGGAAGCCATTTATTTGTAAATGAAATGGGTTGACTATCGATTTGAAAAGCATGTCCCCATCGCTCCGGAAAAGGACTGTCTATCTCTTTCATTTCTAAGGAACCTGAATTGAAGATGAGTTGAGATCCCTCATTGATCAAAGCACCCGGATAGTTCGATGTCTTCTTTCCTTGCAGTTGGTTAAAATAAATCGCTTCAAGGTCCTTCGATGGAATGCTCAACGACTGAATATTTTTTACGTCGTAACGTAATAAGTCAGATTCAGACGCGATGTCTTGTAATACTTTTTTCTGGTCATCAGATGATGAGAAGGGTACATCTAATTGTTCAAGTTCATACTCATGATACCCATTATTAAACGAGGCAGGGTTGACAAGAATAGGCATTCGGACATGCTTTTGTTCACTGCTTAAGGACACTGCTCGATCATCAGTTGAAAAATAAGAGGAAGAGGTGATCGCTTGATCGAGACCAACAAGCTTGGCTTCCTCATCAGGGTCAACCGCCACGATTAGATTGAGGCTCCCTGGAGTGACGGCGTTTCCAACCTGGTCAAAAGGAAGCAATCCGATTCCCCGCGGCAAGAGTTCATTCGTTCCGTTCGCAATATGTACAACTTCCTCTGATATCATTTCTCGCTCTAAACCTGTCTCATCGAACTGACGATGCGTCAGACGGAATAGTCCTTCGTCAGGTATCTTTAGCATATTCGGTAAATTCACATTTAATTGCGTATACCCGATGATTGCGACAGGAGCAGCCACATCCACATGTTCCATCGTTTTTATTTTTTCATATTGTTCAAATGTAATCCCCCCTACAATCCCATTCAGAAAGTTTGGCTCAAGAAGGTCATACTCTTCAGTAGTGAGTCTACTTGTCGAAGGACGAACTACAATATCATAGGCAGACGACCAGCGCTTTTGAAGTGTTTCTTCCACCACACCTTTGTTTGTTTCATTCAATTTAAAGATAAGATTCAAACCTGTAGCAATAATCAAAGCGCCAATCAATAATAAAAGTAGTTTTGCCTTTTGGTTTCGCCAATATTGTAGGATGAACGTCAACATACACGCTCTCCTTTTTGATCTTCTATAATCCGACCGTCTTGCATATGAATGATTCGATTGGCTCGACGTGCCAAATCTAAATCGTGTGTCACGAAAATAAGGCCACACTGTTGAGTTTCATGAAGGTCCACTAATAAATCAAAGATCAGCTCACTGTTTGTACTATCTAGATTTCCAGTCGGTTCGTCCGCAAGGATCCAATTTGGTCGATTGACAATCGCACGCGCGATTGCGATTCGTTGTTGTTGACCTCCTGATAGTTGAGAAGGGAGGACATGGGACTTGGTCTCTAATCCGACCTGGTGAATCACTTCTTTAACACGTTCTTCTTTCTTGAAGTCCACTTTTTTCGTTAAAAAAGGAGCCATGACATTTTCGAAAACACTTAAAGACGGTAAGAGGTGGAATTGTTGAAATACAAATCCGATTTCTTCAAAGCGAAAAGAGGATAACTCAGCATTATTCAATTTATTCAAATCAACGTCGTCAAACGTTATCGTGCCTGAAGTTGGTTTCTCTAGAGAGCCAATCAGGCTGAGCAAAGTAGATTTCCCAGATCCAGATGGCCCCACGATAGCTGTGATTTCATTTTTACTAAATACACAATCTAATTGATCGATGATTGTTTCATTGTGCCCTAAGTTACTAAACGTATGAACCAACTCACTAATAGAAATGAATGAAGTCATCAAATCGCTCCTTTTATTTTCAGAATATTCATTATATGTATATTGATAATAAATCTTTTTCCTTTAATTTACAATAATGAAAGATAGAGAACGTGTAAAATTATTCCAGGTTCACGAGACAAGAAAATATGGGTTTTCCTTTGACGAATGACTGAAAGTGTGTGGTGACTTAAAACAGTTTTGAGAATTGATTTGTGAACAAAAGATTATAGGTATTTTTCTACATCAAAAGCATGAGATGGAAGGTGCCCTTGGCAGGATACATCCCCTTCACTTTCTGGGTACACTAGAAGTAGAACGGGGAGAGGGTGATGTCTCATGAAAGAACGACATTCGATTTATCTTGGATATGGATTGGGGCTCGTGGCGCTCAGTCTGTTGCCGTTCATCGTCTTGCCTTCCCTCCTATTACCGTACCAGCTCGGTTGGACGGGCATTGTCTTACTCGCACTCTCGGTCGGACTACTACGGGCGATTCGGGACGGCTCGAACGTCATCCTAAAACAGATGTGGAAAATTACGTTCTCTCTCTTCTTGACTTTCGTTCTCGTCTATTACGTCTCGTTCGGACTTGTTCTCTATGACACATACGGATTAGATCGTCTATTAGAGCAATATGAACGACAGGCGGTCTGGGTGTTCGCAGCATTCAGCTTTTTACAGCCGATTGCCTTGCCGGTCCCGGAAGCGGTCAGTGTGCCGATTGGAAGTGTCGCGCTCGGACCGTTTCGAGCCGCTTTAGTCGGGAGCATTTCGACCACGCTTGGTATCTTTGTCATGTATGGATTGGCCCGGTTCGGTCGTGAACGGATCATCCGCTGGGTCGATGAGGAGAAGTTGAAGACGTACGACCGATATGTCGAGAAGTATGGTCTTGGCATTTTGCTCATCTTATTCATCATTCCGATTTTACCGGACGAGGTGATCTGTCTTGCGGCCGGATTCAGCCGTGTGCCGTTCCCACGTTTTGCGGGCATCGCGTTCGGCGCAAAACTCGTTACATCGTTCGGGCTTGCCTATTCTGTCTCCATCGGACAATTGTTTATGACCGATTCGAGTCCAATTGCGATCGCTTCCGTCATGGCGAGTTTGATTGTCTTAATCCTTGCGTTCATTTGGCGCAAGCGAAAAAAAGGGGATTCGAACGGGACACACGAATAAAGTAAGGACGATCTTTAGAGAGGAAGACAAGATGCGACAAGACAATGAAGTGGTCATTCGACCGATTGAAGAACAAGACTTATCACGACTATGGGAATTGATTTATCGGGATGCGACACCGGAGTGGAAACAGTGGGACGCCCCTTACTTTGAACACAAGGCGATGTCCTACGAAGAGTTTCAGCAAATCGAGCAGTCGCTCATCCAAAAAGATGACATGTGGGTCATTGAAGTGGATGGAACCGTATATGGGACCGTTTCTTATTATTTTGAGGATGCCGGACGAGAATGGCTCGAGATGGGCATCATCTTGCATCAGTCCGACCGCTGGAATCGCGGTGTCGGGACGCGTGCCCTTCGTCTATGGACCGAGCATCTATTTGAGACGCTACCAGTCGTCCGTGTCGGCTTGACGACATGGTCCGGGAACGAACGCATGATGCGTGTCGCTGAAAAAGTAGGGATGCAACTTGAAGGTCGAATCCGTCAAGTGCGTGTCGTGAACGAGAAGCGCTACGATTCGATTCGGATGGGCATATTACGAGAAGAATGGAATGAAAAAACGTTGAGGACATGATGAACCTCAACGTTTTTTCTTATGGTGTGATTGACGATATTGTAGGGGAGTCATGTCTTTGTAAGTTTTGAACGTACTGATAAACGTTGTACACGATGAAAAACAATACGACTTCGCGATGGAGCAAATAGGTAATGAGGTCACGATTAAATCGTTCATCGAGGCCTCAATCCGACGTCTGCGAATGCGTTCTGTAATGGTTTCACCCGTCTCTTGTTTAAATAAGGAAGATAAATAATTGTTCGACAACCCGACTCCAATCGCTACGCTTGATAGAGATAAAGTGGGATCGGTTAAGTGTTCCTCAATCAATCGGATGGCAGACAGAACGCGATGATCTGAAGAGTCTTGTGAGGAAATGAATGACATCATCGTAGCCAATGATTCTGTAACGACAGGGATCGCATAGACAAAGTCGAGTGGGGTATGGAGTTCATCGACCAGTCTCAACAGCGCACTTGTGTAGGCAAGTGATGTTTGAACATTTGAATTCGAGACAGGAACAAGGCGACTCACATGATAGGTGAGTCCTCGAAAGTAAAGTCGAACCCCATGATACTCATCAATCATAGGATGCTTTAACAAATCGAGTGTCAATGTCTCTAACAACGTGTTGGCTAATTGGAGTTGATTACTTTGAAGAGCCCGTATAATCTGCTCATCCAATTCGTAAAAATTTTCCACGTAACTTTGATCTGTGAAATGATTGTTCTCTCGGGCGAGATGGGTTAAAAATTGTTGTCGGATTCTATTTTCCATATAACGGTTCACTTCTTTCCTTGCGGGTAGAAGCGATCAAGAATGCTCATTTAGACGCATGTCGTTTCGTTAGCTGTTTTAGCTCCGCGATTTCTTTAGTAAATGCTCGTTCGTGTGATTCTGAAGAGTCTTGCATTTGTTGTTGAATGGCCTGGCTTTGCTGTCGAAATGCTTCCGTTTTGCGTTTAAATTGTTGCTGATACTGACGGTGTTGTTCATGGTGTAAATTCATATCTACTGGTTGATCTGCCATTAGGATAGAATGCCCCTTTCAACAAAAAATCAAACAGACTGACCCAACGCATCGTCAATACTAGATTAAAATTGTGTGATAAATGTGAAAAGTTGAATACATAAAATTTAGAAAGAAAATTAAATATAAATGTGTCGAATATGTGTCTAAAATGTGTCCGCGAACATAAAGAAACGACAGACACAAAACATGTCTGTCGCATACTAACGATTTATTTCACTTCTTGATCTTTAATCGGGAACCAACCGGCACGAGTCGTGATGGCGTTCCAGAGTGGAGCGGGAACAGCGAGTTCGGCTTGTTTGTTCAAGTCGAGTTCTGTCTCAATCTCGTCTTCGCGGTCCGATTTCACTTTTTCAAGCCATTCCGGGTCGATGATGAGTTCGCGACCGAGTGCGGCAAGGTCGACGACCTCGAGTGCGTCTTCGACTTGCGCCGGACGCTGAAGTTGCCCGACTCCGATGAGCGGGATGGCACCATTGATTCGTTTGGCGATGCGGTCAATCGAACGTTCCGTGACGTTCTCGTCACGCATGGAAGCCGTATTGAAGTTCCAGAGAGACGCGTGAATATAATCGACGCCTTCTTCTAACATCATATCGAGCAACACATCCGTGTCGTCGAGTGTGATGCCTGGCTCTTCGATTTCTTCTGGTGAGAAGCGATAGCCGACGAGGAAGTCTTCTGCATCTGCGGCTGCTTCTTTGACACGGCGAATGACTTCGCGTGGGAACGTCAAACGTCCATGTACATCACCGCCGAAGCGATCTTCACGGCGATTTGAGTGCGGTGAGAAGAATTGTTGAATCAAGTAGGTATTCGCTCCGTGAATCTCGACTCCGTCAAATCCGGCTTCGATGGCGCGACGTGTCGCTTCACCGAACGCCTCGATGATGGCTTCGACTTCTGACGTCTCGAGGGCACGTGGTGTAGTAGCGCCTTCGCGGACAGGTGCGACGGCACTTGCGCTGACTGGTTGTTCGTTCGGGACGAGTTCAGGTGGTGACATCCGTCCTGCGTGGAAAATTTGAAGGATGGCTTTTGCGCCTTCCGCTTTTAAACTTTCTGCCAATTGACGGAGACCTGGGATGAATTTGTCGTCATTGACCCCGAATGCGTTCGGGAACCCTTTCCCGTCTTCTGTCACGTAGGCGCAAGCCGTGATGGCGAGCCCGACGTTTTGCGCCCGCTTCCGATAGTAGGCGAGCTCATGCTCGGATACTTCGCCCGTTGGCTCTGATGAGTAATGTGTCATCGGTGCCAATACGAGGCGGTTCGGTACTTCGACGCCATTTTTGAACTGAAAAGGTTGTAACATACGTTTCATCTGAAATCCTCCTTCAACATGATACCTTGAAGTCTAAGCTTCTCAACTCAAAAATGCGAGTCGGATGCTTGTGAAACGACACATTACAGGTTGCTCAGGCGTAAGAGATGATTGAACTCAAAAGAATAGGGTATAATACAGGAGAAAAGTTGATATTCGGTTCGAGACAATAGAGAGACCACAACAGAAGGGGGAAGCCTTGTTTTTGTTGTGGTCTCTTTTTCTATTCATTGAACTGTACTTATTATAGGAGGGAATAAGATGGAAATCAGAAATTTCTCAGCGAAAGAACGAGCGAAACGATATGAGCAACTGACAAGTGAACGTCATGACGTTCTTGTTGTCGGTGGAGGTATTACCGGAGCGGGGATTGCGCTCGATGCGTCTTCGCGTGGGATGAAGACAGCTGTCCTCGAGATGCAAGACTTTGCGGCAGGGACATCAAGTCGTTCGACGAAACTTGTTCACGGGGGACTCCGCTATTTGAAACAATTCGAAGTGGCGCTCGTCGCAGAAGTCGGGAAAGAGCGGGCCATCGTATACGAGAATGGTCCCCACGTCACGACACCGGAACAAATGCTCTTACCGATGCACAAGGGAGGCACGTTCGGTCCCTTCTCAACATCAATCGGACTGATGGTGTATGACTTCCTCGCAGGTGTAAAACGTGCAGAACGTCGCATGATGCTCAAACCAGATGAGGTCATCAAAAAGGCGCCGCTCGTGAAAAAAGATGATTTGGTCGGTGGCGGCTATTACGTCGAGTACCGTACAGATGATGCACGATTGACGATCGAAGTGGCGAAAGAAGCGGCGAATCATGGTGCGCTTCTCATGAACTATGCCAAAGTGACAGGGTTGATTTACGAAAACGGCAAAGTGACCGGTGTACACGTTGAAGACCAGATTGACGGGTCGACGTATGACGTCTATGCGAAGAAAATCATCAATGCGACCGGTCCATGGGTCGACGAGCTACGAGAAGAAGATAACTCGAAAAAAGGGAAGCAGCTTCGCCTGACAAAAGGGATTCACTTGGTCATCGACCAGTCGAAATTCCCGCTCAAACAAGCGATCTATTTTGATACACCGGACGGTCGCATGGTCTTTGCCATTCCACGCGGAAACAAAGCATACGTCGGAACGACGGATACGTTCTTTGATAAAAACAAAGCGCATCCGCGCATGACGACGGAAGACCGCGATTATATTTTAGAAGCCATTCACTATATGTTCCCAGATGTCCATGTCACAGCGGATGATGTGGAGTCGAGCTGGGCAGGTATTCGTCCGTTGATTTACGAAGAAGGAAAAGACCCTTCTGAAATTTCACGTAAGGACGAAATTTGGCAGTCAGACAGCGGCTTGATCACGATTGCCGGTGGTAAATTGACAGGGTATCGCAAGATGTCAGAAACAGTCGTCGACCTTGTCGCAAAACTGTTGAAAGAAGAAGACGGTGTCGTCTATTTGGCTAGCCGTACGAAGCATATGCCGATGTCAGGTGGTCACGTCGGCGGTTCGAAAGGCTTCAAAGACTTCCTTGAGAAGAAAACAAAAGAACTTCAAAATCATGGATTAGACGCAAACCATGCGGAAGAACTCGTTCGTCTATACGGATCGAATATCGATCGTGTCATTGAACGGATGGATGCGAACGCATATGACCTTCCTGAAATCGTCTATGCGCAATTGGTTTACGGAATCGAAGAAGAATCAGTCGTTCGTGCCATCGACTTCTTAATTCGCCGCACGGGCGCCATGTTCTTCGATATCGACTTCGTCCGTCAATATAAAGACGGCGTCCTTCGCTGTATGGCCGATGTCTTCAAGTGGTCAGATGAGCGTTTGAAAGAGGAACGTGAAGAGGTCGAAAAAGAGATTGAAATCGCAGTCGTTCCAGTGACTGTCGAATCATAACACCCAACGCGTCACACGAGAGGTTCATTCTGAACAGAATGAACCTCTTTTTGTGGAATGGTTTCATGACTTCGGAATAACGGTATATCTCATAAGTAGTCACTCTCAAGTTGAAGGAGAACTGTTTATGATACGAAAGCTCATCGCCGTCTTATTAATCGGCGTTCTATTTATAGTAGGCTGGCGTTATGTCAATCTGGATCGTCTGTTAGCCGATGTATATTACGTCAAGGTCCCAAGCCCAGAAGTGGCGACACAGACATCGCACGGATATCGGTACGATCTTATCGGCTACGATGAAGATGGGAAGAAGCGACCACTCGCCATTGCGACTCCCTCATTATTAGCAGAAGGGGACTTTCTGAAAGTGTATGTCAAAGAAGAAGCTCCCGAAGTAACCGATTATGAACGTGTGAACGCGCTAGAAGTACCTGCACAGTTGAAAGAAGAACAGCAAGAAGATACCGAGTCATCGTTCCCTTGATTTCAAAAGATAGGCATCGCGAAAAAGAGACGAGTTTGGTAAGGTTAAATTGTTTGATTATGGAAAATGATGAATGAAAGAAGGGACATGCATGTCACGGATGTTGATTGCAGATGACCAGGACGGAATTCGTACGATGCTCGCACAAGTGTTTACGAACATGGGGGTTGACGTGGACACTGCGCAAGACGGCATCGAAGCCTGGGAGTTTTTAGAGCGAGAGCAATACGATTTAGTACTTCTCGATATGAACATGCCTCGTATGTTCGGTCACGAAGTATTGCGTCGGATGAGAGGACAAGAACTAGAGACACCTGTTATGATCATGACGGCGTTCGGGGAAGAAACGGTGATTGACGAGGTGCGTCGTCTCGGAATCACTGCACAATTTGAAAAGCCATTTGATATATACGGAATGATTGAAAAAGTGAAGGAAGTCTTGAAAATTTGACGTTTCGTCACCAAGATGACATATGTAAACGCTTGCGCTAAGCCATTTCTATGCCCGAATAGCATAGGCACATGTTTTACGGTGTGTTATAATGGGAACGAATTGCACGGGGGAACTTTTCCCAAACGTGTATAATAGCGAACAGACAGGAGGATGTCATTATGCCATTAGTATCAATGACAGAAATGCTTAACAAAGCATTCGAAGGCAAGTATGCAGTCGGCCAATTCAACATCAACAACCTCGAGTGGACGCAAGCGATTCTTCGCGCTGCGGAAGACGAGAAATCACCAGTAATCCTCGGTGTATCAGAAGGTGCAGCGAAGTACATGGGTGGCTTCACAACAGTTGTCAAAATGGTTGAAGGTCTCATGCACGACTACAACATCACTGTTCCAGTTGCAATCCACCTTGACCACGGTTCTTCATTCGACAAGTGTAAAGCAGCGATCGACGCTGGATTCACATCAGTCATGATCGACGGTTCACACCACCCGATCGACGAAAACGTCGAAATGACGAAACAAGTTGTCGAGTACGCGCACGCTAAAGGCGCTTCTGTTGAGGCAGAAGTCGGTACAGTTGGCGGCGAAGAAGACGGCGTCATCGGTGGCGTACAATACGCTGACCTCGAAGAGTGTGTACGTGTAGTTAAAGAAGCGAAAGTAGATGCACTTGCTGCAGCACTCGGTTCTGTACACGGACCATACCAAGGTGAGCCGAAGCTTGGCTTCAAAGAGATGGAAGAAATCGCGAAAGCGACACAAACTCCACTCGTTCTTCACGGCGGATCAGGTATTCCTGAGCACCAAGTTAAAAAAGCAATCGAACTCGGACACAGCAAAATCAACGTTAACACTGAGTGCCAACAAGAGTGGACTCGTGCGGTACGTGAGAAGCTTGACGCTGACTCGAAAGTATATGACCCACGTAAAGTTATCGGACCTGGGATCGAAGCGATCTACAACGTCGTAACTGGCAAAATGCGTGAGTTTGGTTCTAGCAACCAAGCATAATCCTGTTTGATCAAGTCGGTTCTCTTTGAGGACCGACTTTTTGTATGTCCGACTGACATCAGGCTCTGAATCTGACAAAGGGTGTAGTAATTCACCTGTTCTTTCCTCATAATAGAGATTGTAAGCGATCACAAATTGAGGAGGAGACACATATGCGTTTTTTCATTGACACAGCAAATGTGCAAGACATCAAACAAGCTCATCAGATGGGCGTCATCGGGGGTGTGACGACGAATCCGTCGCTCGTCGCTAAAGAAGGTGTCGACTTCCATACAAGACTTCGTGAAATCTGTGAGATCGTCGGGGATCTCTCAGTCAGCGCGGAAGTTATTGCACTTGATGCAAAGGGTATGGTGGAAGAAGGAAAGGAACTTGCTGCCATTGCGCCGAATATTACGGTAAAGGTACCGATGACGCCTGCGGGAATGGAAGCGGTGAAGCAGTTTAAAGAGCTTGGAATCAAAACGAACGTGACGCTCATCTTTAACGCGAACCAAGCGTTACTCGCGGCACGTGCCGGTGCTTCATATGTTTCTCCATTCATCGGTCGTTTGGATGACATCGGTCAAGATGGACTCGACCTCGTCGAGACGATTGCCAACATCTTTGCGATTCATGGCATCGAGACAGAAATCATCGCGGCCTCTGTACGTCACCCGGTTCATGTGACGAAAGCCGCACTCCTCGGGGCCGACATTGCGACAGTCCCTTACAAAGTCATCGAACAGATGATGAAACATCCGCTCACAGACAAAGGTATTGAGCAGTTTTTAGCGGATTGGAACAACGCTCAATCCAAATAAGTCCGTCGTAGAAAGGTTTTGATCAGCGTGGAAATTCTCCATATCGTTGGGCAGCAAAAATTAGAAGGAACCGTCGAAATTAGCGGAGCGAAACAAAGCGCCCTCCCTTGTCTTGTGGCTGCACTTCTTACAGAAGAATCGGTGACGATTGAAAACGTCCCGATGATTGAAGATGTAGAAGTGATGGTCAACTTGTTGAGAGAGCTAGGGGTTCGGGTCGAGCGTGAGGGCGAACGGATGACCATTCATTCGAATGAAGCGGTCGCCATGCCTCTCCTCGGTTCGGAGACGCGGAAAGTCCGTGCCGCTGTCTATTTACTCGGTGTCTTCGCCGCTCGATTCGGAAAAGGGGCGGTCGGGCTACCTGGAGGATATGCGATTGGTCCACGACCGATTGATTTACATTTGAAAGCGTTGGAGCGTCTCGGCATTCATGTCGAGAATGAATCCGGTCTCTATCACGTCCGGGTCGAAGAACTCGTCGGGAATCGGATTTACTTAGACTTACGGTCGTTCGGGGCAACTGTGAGTGCGATGCTTGCGGCGGTCTTGGCGAAAGGCACGACGGTCATCGAAAATGCAGCCTGTGACCCTGAAGTCGTCGATGTGGCAACGATGCTCACATCAATGGGCGCACACGTGAGTGGAGCGGGTACCGATGAGATTCGTATCAAAGGAGTCGAACGTTTGCATGGGTGTACGCATACGTTGATCCCCGATCGCCTCGAGGCAGGAACGTTCATGATGTTCGGCGCGGTGTCAGGGAGTGTGACCGTGCAACCGATCATTCCGACGCACTTAGAAGGAGTCATCCAAAAACTATTGGATTATGGTGCGGAAGTGGAAGTTGGCGAGGAGTCGGTGACGGTGACCGCCAATCAATCCTTGCCAACAGACATTCGCGTGTTCCATTATTCAGGATATCCGAGTGACTTGCAGCCGATCATGTCAGCGGCTTTGTTGAAGGCAGACGGGACGAGCGTTGTCACGGACAAACTGTATTCCCAACGATTCCGACATATCGCCGAGATGCGCCGAATGAACGCGCAAATCACGCTAGAAGATTCTTCAGCGGTCATTCGCGGAGGAAATCAACTCGCGAACGCAGAAATGGAATGTACAGATGCGCGGAGTGCCGCGGCACTCGTTTTATCAGCACTTCAGGCGTCTGGAGAATCGACGTTACTTCATGCAGAACGGTTGAATGATTCATACGTCGACTTTGTCGGCAAATTAAAACAACTCGGTGCGCTCGTTTGGGTGGAAGATCACACCGAGGCATAAAGGGGAGATTTCGGGTGGAACGAAGTTTATCGATGGAACTGGTCCGGGTCACAGAAGCAGCGGCACTTGCTTCAGCCCGTTGGATGGGTCGCGGTTTAAAGGTCGAGGCAGATGATGCAGCGACGACGGCGATGCGTGACGTCTTTGATACGATTCCGATGAAGGGGATTGTCGTGATCGGAGAAGGCGAAATGGACGAGGCCCCGATGCTCTATATCGGAGAAAAGGTCGGGAACGGCTATGGCTCACGTCTCGATGTCGCGGTTGACCCGTTAGAAGGGACGAACATCGTGGCAACCGGAACGTGGGGAGCGCTCGCTGTTCTCGCAGTCGCCGATGCGGGAGACCTCCTTCACGCACCGGACATGTACATGGAAAAAATCGCGGTCGGACCGGAAGCTGCCGGTCTCGTCAGTCTCGACAACTCGATTGAAGAGAACATCGAGATTGTGGCGAAAGCGAAGAAGAAAAACGTGGAAGATGTCGTTGTGACGATCTTACATCGGGACCGACATGAAGAAATCATTCAGCGGGTCCGGGCGACTGGGGCGCGAATCAAGCTGATTCCAGACGGGGATGTCGCCGCAGCGATCAACACGGCTTTCCCGAAAACAGGTGTCGACTTGCTACTTGGTTCAGGTGGGGCACCTGAGGGCGTCATCGCCGCTGTCGCGATGAAGTGTCTCGGTGGAGATTTCCAAGGACGTCTGCTCCCGGAAGACGAGGCACAAAAACAACGTTGCCATGACATGGGCATCGAAGATACGGATCGAATCCTTCTACTCAATGACTTGGTAAAAGGTGAGGATTGTATCTTTGCGGCGACAGGTGTGACGGACGGTGAATTGTTACGTGGCGTCCAATTCACATCGCAAGGTGGACAAACGCATTCCGTTGTCATGCGTGCCAAGTCTGGTACCGTACGCTTCGTAGAAGGGAACCACTCCCTCACGAAAAAACCGAAAATGGTCATGAAACCTGAATAACATGGAGTCGCGGATGTGTAAACGTCCGCGACTTTTTTGTGATGAAATCGTATGAAAACGGGAATGGATAGTCAGGAGGTGGGGATGATGATTGAAGTGGAAGGACTCGTGAAGACATTCAAAGATGTTCCGGCGGTGAACGATGTTTCGTTCTCCGTGAAAGAAGGAGAAATTTTTGCGTTTTTAGGACCGAACGGCGCCGGTAAATCGACGACGGTACAAATGTTGACGACGCTCGTGCGTCCGACGTCCGGAGTGGCACGGGTAAACGGATTCGATGTCGTCAAACAAGAAAAAGACGTCCGCCTGTCCATCGGGGTCGCTTTACAGGAAACTGGAATCGACAAAGTGCTGACGGGGCGTGAGCTACTCGTCTTGCAAGGACGATTGTTTAAGATGTCAAACGAGGAAGCACGCCGTCGTGCCGATGAATTATTAGAAGTCGTCTCCCTGACAGATGCCGCAGATCGACGGAGTGGCACGTATTCAGGGGGGATGCGACGACGTCTCGACTTGGCCCTTACGCTCGTCCATCGCCCGACCGTTTTGTTTTTAGATGAGCCGACGACGGGTCTCGACCCGGCGAGTCGGATTGAGATATGGAATGAAGTGCGGCGACTGAATCAAGAGTTTGGGACGACGATTTTTTTGACGACCCAGTACTTAGAAGAGGCAGATGAACTAGCGGACCGGATTGCCATCATCAATCACGGGAAGATTGTCAGTGAAGGAACGGCTGAGGAGCTGAAACAACTCGTCGGTGGTGAGACGATTGCGATGGATTTCTCGAACGAGTCAGACGCGACGACTGCCGCCACGCTCTTTCAGACGACGGCGAACGGGAACCATGTATCGTTCGAACTGCGTGGTGTGACATTGACCGAAATCGTTCGGGCGTTAGACGAACAAGGACTACAACCTGAGCGTTTGACGGTGAAACAACCGTCGCTTGATGACGTGTTCTTACAAGTGACGGGCGAATCTTATGAAGGGGGCGAGCTTCGTGTGGACTGAGACGTGGTTATTCACGAAACGGAGTTTGGTCACGACGATCCGAAATCCGTTTTCATTTATTCCGAACTTGATCATCTCTGTATTCTTTTTACTCGTGTATACGAGCGGACTGTCGAGCGTGGCGTCCCTTCCTCAGTTCGAAGGAAGTGACTACTTGAACTTCATCTTACCGGTATCGATTGTGTCAGGAGCGGTCGGTGGGGCAGGGGGGACCGGACAAGCGCTTGTTCGTGATATCGAGAGTGGGTATTTTGCAAGGTTATTATTAACTCCCGCGACCCGGACTGCGATCGTGCTCGGACCAATGATTGCCGGGATGTTGCAGTTACTTGTTCAAACGCTACTTATCTTTGCGGTCGCATTTTTACTCGGCCTCACGATTCCTGTCGGGGCGGTCGGCTTTTTCTTCACGGTATTACTCGCCATCGGCTTCGGTCTTGGATTTGCGGGCTATTCTGTAGGCGTCGCGTTAAAGACACGGAATGCACAAGCGGCGCAGGCGGGTACGCTTTTGTTCTTCCCACTCATTTTCTTATCAACAACGTTCGTTCCGAAAGAATTGATTGAGGCAGAGTGGCTGAAAGTCGCGGCGACATTCAATCCGACCACGTACATTTTTGAAGGGATGCGGGCCGTTTTGACCCAACCGGAGATTGACTGGGGGGCTCTATCGGCAGGACTTGCGGTCGCTGGGACGATGAGTGTGCTCATGATCGTCTTTGCGGCGACGAATGCGAGAGGGGCATTGAAGCAAAAATAAAAAACGACTCGGTTCCCATGAACCGAGTCGTGATGTTGTATTAGAGGTATGATCCAGCGCCAACGTAACGTGGTGCCCAGTATCCAGAAGTGAAGCTCGCGTATTTCACGCCGCCTGTTTCTGAGTTGATCATTTGTGTTTTGCTAAGTGCCATCCCAACGTGTTGGATCGTCCCACCTGAATGTGAGAAGAAGACGAGGTCACCAGCTTGAATCGATGACTTCGAGATTTTCTTCGCGCTTGAATATTGCTGGCGTGAAGAACGTGGGAGTGTTTTGCCGATTGCTTTTTTGTACACGTAGCCTGTGTAACCTGAGCAGTCAAATCCAGAAGTTGTCGTTCCACCGTAACGGTAAGGTGTGCCTAGATACTTTTTCGACTCGGCGACGAGTTTTGAACGAGCATCTGTTGATCCCTTAGATGCAGTGGCTTTTGTAGTTGCCGTCGAGCTACTTAAAGACGTGTATTTCGAAGAAGCAGAAACGTATCGTGTTTTGCCTTTATATTCGATCTTATAGAAAGAACCAGATTTTCCGAGGTACTTATACGATTGACCGTTGTTCATCTTTCCAACGACAGACGATTTCAACGAAGCTTTCGAACGGATGTTCAATGAATTCACTTTTGATTTCACTGTGCTGTATTTTTTAGAAGAGGTAGTAGAAGTTTTGCTGACTGTCGTCTTCTTGCTCTTCGTGTATGTATATTTTGAAGAAGCTGAAACGTAACGTGTGCTACCTTTATAGTTGATCTTATAGAATGAACCAGATTTGCCAAGATATTGATAAGATTGTCCTCTGTTCATTTTTCCAACAACTTTAGAAGATGTTAATGATGCAGCAGTACGGATATTTAGAGAATTTACCTTTGAATAAACCGATGTACTCGAAGCAGCTTCTGCTTGTTCACCAGTTGAGAACATGAGACCCGAGAAAGCAACAGTAGCAGCGACGACGATAGATGCAATACGCTTTAACATTGTATAATTCCCTCCGTTTTTAAAATCAAATCGTTATTATATGACAAAGTCGAGTAATATTTTAATAGTCGAGCACAATTTGCGGATAGTACCCGGTTTCCTGTGCAAATAAACTATATCATGTGCGAGACCGATGGCATTTTTCAATCACGAGTCAAAAAAGCGTTTTCTTGTAACGAAAATGAAACAATATGTGGATATAGTACTCCTTTTGTTACAAAACGAGGAAGAATCGTGTAAGAATTTGTACAAGAGGGAAACGCTTAGTTGAAAGACGGCTTTTTGCACAGTGACGACATTTAAAAAATGTGGTTAGATGATGACAGAACATACATGACAAGTTTGCATAAGCATTAAATATGTCTTAAATGAAATGTAGAAAGATAGGTGACTTGAATGAGTCAACAGACAGAACCGACAAAAAATTACACGCTTCGTGAACTCGAGACGAAAACGTTAAAAGAATTATATGAGATCGCCAAAGAAGTCAAAGTTCCAAACTTCCGAGAAGCACGGAAACGTGAGCTCATGTTCCGGATTTTGAAATCTCAAGCCGAATCAAAAGATTTATACTTCCTCGAAGGTATTCTAGAAATCATTCCACCGAATCCTCAGTCGCAAAATGACGGCGGATTTGGCTTCCTCCGACCAATCAATTACTCTCAATCTTCAGAAGACATTTACATCGCTGCTTCACAAATTCGTCGTTTTAACCTCCGAAACGGGGACCTCGTGACGGGGAAAGTCCGCAAACCGAAAGAGAACGAACGATTCCAAGGGTTGTTGAGTGTAGAGGCGGTCAACGGGGAGTCGACGGACTCGACGCGGTCACGCGATTACTTCCCGGCACTTACGCCGATCTATCCGGAACAACAGATGGTGCTCGAGACAGAGCCGAAACATCTTTCTGTACGTGTCATGGATATGATTGCCCCTGTCGGATTCGGACAACGTGGATTGATTGTCGCACCACCGAAAGCGGGGAAAACCTCGCTCTTAAAAGAAATTGCGAATTCAATCACGACGAATCATCCGAACGTCGAACTCATCATTCTGTTGATTGATGAGCGACCAGAGGAAGTGACCGACATCCAACGTTCTGTACCGGATGCGGACGTAGCCTTCTCGACGTTTGATGAGACACCGGAAAACCATGCGCGCATTTCAGAACTCGTCCTCGAACGGGCGATGCGTCTCGTGGAACATAAGAAAGACGTGGTCATCTTACTTGATTCCATCACACGATTGACGCGTGCGTATAACCTCTCCGTTCCGCCGAGCGGACGGACGCTCTCTGGAGGGATTGACCCGGCAGCGTTCCACAAACCGAAAAAATTCTTCGGGGCAGCCCGAAATATCGAAGACGGAGGTAGCTTGACGATTCTTGCGACCGCACTCGTCGATACCGGTTCACGAATGGATGACGTCATCTATGAGGAATTCAAAGGAACGGGGAATATGGAACTCCACCTGGATCGAAAATTGGCGGAACGCCGTATCTTCCCGGCAATCGATATTCGTCGTTCGGGAACGCGGAAAGAAGAGTTGTTACTCGGCAAGGACGAACTCGACTCGCTATGGACGATTCGCCGCACGATGAACGAGTCTCCAGACTTCGTCGAACACTTCTTACGCCGTGTCCGCGAGACGAAAACGAACCTCGACTTTTTCGCTGCGCTAGAGGCGGATAAGAAAAAAAGACGACCGGTGAAAAAAACGAAAACAGACTTGTAAATCCTATAGTAGGGTGATATTATATTCTAGTGAACTTTCTCTAGGTTGAAAGAATACTTAGGGCCGAAGGAGTTGAAAAGCAATGAAACAAGGAATCCACCCAGAATACCGTAAAGTCGTATTCATGGACTCGACGACAGAATTCAAATTCATCACTGGTTCAACTCGTTACTCTAACGAGACAATCACGATGGAAGATGGAAACGAGTACCCACTCATCCGTGTCGATGTATCTTCTGATTCGCACCCGTTCTACACAGGTCGCCAGAAATTCGCATCTGCAGATGGTCGTATCGAGCGCTTCAACAAGAAATACCAACGTTAATCGTAAAGTTGTATGCTCACCGCCTAGGGATTGCCCTTGGCGGTTTTTTGTTACATAGACGCGGGTAAAGAGACAAAAGAATGTCGTTAGGGGGCCGTTATGGAACTTATACTCATCAGTATCAGCTTGTTGATCGGGGTCGGCATCATGTCGCAATGGTTGGCATGGCGTTATCAAATTCCGGCAATCATCATCATGACGCTCGCCGGGGTGTTGGCAGGTCCGATTCTTGGGCTGTTTGATCCGCGTGAACTACTAGGGGACTTATATAGTCCCATCATTTCGTTTGCGGTCGCCATCATCTTATTCGAAGGAAGTCTCGGGCTTCACTTCAGCGAGATCAATCAATTCCGACGGTCAATCGTCCGCATCGTCACGGTCGGGGTCGCGCTGTCGTTCGTCGGAATGTCGCTACTCATCCAGCACGTTGGAGGTCTGCATTGGGTCGTCGCATGGACGATGGGTGCACTCTTCGTCGTGACAGGACCGACTGTCGTCATCCCGTTATTACGACAAGCACACTTGAAAGATCGTGTCGGAGCGATTTTGAAGTGGGAAGGGATTATCGTCGATCCGGTCGGGGCACTGCTCGGACTCTTCGTCGTCCGGCTCGGGTACATCGTATATGAAGGAATGGACTTATGGATGCAGCTCTTGTTTGCTGGTGCTTGTATTGTCGGGATCGGACTCGGGTATTTGTTCGGGCATCTCCTCATGGGATGGTTTGTCGCGGAGAAGGTACCACGTTACCTGCGTGCCTCGGTCACATTGACGGCCGTCCTCATCTTGTTCTCGCTTAGCGAACTCATGATGCACGAAGTCGGGCTTCTCGCCGTGACGGCGATGGGGATGACGATGGCCAATACGAAACATCGGGACGAAGAGATTATCGAAGAATTGCAATCGTTTAAAGAAGACATTTCAATCTTGCTCATTTCGTCCGTCTTCATCTTATTGACGGCGTCGCTTTCACGCGCCGAGCTCTTAAATATCTTCCAATGGCCACTTCTCTTGACGATTGCCGGGATTCTCTTCTTGGTTCGCCCAGTGGCGATTTACTTGTCGACGATTGGTGGAGGACTGCCGCTGGCGGAACGAGGATTTATCGGCTGGATTGCACCGCGTGGAATCGTCGCGATGACAGTCGCTGGATTTTTTGCTGAAGAAGTCGCGCATCTCGGGATTGACGATGCGAAGCAAATGTTACCGCTCACGCTCGGACTCGTCTTCATTTCCGTAACGTTACACGGTCTCACAATTCGACCGCTCGCACGTAAATTGAAATTAATTGATGTGCAAAAAGAAGCGAAAGCCGACGAGTAAAGGACAGATTCACTTCAAAAAGAATTTGGAAGAAGTCAACCCTTTTCCTCAACTCGAAAGATAGGTATAATCGGAAAGCGATTATCGATGGAGAGGGCGAAGAACAATGATGCATGTGACGAACCGATATGGTTGGATTGAAGTGATTTGTGGGAGTATGTTTTCAGGGAAGTCGGAGGAATTGATTCGCCGTGTCCGCCGCGCTCACTATGGAAAGATTCCGGTCCAAGTGTTCAAACCAGCAATCGACGACCGGTATCATGAAGAGAACGTCGTCTCACATACGGGCAACTCGGTCGTGGCGGTACCCGTCGCGTCGAGCCAAGACTTATACGATGCCGTGCGCGAAGAAACGCAAGTCATCGCGATTGATGAGGTACAGTTCTTTGACGAAGGAATCGTCGATGTCATCGAACAGCTCGCGAACGAGGACAAACGTGTCATCTGTGCTGGGCTCGATATGGACTTCCGAGGTGAACCGTTCACAATGATGCCTGAGCTGTTGTCGCGTGCGGAGTTTGTGACGAAACTGCAGGCAATCTGCTTGTCATGTGGTGCACCAGCTTCACGGACGCAACGCTTGATTGACGGACAGCCGGCTCGTTATGAAGATCCGGTCATCTTGGTTGGGGCTTCGGAGTCGTACGAACCGCGATGCCGTCATTGCCATGACGTACCGAATAAACCACATCCGGTCCGCCATACGGTGGCAGACTGATGAATCGACGGACCGCCCTCGGCGGTCCGTTTTTTTGCTATAATAGATAGAGTTTGATTTGACGGAGAAAGGACGGATCATCATGTTTGACCGTTTAAGTGTATTAGAAGATCGCTATATGCAATTGAATGAAATGCTCGCCGACCCAGAAGTGCTCAGCGACTCGACGAAGTTGAGACAATATTCGAAAGAACAGGCGCAGTTAGAAGAGACGGTACAGATGTATCGTCAATATAAAGAGAAGAGCGAGGCGTTCAAAGAAGCGAAGGCGATGCTCGAAGACCGGACGCTCGACGCCGACATGCGCGAGCTTGCTAAAGAAGAGATGAACCTCTTAGAGCCGGAAGTGAAAGAATTAGAAGCGAAGTTGCGAATTTTATTGCTTCCGAAAGACCCGAATGATGATAAGAACGTCATCGTCGAAGTCCGGGGTGCGGCAGGAGGAGACGAGGCAGCCCTTTTCGCAGGCGATTTATATAAGATGTACACGCGATTTGCTGAGCGTCAAAACTGGAAAGTTGAACTGATTGACGCGAACTATACCGAACTCGGTGGATTCAAAGAAGTCACGTTCATGATCAACGGGGCAGGTGCCTATTCAAAGCTCAAATTTGAGAACGGCGCGCATCGTGTACAACGCGTCCCGTCGACGGAGTCAGGTGGACGGATTCATACGTCTACGGCGACGGTTGCCGTCTTACCTGAAGCGGAAGATGTCGAGGTGCACATCGATATGAAAGATGTACGTGTCGATACGTTCACTTCGTCAGGTCCAGGGGGACAGTCCGTCAACACAACGCAGTCCGCTGTCCGCTTGACACACATCCCGTCTGGTCTCGTCGTCTCGTGTCAGGATGAGAAATCGCAACATAAAAACAAAGACAAGGCGATGAAGGTCCTTCGGGCACGCCTATATGACAAGATGCAAAGCGAGCATATGGAAGAACTGTCGGCACAGCGAAAATCCGCTGTCGGGACAGGGGACCGCTCTGAGCGGATTCGCACGTATAACTTTCCACAAAGTCGTGTCACCGATCACCGTATCGGATTGACGCTCCAGAAGTTAGATCGTGTATTAGCGGGTGAACTCGAGGACATCATTGACGCCCTCATTATGGATGAACAGGCACGTCTTATGGAGGATGCGGAATGATGCGTGTCGCCGCGCTACTTAAGCAGACAGAGGAACGGCTTCAAAAGGCCGGGCGCGACCGTGCGGCTGCCGAATGGTGGCTCATGCACGTGCTCGATGTCGACCGGACGGGTCTCCTCATTCGATTGTCGGATGAACTATCCAAAGATGAAGCGGAACGGTTCGAAGCCGGAATCGAGCGTCTATTGACTGGAGAACCCGTGCAACACGTGATCGGACAGGCGCCGTTTTATGGTCGCTCGTTCGAAGTGAATCGGGACGTCTTAATCCCAAGACCGGAAACAGAAGAGTTGATTGACTGGCTTCTCGGGCAAATTCGTCACGTAGCAGACGATGAAATCGTCGATGTCGGAACAGGGAGCGGGGCGATTGCGATCACGCTCAGTGTAGAACTCGGTGTCCGGGTGCAGACCGTCGACATTTCCCCGGAAGCGATTGCGGTCGCGAAACGGAATGCGGAAACGCTCGGTGCGAATGTACGCTTTTTTGAAGGAGATGGGCTCGCCCCGATTGCCGATCAATCGATTCGAATTCTCGTCTCGAACCCACCATATATCGAGGCAGACGTGCTATTAGATGAGACGGTTGTCGGTTATGAACCGCATCTCGCACTCTTTGGCGGAGCGGATGGACTCGATATGTATCGCCAACTGATTTCAGAGTCAGTGCGCGTCTTACGTGCCGATTGGCAATTGATTGCGTTTGAAATCGGGTATAACCAAGGACAAGATGTGAAATCATTACTGTCTGAACGTTATCCTGAAGCAGAAACGGGTATTTTAAAAGATATAAACGGCAAGGACCGTATCGTCTATGCCGTAAGGGAAGGGATTGCGTATGGAAACGAAATGGATTAAATCGAATGAGATTGAAGAGGGGGTACGTCTTCTTCAAGCGGGTGAAATCATCGCCATGCCGACAGAAACGGTCTATGGTCTCGCAGGGGACGCCATGAATGATGTGGCGATTCGTAAGATTTTTGAGGCGAAGGGCCGACCGTCGGATAACCCACTCATCGTCCATATCGCTTCAATCGAACAAACGAAGTTGTTTGTCGATTCGATTCCTCCCGTTGCCAAGCGCTTGATGGATGCGTTTTGGCCAGGCGCTTTGACGATCATCTTGCCTTCAAACGGCCGAGCTTCATCGCTCGTGACCGCAGGACTGGATTCCATCGGACTTCGGATGCCGAATCATTCGGCGGCACTTGAGTTGATTCGCGAGTCAGGCTTAGGACTTGCGGCACCAAGTGCGAACCGTTCCGGGCGTCCTTCTCCGACGACCGCTCAACATGTGGCTGACGATTTGGCCGGGCGGATTGCGGGGATTGTCGATGGAGGACCAACTGGAATCGGCGTCGAGTCAACTGTCATCGATTGTACGGGTGACACGGTGACGATTTTACGACCGGGTGGCGTGACGCGAGAAGAAATCGAAGCTGTCATCGGACCGGTCGCCTTAGATGCCAATTTGAGTGACGACAAAGCCGCACCACGATCACCGGGAATGAAATACACGCATTATGCCCCAACGGCGCCCGTCTTTTTAGTCGATGGCACACGTCAGGATTTGCAACGTGTCATCGAGGAGCGGAAGCAAGCGGGATTGCGGATCGGTGCACTCGTATTCGATGAAGAGCCGACAATGGCTGATGTCACCCATTCCCTCGGTACTTCGATGGAAATGGCGGCGCAACGTTTATACGATGCCCTTCGTCGATTTGATGAAACGGATGTCGATGAGATTTATGTGAACAAGATTGAACCGGTCGGGGTCGCCTTAGCCGTTTACAACCGCTTGTACAAAGCGGCGGGAGGGAAGGTCGTTCACCCGACGAAAGATGCCTAAAGACATAGAGGAGGACACGCGATGTCAATGAAACGCGTATTATTCATATGTAGTGGCAACACGTGCCGAAGCCCGATGGCGATGGCCTTACTTCGTTCAAAGATGACAGGGGAAGAGTTTGATATTCGCTCAGCCGGTCTACGGACGATGCAAGGATTCGATGCTTCGGAAAATGCACTGCAAGTTCTCAGAGAACGTGGGATCGAGCTCGACCACGTCACCCAGACGTTCGATGAGGTGTTAGGAAATTGGGCGGACATCATCTTGACGATGACACGTGCGCACCGCGAACAAATTCGGGATACATACCCGGATTTGGCAGAGCGGACGTACACGCTCTACGAATTCGTGACAGGGCTTGAGCGAGACATCAACGACCCGTTCGGCGGTTCGATGAATGTGTATCGCCAAGTGCGAAACGAACTCGAGCCACTCGTGAATCGACTTGTGCTAAAATTAACGAATGATGGGTCAAAGGTGACGAAACCACCGAGACGCCTACCAAAAAAGACGGGGGAATGAACGAATGAAAATTGCAATTGGCGCCGATCACGGCGGATTCAACTTAAAGAGAGATATCGTAGCATTGCTTGAGGAACTCGGACATGAGTATAAAGACTTTGGCACGCACTCGGCCGACTCGATTGACTACCCAGACGTAGCCATTCCGGTCGCAGAAGCTGTCGCGGCAGGCGAATTCGATCGTGGGATTTTGATTTGCGGTACAGGAATCGGAATCGGAATCGCAGCGAACAAAGTCAAAGGGATTCGTGCGGCACTCGTTCACGACTCATTCAGTGCGAAAGCGACACGTCAGCATAACGACTCGAACATCATGACGATGGGCGAGCGTGTCATCGGACCTGGCCTTGCGGTCGACTTGGTGGCGACGTGGCTCGAGACGGACTTTGAAGGCGGACGCCACTCAAACCGTGTCGACAAGATGAGCGCATACGAATCGAAGTGAGCCCGATGAAGACGGAACTTCTCGGATTATTAACGGAGCTTCACGAACGGTTCCCGTTACATGATGAGCGTATTCTCGTCATCGGATGCTCCACGAGTGAAGTGCTTGGGAAGACGATTGGAAAGGCAGGGTCCATCGACGTCGCAGAAGAGTTGATGGAAGCTTTCCTTGAGTTTAGAGAGAAGACAGGTGTCCATTTGGCGTTTCAAGGATGTGAGCACATCAATCGTGCCCTCACGGTGGAACGCCGGACGCTGAAGCAGTTCGGTCTTACGGAAGTGACGGTCGTTCCTGTCCGCTCGGCGGGTGGGGCGATGTCGGAGAAAGCCTATGCGAACTTCGAGGAACCGTGTGTCGTCGAATCGATTCAAGCGGATGCGGGAATCGATATCGGCTCGACGTTGATCGGGATGCATTTGAAACCAGTGGCTATTCCGGTTCGACTATCCTCGAAACATCTCGGCGAAGCGTACGTCACGTTCGCAATCACGAGACCAAAACTGATTGGTGGGCCACGAGCTCACTATCCAAACAAATAAAATGACGCGTACCGACTTGTTTACGGTACGCGTCATTTTATTTGTTTGCATGAGGTTTTAAATATCTGACCCAATAATACATCCCCTGTAACAAGACGATAAGGAGAACAAAAAGGGTCATTGATACGAAAATATAGACAGAATTAATCATCCAATATCCAGTCAGTAACACAAGGCTCATCAAAAAACGAAGTTGAAGAAAACGTTTCGTCATACGCCGTGACAGTTCATCTTTTTTGCCAACAATTCCCGAACCACCTGTCGTGAGTAAAAACAGAAGCACACCGATCAATAATAAAAGCATGGAATCCGTGTTTTCTGTTTTTAGACCGATAAATGCGGAGCGGATGAGTAGGAGTGAAGCGACGATTCCTAAGTTCCAAACACTCCACCAGTAAATATGCCAAGCCGTCGGTTCAAATAGACGATAAATGACTTGGTCGTAGTAAATCCAAAAACAAGAGACAATGAGTAAAAATAAAAGAAATGGCAGGAATAACTGAGATGATTCGCTCAAGATATAGATGACTCCGAGCACTCCTTCCCCGAGGACAAGCATCGTAAAGAGTCCGAATCGCTCGGGTAGATGATTGTGCGTGAGGGCAGGGAGTTTTTCATGAGACCGAAGTGTAAACAGCGTCTGAAATAGTTCGATCAGAAGTGCAATCGTGACGAGCGGGACCATCCAGTGGGTCAACCATCCGAGCGTCACGAGTAGCATCGCGCTTCCATGACCAATCAGTAAGACGCGGAACGTCTGCTTCTGGGCTGACTCGGTCATCTTGACACTACCCCACATAAACAACAGCCAACAGCGAGACAGGACAAAGCTTAAAATAAACCATCCATACTCGTGATTCGTTGTGTAATGAATCGAGTAGGCGAACAATCCGATTGGGATCATGAGAACAATCATGAGTAGGCGATGTCGTGTCGTATTTTCTTCATACCGATCCGAGTAAAAGGTTGAACTCCTCCACACAATCCAAGGTGCTGTAAACAAGATGAAAAACCATCCGATAGTATGAGCGAAACCATCCGCAAGATGCGCTTCTACATAGTGAATGACTTCTGCCAGCGAGGCGATAAACACAAGATCGAAAAAGAGTTCAATCCAGGAAGCTTGTCGATGTCCCTCGGTTGAATGAACATGTGGTCGGGACCACTCACTCATGTCATCTCCTCCCTCGTCATGTACCTTCAAAGTAGCGAACGAGCTCTTCTGCGACAGCTTGACCAGATTCTTGTTGTTGACCGGTAATCAAATGACCATCTCGAACGACGAATGGTGTCCAAGGTTCAGCCTTTTTGAAGTGAGCTCCAAGTTTTATCGCTTCTTCTTCGATTCGAAATGGCATGACTTTCATTCCTACTGAAGCATCGGCCTGATCTTCTTCTTCGTTTGTAAATCCTGTCATCACTTTACCTTCAACGAATGGACGATTCTCCTCTTGGAGGTATAATAATAAACTCGTTCCATGGCACAGGGCGATAGAAGGTTTTCCACTTGCGTAAAAAGCTTCGAATGCTTCTTTTAATGAGTCAGCATCTTGGAATGTAAACATGGGTGCCTGTCCGCCGGCAACGAGAATCGCATCGAAACCAGAGAGATCGAGGTCGCCAATTTTTGGCGTATTTTCTAGCAAAGCAAGGAAATCAGCATCATCTAGATATTTGAGAGACAACGTATCATGTTTCGAGTAACCACTTTCATGTGTCGGATCACTCAGCGCATCCCACTCGACTTTGCCACCGTTCGGACTAGCAATCGTCAGTTGATAACCTTTTGCACTCAATACTTCGTATGGGTGCGTCAATTCAGATAACCAAAAACCGACCGGCCAATTTGTTGTGGTCGAAACAGCTGGATTCGATACGACCAATAATACGGATTTCATAAAAAATTCCTCCTTCGTTAGGTGAATACGATCACTTTCTTCAATCGTATCAGCTATAAAAAGGAGGACAAGTACGCACTTTTAGGTAAGTGACTCTGTTTTATAACGCATACCCCATTGTTGTAGGGCGAGTAAAATCGGCTCCAGTTCTCGACCTTGATCGGTCAGTTGGTATTCGACGTGCGGAGGATTTTCATGAAAATCAATTCGTAACAAGAAACCGTCCTCTTCAAGAGATTTTAATGTCTCAGCCAGAACTTTGTGACTGATTCCTTGGATTGATCGCTTTAGTTCACCGTAACGGCGCGGACGACGTAACACGTGCCATAACACAAGCACTTTCCATTTCCCCATGATGACATTCATACTCAATTGCACGGGACATTCAAACGTTCGGTCTTGATACAAAAAAGTAGCCATAGATATTCCTCACTTTCGAATGAGATGAACCTCGGTGACGTGTTCTACAAGATGACGTGCGTTCAGTTCTAATTGTTCGACTGTGAGTGTCCGTACCCCGCTCTCGATATAAGGGGGGAGATACGTCATGCCTGTCAAGTTGGCCATCGCACGAAACGGGGACAACAATTCTTCCATCGTGAAACGATTGTACCCATCCGGTCGATACGCATCAGCGGGACCTCCCGTTGAGACGGCCAGAATAAATTCTTTCCCATGTAATTTTGTACCCGATTGTCCATATGCCCATCCATAGGAGAGGACAACATCTTGCCATTCTTTCAAAAGAGCCGGGCTACTATACCAATAGAAGGGAAATTGGAATACGATCCGGTCGTGCGATAGAAGCAATTGCTGTTCACGTGCCACGTCGATTCGGAAATCGGGATAGGTCGCATACAGGTCGTGTACTGTCACATCTTCGTGCTGTTCAAGAGCTGTCTTCCACGTTTTGTTGACGCGGGATGTTTCTAAATTCGGATGGGCGAGGATGACGAGTGTTCTCATGCTTGCTCTTCCTCGTACATGCGCTCGACCTCGGTTTGCTGAACGTGCATGTCATATAATGCTTCCGCAATGCGTTCAGGTGCGAAATACGTTCCTTCTTGTACAAATCCTTTGATGGTCAACGTCCCGACGTAAATCGATGAGTCGGCTAGTTCTTCGTGAAGGCTGTAGGCGAGATTACGAAGTGCGGCTTTTCCGATGGCAAGTGACGCGTAGTCTGCCGACGGATAAAGGGCGAGTCCGCCACCCGTCAATAAAATCGATCCGCCGTCCATATATGGAGCGGCAAAACGCGCGCTCATCAATGCGCCGAGTACGTTCACTTCAAAGTCGCGGATGACGTCCGCTGAAGTAAGGGTAGTCGGACGTCCCGGTGTCGCGGCCACCGCGTTGTAGACGACAGTATCAATCGAGCCGAACATTTCATGAATTTGCCCCATCACCATTTGTAAATCTGCTTCCGAACGTGTATCGGCCTCGAACCCTTTTGCCGTATATCCTTTTTGAACGAGTTGTGATTCATAGTCTGCTAATCGATCAGCATTTCGGGCGAGAAGTGCGACTTGGTAGCCGTTTTTAGCAAATTGTTCTGCTGTATGAAGACCAATCCCTGGACCGGCTCCGATAATGACTGCTGTTTTCATTGACATGATAATGTCCTCCTTGATAGTTGTATATACACATGAAAGTGTAAAAATTTTTATTTTTTTTCGAGTTGTTCATTTGCTTCGTGCAATGTTTTGCTGAGAAGTTCGCTCTCTTCTTTCCCGAGAATGGAGGCATAGTTCGCAAATAACGTCTTCAACGATTGACGAAACTCTGTGTATGCTTCTTCTCCAGATGACGTTAACGCGATGTGCGATTGCTTTCCGATGACGTCACGTTGAATCAAGCCTAATTTCTCTAGTTTATCGAGGAAACGTGTACTCGTTGAAGGTGCGAGTGATAAGCGTTCGCTCAATTCTTTTTGAGTGATTCCAGGATGGAAATGCACGACGAGCATCAAATAATAGTAAGATGGAGCCAATTCACCATCGATTGCGTCATCCGCAAGCTTTGAGATGTTGCGTGCGAAGCGGCTAGCCGTGAAATAAAGACAATACATCAAAAGATCATCTTCTTCTTGAATACGTTCCATCGGATCCTCCTTCCTTAAACGTTTGTATATACAACTTAAAATAAAATGAGGCAAGTGTCAACGATGGACACTCACCTCAGGTTTATAATTCTTCGCCGAATAAATACGACACGACCATCGGGAAACGCTCGCGCCAGGCAAGTTCGTTATGAACACCCTCTTCAATCACTTCGAAACGGATGTGTTCGATCTTGTCTTTTAACAGGTTGTACACCCGTTCACTCGACTCGCGGTACATCTCGTTCGTCGGTCCGTTCTCCATCGGTTCTTCGACTTCTTTGGCACCGACGTCTAGATAAAGGCGTTCGACACCTTTTAAGTCACTCGCCTCAATCAATTGCTCCAGCTCGGTTTGATTGAACCAAAAGGCAGACGATAAAGAAGCGACACGTTTAAAGATTTCAGGATACACACACGCTGCGTAGACCGAGATGAGTCCACCCATCGAGCTTCCCATCATCGCCGTTTCTTTCGGAATGGTCCGGTAGTCGGCATCGATTTTTGGTTTCAATTCTTGAGCGATATATTCGATATACGCCGATCCTTCTCCGCCGAGGACGATATCTCGTCCGAGCAGGCTGTCCCCGATATATGGGTTTTCCCATGGTCCGTACTCATCGAGTCGTTTTTCCCCAGGTGCGCTATCGAGTGCGACGACGATCAAGTCACGTTTCGAGGCGTCTAAATATTCACCGACGCGCCAGCTCATGTTGTAGCTTGCCTCCTCGTCGGCGAAACAGTTTTGCCCGTCATGCATATAGAGAACGGGATACCGTTTTTCCGATGTCTCATAGTCGGCAGGTGTATACACCCGAACCGTTCGGGTGCGTTCGAACGGTGTAATCGTGATTTCTTTTGTCTCAATCATGAAGTGACCTCCTTTGCATTCTCTCTAAATGATACCCAACTTTTCGTCAGATTATAGCGATACCCAAAAAAACAAGCGTGTGGTACGATGGGGGTGTTGATTTTTAGACATTTAGAGGGGGTCTTCACATGGTAAATACGACGAAGTTAAAAGTGCAGGATGCAGAATTGTTTGAGGCAATGCAACACGAGCTCGGTCGTCAACGCGACAACATCGAACTCATCGCTTCAGAAAACTTTGTTTCAGAAGCGGTCATGGAAGCGCAAGGAGGCGTATTGACAAACAAATATGCCGAAGGATATCCAGGACGCCGTTATTATGGTGGCTGTGAATTTGTCGACGTCGCTGAAAACTTGGCGCGTGACCGTGCGAAAGCATTGTTCGGTGCAGAACATGCGAACGTACAACCACACTCTGGTGCACAAGCGAACATGGCAGTTTATTTCACAGTGCTTGAAGCAGGAGACACGGTGCTCGGGATGAACCTATCACACGGCGGTCACTTGACGCACGGTAGCCCGGTCAACTTCTCGGGAGTGCAGTATAACTTCGTCGAATACGGTGTAGACAAAGAGACAGAACACATCGACTATGACGTCGTCGCAGCGCTTGCGAAAGAACATAAACCGAAATTGATTGTCGCGGGAGCGTCGGCTTACCCACGCACAATCGACTTCGCGAAGTTCCGTGAAATTGCGGATAGTGTCGATGCGTACCTCATGGTCGATATGGCGCACATCGCTGGACTCGTGGCGGCAGGTCTTCACCCGAACCCGGTCGAGCATGCGGATTTCGTCACGACGACGACGCACAAGACACTTCGTGGACCACGTGGCGGTATGATTCTTTGTAAAGAAGAGTTTGCGAAAGCAATCGACAAATCCATCTTCCCAGGAATTCAAGGTGGACCGCTCATGCACGTCATCGCAGCGAAAGCAGTCGCGTTCGGAGAGGCACTCCAACCAGAATTCAAAGAGTATCAACGTCAAGTCATCGCCAATGCACAGGCACTTGCGGCTGGTCTTGAAGAAGAGGGGCTCCGAATCGTATCGGGCGGAACGGACAACCACCTCTTACTCGTCGACCTTCAAGGAATCGACATCACAGGGAAAGCGGCGGAACATGCGCTCGACGCTGCAGGGATCACGGTCAACAAAAATACAATCCCATTCGATCCAGCATCACCGTTCGTCACAAGCGGAATCCGTCTCGGCACGGCAGCAATGACGACACGTGGCTTCAAAGAGGGCGATATGCAAGAAGTGGCACGCTTGATCGGTCGTGTGCTTAAACAACATGAAGATGAGTCGGTACTCGCAGAAGCACTTCAAGACGTGCGTACGTTAACTGCGAAGTTCCCACTTTACCCAGAACGAGGCTGAGTCAATGGACATCCGGACACTCGCAGAACGAGAGCTATCCGAACTCCCATTGTTCGATATGACGGAATGGTTGGCTCGTAAGGGGGAACACGACCCATCTTTCCGTCTTGTCGCCAGTGAATTCGGGGTCATCACGACGCTCCTCGACCATGGCTATTACGAAGAAGCGAGCGAACGAATCGTGCCGCTCCTCGGGATGAAAGTGCCGGCAGCGTTCCATCGACTAGGTCTTGCGCTAGAAGTGAAGGCGAACGGGAAAAAAGCGGCCAAGCGCCGCTTTCGTTCGTTTTCTCCGGCCGTCATCCAGCATTCAGATTTAGCCGAGTGGCGACAGGCGTTCAAGTTTGATAAGAAATGGCTCGGTCTTCCGCTCGTCGTGGGACTTGCTGCCGCTGCGCTCGTGTTTTGGCCAGATACCGAACCTCCGATTGTCCCGCCAAGCGAGACCAATCAAGTCGTCGTCGAGACGGTGACCGAGGAAGAGGCGATGGCGGAGCGCTTGAAGGAACTAGAAGCGGAAGTCGCTCGACTTGAGAAGGAAAATGAACAGCTACAAGGTCAAGAAGAAGCACCAAGTGATTCAGTGGAAGAGAAGCCGGATCAAGCGACTGACGTCGTGCCGTTAGCGGAGGTCGAAGCGCTCGTACAAGACAAACAGTACGAGCAAGCTGAACAGTTGCTCGACGGAGAAGCGAAGGCAGGTCAAGAACAGGCGGTTGGATTTTATCGACTCCTTGTCGACAATAAGTTAGGAAAAGCGAAAATCGCGGATTACGCGGCTTATCTCGATTCCTATCCTGAGTCTGGGTATAAGGCAGATGTCCTATGGATGAAAGGGATCGCCGAGAAAAAAGCGGACGATCCTGCTTATCGGGATACGCTGACGACCGTGTCAGAAATGAAAGGAACGTATTGGGCGCCGATTGCGAAATCCGTGCTCGACGAGTGAGGTGTTGCGCAAGCAACGCCTTTTCTCATGAAATTCTAATAAACTCCACCTCGATTTCTCGTTTTCACATCGTATGATGCGAGTAGGAGGGATGCGTAGATGAAACGTTTACTGAAAATGATTGGGACTAGTTTATTGGCAATCGGCCTGATGGGAATCGGACTTGCCGGTTTCTTGTTCTTCACGACACCGGGGCAATCAAGCCTCACGCAACTGTCGCTCGCGGCAACGGGCATCGAGCAGCAAATCGAGCAAGTGGATGCAACGTGGGACCAATGGGAAGACCGTCTTGAACGACAAGTGGAATCAGCAATCCCGGAAGGTGTCCGTCTGTTTTTTGAGGATTGATTTCGGGAAATGAATACCAATACGTCGAGCGGTCCGCTCGGCGTTTTTTCAAAGGAGTGAGCAGGATGCAGACGATTCTGGTCGTAGAAGATGATTCGAAGATTGCGCGGTTACTGGAACTAGAGTTGAAACATGCAGGGTATGAAGTCGTCGTGGCGACAGATGGGCGTAGTGGTTTAGAGCGGGCCGTCGCCGACGAGATTGACCTCGTCTTACTCGATATCATGTTGCCTCAAATGAGTGGACTCGAGGTGGTCCGTCGATTAAAAGAAGAACGACCGCTGCTACCCGTTCTCATGGTGACGGCTCGGGGAGACCGCTATGACAAAGTGAGTGGACTCGACCTAGGTGCCGATGACTACATCACAAAACCGTTTGAAATCGAAGAAGTGCTCGCTCGAATCCGAGCGTTTTTGCGCATGCGCCAGCTCGTTCGGCAGGACCATTCCGAGCATGTCCTGACCTATGAGACACTCAAGGTCGATGTGAATCGACATGAAGTGTATTGCGAGGGAAATAAAATCGATTTGACGCGGCGTGAGTTTGACTTGTTGGTCTTCTTTTTAGAGAACCCCGAGCGCGTCTTGACCCGTGATCAACTCGTCGAACATGTGTGGGGATTTGATTACTTCGGTGATACGAACGTCGTGGACGTATATGTCCGTTATGTCCGAAAGAAACTGACCGGGTCTTGGATTCAAACCGTCCGTGGTGTCGGGTATATGTTGAAGCGTGGTGAGTGAGCATGTTACGTACAAAAATCGCCTGGGCGATGACCGGGTTCATGTTGCTGCTCCTTCTCGTCTCGTTTGGCGTGACATGGTTCGTCGCGAGGCAAGAGATTGTCGATTCACGTTTTGACGTGTTACTACAAGCGTTAAACTTATTAGAAGAAGACGTCCGAAACAGCGATGCCGTGCTGTCCCTTCACAAGGACAGTGTCGTCCTAGAGCGTCAAGAAAACGGGGAGTGGGGAATCATCGGTGGAGAAGTACCGGACGGGACGACTTTTCCCATCAATTACGGAGAACCCGCACTCATCGATGACTGGTTCGTCGTCGCCACGACGGATGGGCTGGCATTCGGGTTTCAAGACCGAGCGGTGAGTGACACGATTCAAGCGTTGGCGACAATTTTTCTCGTCATGTTTTTTCTAGCCGTCCTCTTGACGTTCCTCGGTACATGGTGGATTTTACGCCAAGGGCTGTCGCCGTTACGGCGATTGACGGAGACGATGGAACGGATTACCGAATCGGGCAAATTAGAAACGATTGAGGTCGATGACCGAAAGGACGAAGTGACACTCCTTTCAAACGGATTCAACCATATGATTGAACGGGTCGAAGGGACGATGGACCAACAGCGTCGTTTCGTCGCCGATGTTTCACATGAACTAAAAACACCGCTGACCGTCATCGAAGGCTACGCAAAATTATTGCAGCGCTGGGGACAAGAGGACGAGAGTGTCCGCGCCGAGGCCATCGATCATATTTTGACGGAGTCGCGACAGATGCGAAACGACTTGATTGAACCGATGTTGGAATTAAATCGCTTCGTTGCGCTTGAAGAGGTCGACCGAGAAGATATCGATTTAGCTGAGCTTGGCGACATGTTAATAGAACGATTTTTAAGGTCGCACGGCGTACACCTTCCCATCGATGCGAACGGTAGCTGGTATGGCCATCGTGAATCGTTACAACGTATTCTTGTCATTTTGATCGATAATAGTTTGAAATATGCAAAAGAGACGAACCTTCACCTGACAGACGATCGAATCGAAGTGCGCGATAGGGGACCTGTCTTGTCAGATGAGATAAGAGCTCGTCTGTTCGACCGGTTTTATCGATTGGATGAGGCACGAGACCGTAGCGGCAGTGGACTTGGTCTTGCGATTGCGAAGGAAGTCGCAGATGTGAACGGCTGGACGATTGGAAGCGAACCGAATGATCCTGATGGCAGTGTATTTTTCCTCACTCGATGATGAACATTTCGCATTTTCTCATCAACTTCTAATGAAGCCTTAAATGCTCTCTCACACACGAGGCTTATGATGAAAATAAGAAGAACACACAACGAGGAGGAAATGAACATGAAACGCATCGGCTGGATCATCGGAGCTTTACTTGGCGTCATGGCAATTGTAGGGATTGGGTTTTATGTGAGCGGGAATCAGACGGACACGGTCATCGTCCCGCAAGCGATCAATCAAGCGAGTGACGACTCAGCACAAGATCAATCGGATGATTCTGCGTCAGCAGAGGACTCAAGCGCCAACGCATCCGACGACTCATCATCTTCACGAGTAGAAGATGACTATGAACTATACGGGACGCTTGTCAGTCTGACAAAAGAGGATGTCACGATTAGCTTCAATGGAAAAGAATCGACGTACCGCTTAGCACAGACACATGAGATTGACGACGATACACCGCAAGTCGGTGACCGAGTAAAACTCGAATTGAATCGAAACGATGAAGTGAAAGAAGTGGACCGTGAGAGCGGAGATGACGATGCATACATTTCTGGCACACTCGTCAAACTCACAGATCAAGAAGTCACAATCAACATCGATGGAAAAGATAAGACGTATCCGCTCGCTGCACGATCTAAAATCGATGAGGACACACCTCGGGTCGGAGATCTTGTCAAACTTGAATTGAATCGTGATCAAGCAGTCATCGAAGTGGACAATGAATCCGATGATGATCAATATGAGCAAGAGGATTCTTCACAGGACGATTCATCACAAGATGACTCTTCTGAAGATGAACGTGAGAATGATTAATCAAAGAATCGAAAGAACTGATCTCTCAAGAGGTTGGTTCTTTTTTGGTAGATGTATACGCAGTCAAAAGCTTCTACCCAATCATCAGAAACGTAATAATTCTGAAATCATCACAAAAATAGGTTATATGTTATGATGTACAAGAAAAATTTAGGTGGTTTTCACCTAATTGGGAATGAGGGGAACATCAATGCGGACGTACTGGGGAGTCTTACTCAGTTGTATCTTGTTGAGTGGATGTGGTGCCGAGACGTTGAACGCGATTGAATTACGTCCTTTGTCATCTTATCGAGTCGAACAAGAGCCTGAAGTGGCATTAACTGAACAAACAAAAGAAAAGATGCTTACATATTGCGAGAAACGTCCGACCGATGTCTTACCGAAACGAAGAGCAAAAGTGGCGGAAGTGACATTCCGCCATCCCCTTTATGAAGCACTCGGCTATAAAAATGTGAAGTATTTTGCTGCGGGAGAAGAGCGATATCTCACTTGTGCTAACAGTAACCAATTGATGGAGCGGACGTTTGCAATCGAACCGATTGCAGAGTTTGAAGCACTCGACAAGGAACGATTCGTCGAATCCGAGGTCGTCTCGACGATTGAATTTGAACGCGTCGAGAACATGAAAGAAATTACGAGTGCGTTTAAGGTGAACGATGCACATGAAACGGTTATCCTGGATTCTGCATTCCGTTACACGACTCCTGACACAGGAGCAATTTATGTGACGTTCGAGACCATTCGGAACGGCCGTACGCTTGACCCGATTGTCGAACCGAAACTGTTTCCGTTTCAAAGTGGAGAAAACGAAGGCTATGTCTTTTTGACGAGACGGGCAGACAATCGAGTCGCTCTACAAATCGGGAAGACCCCTTCGCTTAGACAACTCGTTCTTCCGAGTATGTACGAAGCGCCGTACATGAAGGTCGATGCCAAAGAAGAAGAACTCTCGCTCGAAGGAAACCATCGAGAACTGATGAAACGAATCATCCTCTCGGAACAACCGATCGAGGAGGACGTGTCTGAACAAACCTCACTCGCACTCTCGAAAACGTACGGTACCGTCCTTGAAATCTGGGGGCACGTCCGCCGACCTGTTCCGAGCAAGATGTCGTCACGACCAGCGGATGAGGACATGCAACTCGCTGTCTTTGAATCAAGTCGAGATACGGTCTGGTTAGATGGACCAAAAACTCAAGAACTGTTTGATGAATTGTCTCACGTCCAAATGCGCGAGAAGCCGACGAATGCTGTCAACATAGGTCAATTACATTTATATAGAGAATTGACGAAACAGTCGTTTGACGTTTGGAAGACGGAAACCGAGCTCTATTTAATCGACCAAAAGACGTCACGGTCTTACGAACTTCCTGCCAACGATTATTTCTAGGTCAATTAACGTTCAGGGCGTCTGACCTCTGATAAAATAGAAGTTGGCTCTACCCATCTCAACAGAGTTAGGGTACAATGCTCGAGAGAGAATGAGAGAGGAGTGAAGCAAGATGGGAAAAGTACATGTTTATGACCATCCTTTGATTCAGCACAAAATGACGATTATGCGAAAAGTAGAGACGGGGACGAAGCAGTTCCGTGAACTCGTCGACGAAGTTTCTTCACTTATGGCATACGAAATCACGCGCAGCCTACCCCTAACAGATGTAGAAATTGAGACACCGGTCTCTGTTTCCACTCAAAAGATGATTGCCGGCAAGAAATTGGGAATCGTCCCTATTTTACGTGCAGGACTTGGTATGGTGGATGGGTTCCTCAAAATGATGCCGAACGTAAAAGTCGGCCACATCGGTCTCTATCGCGATCCGGAAACACTTGAGCCACACGAATACTACTTGAAGCTCCCGACAGACGTGACGGAACGCGACTTCATCGTCGTCGACCCGATGCTCGCAACGGGCGGTTCAGCTGCTGATGCCATCGCGGCTCTTAAAAAACACGGAGCGAAGTCAATCAAATTGGCTTGTCTGTGTGCAGCACCAGAAGGCGTAGAACGTGTGCAAGCAGAACATCCGGATGTCGAGATTTATCTCGCAGCACTCGATGAAAAATTAAATGATCACGGTTATATCGTTCCTGGACTTGGGGATGCGGGTGACCGTTTGTTTGGTACAAAATAAATAACTCATATGTAAAACGGACATCTCGCGGGAGATGTCCGTTTCTTTTAGATGTACAGAAGAGCGACCGCGAAGGCTGCTCTTTTTAGTTTGTTTCAATCAATCCTTCTTCGATCAAGAAGTCACGCGCGACTTTTTCAGGACGCTGTTTTTCGACATCGGCAAGGTAGTTCAATTCTTGCATGACCTCATCCGTGATTTTACCGCTTAGCGTATTCAAGACGCCTTCGAGCTCAGGGTGTTCTTGTAACGTCTCGTTGCTGACGATTGGGACAGCATAGTACGGTGGGAAAAATTGTTGATCGTCCTCAAGGACCGTCAAGTCAAAACGCTTCAATAAACCATCTGTCGAGAAACTATCGATGGCGTTGCTTTCATTATTCATAAGTGCTGTATAACGAAGTCCGCCGTCGACCGGTTTCACGTCTTGGAAGTTGAACGGATAGGTTTCTTTTAATCCAAGGTAACCGTCTTCTCGGTTCGAGAATTCAATCGTTGGACCGAAGACGAGCGTGTCGCTCACTTCCGCTAAGTCAGATACCGTCTTCAGGTCATACTTTTCGACATCTTCTTTTTTTACCGCAATCGCATACGTGTTGTTGAATCCAATCGGGTCGAGTGTCTGAATCCCGAAACGCTCATTGATTTGATCTTTGACATTCTCGTATACGGCATCCGGGTCGTTATCGACTTCTTGTTTCAAGACGTCGACCGACAGCGTTCCTGTGTATTCAACGTACGTATCAATCTCACCTGTCCGGAGAGCGCTGAATGCGACTTGTGTGCCCCCTAGGTTCAGTTGCCGTTTGACATCAAGGTCAGTCCGATCTTCAATCAAATCGGCAACCATGTTCCCGAGAATCAATTGTTCGGTAAAGTTTTTTGATCCGACGACAATCGTATCATCGTCTCGTGTGAAGGCATAAATCGATCCCGCGAGCAATAAGACTAACGCGGTCGAGATGACAAAAGCGGGTTTGACGACCTTTTTGGCCGTGCTACGTTTTTTCTTCTTCATTCGACCATCCGCTAAGACGATTCCGTTCGGAGCGACTTTATATTCGATTCGGCTGACGATGAAGTCGATGAGAAGCGCAAGTAATCCGGCTGGAATCGCGCCGGCCAAGATTTGATTGTTGTCGACCGTTTGAATCCCGGCGAAGACGAGATATCCTAAACCGCCGGCACCAACGAATGCGGAAATCGTCATCAATCCGACAGCCGTGACCGCTGAGATTCGAATCCCTGCCATAATAATCGGTAAGGCAAGGGGTAGTTGAATTTTACTTAAAATTTGTCGGTTCGTTAAGCCGATCCCTTTCGCTGATTCGAGCGTATCGCCAGGGATGCTTGAAAGACCGGTATACGTGTTTTTGACAATCGGTAAAAGCGAGTACAATACGACCATGATAATCGCAGGCGTCGATCCAATTCCGATAAACGGAATCAAGAAACCAAGAAGGGCCAAACTTGGGACTGCCTGGACGACACTCGTTAATCCGAGAGTCGGTTTGGCAAGGCGGGGTATACGTAAAATCAAAATCCCGAGCGGCACACCGAGAAGGACGGCAAGAGAGACGGCGAACACCGTTAGTTGGAGATGTTCGAGTAATAGCGTTCCGATTTGGCTTGTATTGTTTGTGAAGTAATCAAAAAAGCTTTGGATGGCATTCATACAGGTTCCTCCTCATGGTCTTGTGTAAATTGTTCACTGAGGACGGATAGTAAGCTGCTTCGTGTAATGAGGCCATGTAGTGTCGGGCCTTCGACGACGGGCAAGTAACCTTGGTCGCTCGTATTCATCACGTCTAATATATCGAGAAGGGAATCATCGATGGAGACGTACGCGTATTCGCGATTCATGACTTCTTCGAGTCGTTTCGTCTGATCGATATTTGCATTGATATCTTTCAACTTAATCAATCCTTGGAGCTTTCGGTCACGGTCGGTGATCAACAAGCTATCGACTTTACGCGAGCGCATGATTTCGATTGCTTGGAGGACCGTCCGTTTTCCGCTGATGGAAACAGGATCGACAATCATTATATCTTTTGCCTTAATGTATTCTGGACTGCTCCAAATTCGATTTTTACCGATGAACGATTCGACATATGCATCTTTTGGATGACGCAAAATCTGTTCCGGTGTATCGAATTGGACGATTTCGCCGTCTCGCATGATACAAATGCGATCGGCCAGTTTGATCGCTTCATCCATATCATGGGTGACGAATACAATTGTCTTCTTCACTTCTTCTTGTAAGTTAAAAAGTTCTTCTTGCAAATCGTTTCGCGTGACGGGGTCGAGCGCGCTGAACGGCTCATCCATCAAAATGACCTCAGGATCGTTCATTAAAGCGCGGGCGAATCCGATTCGTTGTTGCTGACCGCCGCTCAATTCACTCGGATATCGATCGATGAATTGGTCCGGGTCAAGTCCAACCATCTTTAGTAGGTGCTCGGTTCGAGCATCCATTTCTTGTTCAGCTTGCCCTCCTAGACTCGCAATCAATTGAATGTTTTCGCGAATCGTCATGTGAGGGAAGAGACCGGTTTGTTGAATGACATATCCCATTTGACGACGCAACTTGATTGGGTCCATCTTCCGAGTATCCTGGCCATTGACGATAATCGTTCCTTCTGTCGGCTCAATCAAGCGATTAATCATTTTTAGAGAGGTTGTTTTACCGCAACCAGACGGGCCGATAAACACGACGAGCTCACCTTTGTTGATGGTGAGATTCATTTCTTTTAAAACGGTCGTTTGCTTAAACGACTTTTTGACGTTTTTAAACTCAATCATACATTCACCCTTTTCAAATAATTATTTTCACATAATCATATATGCCCCATGTCAATGAACTGTAAACATTTCTTTTTGAAAAAGCGTTTACTTCTTATCAAAATCGGGGATTATAGTTCCCTTGTTTTGATTGGTGATAACGTCGCTTATAAGAGATGAATCGTGTGTGTGAAATCTATGGCGAACCTGAGGTCGAATGATGACTGTTTGAACGAACACATCGCATCGCTATTGACAAAATGCTTGATCTACTCGAGCTAAAAAATGAGCAGTCGTCTTTCAGTCGATGATGTAGTGAGTTCATTTTAAAGAGGAGTCACAAAATCGACACAAATATAAAGGAAGCTTATATGAACGTTAGAGTGATTAATTAGGGTATATCCTATCGTTTAAGGTTGATTTAAAGGGATTTCCTGACATTAAACGTTAAAAAGAATGGGTGTGAGAGACGTCACGGAAAATTGGTGAGAACCCCTCGACAGCGCGAAATGACTATCGTTATACTAAAACAGGGCGGTGAAAACGATTTCAAAATGAAGTCAACGACCGTTTCGTAACTCTTTGTGAACGTAAACGTTTACCGATTGAAATTTCCAAAACGTGGGGGTATAACTGAACTATTCTTCATCTGATTCCTTTTGTGAAATGTTATAAAGTCAACATTTTTATTTCAACGTTTCTTCACACTTTCTTTAAAAAGTGCATCATTCGTTTACTTTATGAAGTGCGTAAAACTATTGATACGACTTGATTTAAAGCGCTTTTATAATTGTGAAATTCATTGACTTCTTATGCCATTTCTATTACTCTGAACTTGTGTGACTTTTGATGGTCACGCGAGTGTGAATCCGTGAAGAAGAGAGAAGCGCATCGTGCGTGAAAGGGGGACCAGGATGGCGAAAAAAGACAATCGTTACCTATCCTATGCCTCGCTCGCTTCACAAATTTCAACAGCACTTGCTGGACCGATCGTCATCGGTTATCTCGTCGGACAGTACGGCGAAAGACGTGAATTTTGGGGCACGTTTGGTTGGAATGTGTCGATCATCCTCGGACTCGTGTTCGGGATTACGGCACTAGTTCTCACCCTTCGGAGTTTATTGACAGGAGAGGACGAATGAATACGATTCAAGCAGACAGAAAAGCACAGAAAGAACTGATGAAGCGTTATACGAAATGGTTTACCGTCTGGTTTGCGATTTTGCTCATCGGCGCATTCATCATTCCGATGTATAAAGCCGTATTTCTCGGGCTATTCATCGGTGGAGTCGGAAGTCTCATCATTCTACATATGCAGAATCGAAGCGTCATTCGCATGTATGACGTCATCGAGCATGGACGACGACCCAAGTCGCACGGGACCGTTTCAAGAATGGCGGTCGGTGCGTTAGCAGTGATAGTCGGTCTTCTTTACGAGGATCGGGTGTCCGTCATCGCGGTGGTAACTGGTCTAATCGCCGGCCACATCATACAATTTGGCGAGTTCACACTTGCCCAGCTCAGCAGGAAAAGAGGTGAATATTAATGGGTCATGAGTTTCCCACATATTCTCTGCACTTTGGGGACTATACGTTATACGGGAGCTGGACGAACGTCATTACAGTGCTAATAGCAGCGTTACTCGTCTTCGTATTCGCCATCTGGGGAACAAGACGTTTGGCTATGAAGCCGACTGGCAAACAAAACTTCATGGAATTCTTCGCGGAGTTCGTACGTGGAATCATCGCTAGTGCGATGGACTGGAAGACAGGAGGACGCTTTATCGGATTTGGGATGACGTTGATTTTGTTCATTCTCTTCTCAAACTTGATGGGTCTACCGTTTAACGTCATTTCCGGACACTATCTGTGGTTCAACTCACCGACAGCCGATCCTTATGTAACCTTGGCGTTGTCGACACTCGTCGTTGCAATGTCGCATTACTACGGGGTGAAGCTACACGGATTCAAGCACTATTCGGCGGAATTCGTAAAACCAGTCTGGTTCTTACTTCCGATCAAATTGATCGAGGAGTTTGCGAACACGTTGACGCTCGGTTTGCGTCTATACGGTAACATTTTTGCCGGTGAAATCATGATTACCATCATCTTGGGACTCGCGATTACAGCCGAAGGAGCACTTAACCCGCTCGGCGCAATCTTTGCGGTCTTCCCAATGATTCTATGGCAAGGTTTCTCAATCTTTATCGGGGTTATCCAATCCTACATTTTCCTGACGCTTGCAATGGTGTACATCGGGCACAAAGCTTCGGCCGAACATTGATTCGGACATCTCGCCAAAGCGTTACAAACAAATTATTTACTTAACTTTTAGGAGGAATATACACAATGGAACAACTTAATCTTCTCGCAACAGCACTTGTTATCGGTCTTGGAGCACTTGCAGCTGGTATCGGTAACGGTTTGATCGTATACGGAACAGTACAAGGACAAGCACGTCAACCAGAACTCAAAAACGAACTTCGTCAAACAATGTTCATCGGTATCGGTTTGGTTGAGGCCCTCCCGATCATCGGTGTGGCTGTCGGTTTCCTTCTCCTCAACTCTTGATTCCGAGTTAACGAGAATAGCATGAGAGGGAGCACGTCTCCCTCACTTATTTAGTCAAGAGGAGGGTATGCATGGATACGATGATGATTGCAGCTGGTGGCGGCGGCGAAGGCTTCCGCTTCCTAGATATGATCTTTACAATTTTCACATTCCTCGTACTCTTGGCCCTGTTGAAGAAATTTGCTTGGGGACCACTCCTTGGAATGATGAGACAGCGTGAAGAGTATGTAGCGAACGAGATTGAACTCGCTGAAAAGAGCCGCAAAGATGCGGAAAACTATGTCGTCGAACAACGTGATGCACTCAGTGCGGCACGTACAGAGTCGAAAGAAATGCTCGACGCAAGCCGTCGACAAGCAGAAGCAGAACAAGCACGCTTGGTGGAGCAGGCGCGTTTGGAAGCTGAACAAATTAAAATCGAGGCAGAGAAAGCGATTGAGCGTGAGCGTGAGCTTGCGAAACAATCCCTTCAAACGGAAGTCGTCACACAGGCGCTTTCGGCAGCACGCCACGTCCTTCAATCAGACCTTAAAGGCGATGAAGCGAAACAACGTGCCCTCGTCACAGACTTCCTGTCTAAAGCGAAAGGTGCGAACTGATGAACGCATCACTAGCAAAACGCTATGCCAAAGCGCTCTTCGACTTAGCACGGGAACAAGGCACGCTCGACCAAGTCGAAGCGGAAGTGCGTCTGCTCGATGAAGTGCTCCACGCGACTCCTGAACTCATGGATCTCTTAACGAATCCGGCAGTCAGTGACAGCGAGCTTGCACAGCTTTTAAAAGACAGCTTTGGTGATATGACGGCGATTGTCGTGAACACACTTCTCGTCATGGTCGAAAACGACCGTGCGGCAGAGGTTCGCGCTTTGCCACGTTACGTCCGCGACTACATCAACGACTACCGTGGGATTGCAGAGGGTATTGTCACTAGCGCCTACCCGTTGTCGGCAACAGACTTGAAAGACGTCGAACTCGTCTTCGGACAGAAGCTCGGGAAGACGCTCCAATTGAAGAACGTCGTCGATGAAGAAGTCATCGGTGGACTCCGTGTCCAAGTCGGATACACGACGTACGATGATACGATCGAAACGAAATTGACACGCCTCGAGCGTGAATTGTTGAATGCGTAAGAAATAGGGGTGAATTCAATGACAATCAAAGCTGAAGAAATTAGCGCCCTGCTAAAAGAACGAATCGCTTCGTACGGTTCTGAAATCGAAGTCAGCGAGACAGGTACAGTCATTCAAGTAGGTGACGGTATCGCTCGTGCACACGGACTCGATAACGTTATGGCGGGGGAACTCGTAGAGTTCTCTAACGGCGTAATGGGCTTGGCGCAAAACTTAGAAGAAGGTAACGTCGGGATTATCATCCTTGGCGATTACAAAGGCATTAAAGAAGGCGACTCTGTCAAACGTACGGGTCGCATCATGGAAGTACCAGTCGGTGAGGCACTCCTCGGACGTGTCGTGAACCCGCTCGGACAACCAATCGATGGTCAAGGACCAATCGTAACAGACACATATAACCCGATTGAGCGTAAAGCTTACGGCGTTATGGCTCGTAAATCGGTTCACGAACCACTTCAAACAGGAATTAAGGCGATTGACGCCCTCGTTCCAATCGGTCGTGGTCAGCGTGAGCTCATCATCGGTGACCGTCAAACAGGTAAAACATCGGTTGCCATCGATGCAATCATCAACCAAAAAGAAGAGAACATGATTTGTATCTACGTTGCAATCGGTCAGAAAGAATCGACTGTACGTGGCGTAGTAGAGACGCTTCGTCAAAACGGCGCGCTCGACTATACAATCGTTGTTTCGGCATCGGCATCACAGCCGGCACCACTTCTTTACCTCGCGCCATTCGCAGGGGTATCGATGGGTGAGTACTTCATGGACCGCGGACAACACGTCCTCGTCGTCTATGATGATCTCTCGAAACAAGCGGCAGCTTACCGTGAGCTCTCGCTCCTTCTCCGTCGTCCTCCAGGCCGCGAAGCCTACCCAGGGGATGTCTTCTACCTCCACTCACGCCTTCTTGAGCGTGCAGCGAAGTTGAACGACGAACTCGGCGGTGGTTCATTGACAGCACTTCCGTTCATCGAGACACAAGCATCGGATATCTCAGCATATATCCCGACAAACGTTATCTCGATCACAGACGGTCAGATCTTCCTTCAGTCGGACCTCTTCTTCTCTGGGGTACGCCCAGCGATCAACGCCGGTCTCTCAGTATCACGTGTTGGTGGTTCGGCACAGGTGAAAGCGATGAAGAAAGTTGCTGGTACACTTCGTCTTGACCTCGCGTCTTACCGTGAGCTCGAAGCGTTCGCTCAGTTCGGGTCAGATCTCGACAAAGCGACACAATCGAAGTTGAACCGTGGTCAGCGTACGGTTGAAGTCTTGAAACAAGACTTGAACGCACCGCTTTCTGTAGACAAGCAAGTTATCATCATCTACGCACTCACGAAAGGTCATCTCGATGACATTCCAGTCACAGACATCCGTCGTTTCGAAACAGAAATGAACGCATGGCTCGACCAAAACCGTAAAGACCTCTGCCGTGAAATCCGTCAGACAGGAAACCTTCCTTCAGACGAGGCAATGGTCGACGCAATTACGGAATTCAAAAAGACGTTCTCGCCATCGGTTTAATCCGGTGACGAGCGTCTATTAAGGTGGTGAATCGAAATGGCATCATTACGTGAGATCCAGATGCGGATCACCTCGACCCAAAGCACGAAGCAAATCACGAAAGCGATGAACATGGTGTCGGCATCGAAGTTGAACCGGGCCCAAGGGAACAACGCCAACTTCAAGCCGTACATGGACAAGTTGCAAGAAGTCATCTCGTCGATCGCCGGTGGTACATCAGGCGCGACACACCCGATGCTTCAAGTACGTCCCGTCAAACGGACTGGTTATATCGTCATCACGTCAGACCGCGGACTCGCAGGTGGATACAACGCCAGCGTCTTGCGTGACGTGTACCGTGAACTCAAAGACAAGCACACATCAACAGATGAGTATCGTCTTTACGTAATCGGAAAAGTCGGTGTCCAGTTCTTCAAGTCACGCAACATTCCGGTGTATAGCGCGATGACAGGGCTAAACGACCAACCAACTTTTGTTGAAGTCGCAGAAATCGTCAAGCAGACGGTTGGTGCCTTCAGCGAGAGCGAGATTGATGAATTGAAGCTTTGCTACAACTCGTTCATCTCGGTCATCAGCCAAGAAGTGAAGATTCAACAATTGCTCCCGCTCGGGGATATCGAACAGTCCGCATCCAATGTGATGTATGAATACGAACCAGAAGAAGAAACGATCTTAGCGGCGCTCCTCCCACGTTATGCGGAAGGACTCATCTACGGTGCATTGCTCGATGCGAAAGTATCGGAGCACGCAGCACGGATGACGGCGATGTCGAGTGCGACAGACAACGCGGATGAACTCATTCGCGGACTCAAGCTCAAATTCAACCGCGCGCGTCAAGCAGCGATCACACAAGAAATCACAGAGATTGTCGGAGGTGCGTCGGCGCTTGAATAAGCGCACGCTCTCTAGATTGTAGGAGGCTAACACGATGAACGAATACGGCATGAAAGGCCGCGTAGTCGCAGTCATGGGCCCAGTTATCGACGTTAAGTTCGACAACCACTTACCGAACATCTACAACGCTCTCAAAGTCACACACGTGGCAGCGACAGCAGACGATGTTAGTGTCGACTTGACGCTTGAAGTAGCTGTTCACCTTGGTGACGACACGGTCCGTACGATTGCGATGGACTCAACTGACGGCGTTCGCCGCGGTATGGAAGTACTTGACTTAGGATCACCGATTTCGGTACCAGTTGGAGAAATGACACTTGGACGTGTCTTCAACGTTCTCGGTAACCCAATCGATGATAAAGAAGTGGCAGCTGACGTGCTTCGTGCACCGATTCACCGTCAAGCGCCAACATTTGACGAATTGTCAACGAAAGTTGAAATCCTTGAAACAGGGATCAAAGTCGTCGACCTTCTCGCACCATACATCAAAGGTGGTAAAATCGGCCTCTTCGGTGGTGCCGGTGTAGGGAAGACCGTCCTCATCCAGGAACTGATCAACAACATCGCGCAAGAGCACAGCGGGATTTCTGTATTCGCAGGAGTCGGTGAGCGTACGCGTGAAGGAAATGACTTGTTCCACGAGATGACGGACTCAGGCGTTATCAAGCAAACAGCGATGGTCTTCGGTCAGATGAACGAACCACCTGGTGCACGTCTCCGTGTTGCCTTGACTGGTTTGACAATGGCAGAATACTTCCGTGACGAGCAAGGACAAGACGTTCTTCTCTTCATTGATAACATCTTCCGTTTCACACAAGCAGGTTCTGAGGTATCGGCCCTTCTCGGACGTATGCCATCGGCGGTAGGTTACCAGCCGACACTTGCTACGGAAATGGGTATGCTTCAAGAGCGAATCACATCGACTGCAAAAGGATCGGTCACTTCGATTCAAGCGGTTTATGTACCAGCCGATGACTATACGGACCCGGCTCCAGCAACAACGTTCGCCCACCTTGATGCAACAACAAACCTTGAGCGTCGTCTTTCGGAGATGGGGATTTACCCAGCCGTTGACCCACTCGCATCGACTTCACGTGCCCTCTCTCCTGAAATCGTAGGAAAAGAGCACTATGAAATCGCGCGTAACGTTCAACAGACGCTTCAGCGTTATAAAGAACTTCAAGACATCATCGCAATCCTCGGGATGGACGAGTTGTCTGAAGACGACAAACTCACGGTTCACCGTGCACGTCGTATTCAGTTCTTCTTATCACAAAACTTCCACGTGGCTGAGCAGTTCACGGGCCAAAAAGGTTCGTACGTGCCAGTCAAAGAGACAGTACGCGGCTTCAAAGAGATCCTCGAAGGTAAACACGACGATCTTCCGGAAGATGCATTCCGTCTCGTTGGTCCAATCGAAGACGTCATCGAAAAAGCGAAGACGTTGGTCTAAGACCTACGCGGAAGGGGGAAACTAGACGATGAATACTGTTCACGTCAACGTCGTCACCCCGGATGGTGCAGCTTTTGAAGGGGACGCACGAATGGTCATCGCCAAATCGGTCACTGGTGAGCTCGGTATTTTACCGAAGCACATCCCGATGGTGACACCACTCGACGTCTCAGTGCTCAAACTGCGCCACGAAGATGGTGGACGCACGCTGATCGCAATCAGCGGCGGTTTCATGGAAGTTCGTCCCGATACGGTGACGATCTTAGCTGAAACAGCCGAAATGGCGGATAAGATTGACTATGACCGCGCTTCTGCGGCGAAGGTTCGGGCCGAGCGTCGTCTTCAAGACACGAAGCTCTCAGAACTCGAATTCCGTCGTGCGGAACTTGCGCTCAAAAAAGCGATCAACCGCTTAAGCATTCGCGATATGAAAGAATAACAATGACTCTCACACGAAAGTGTGGGAGTTTTTTGTATTTGACGGACAATATAGGTCTTTCGTCATAAACCTAAATCATGGGATTAGTAAAAAATATAGAGAAGATGACCGATATTAAGGGAGGGAATGATCGTAAAGGAGAGTAGGAAATGAAAGTTTACGTTGCGCGACAACCGATTTTTGACCAACAATTACGCGTTTGCGGCTACGAACTGTTGTATCGCCGCAGCGAAAATAATATTTTTGAAAATGTCGATGATTCGTTAGCAACGGCTGACGTGATTCATAACGCCTATCTCGTTTTTAATTTTCGGGAGTTAACCGAAGGGACGAGAGCGTTCATCAACTTTCCACAAACGTTGATTGAAGGAGAGGTGCCATCATTGTTACCTCGTCAATCCCTCGTCGTAGAAGTACTTGAGCACGTTGAGCCGACCGAGAAAGTGTTGCAGTCTCTTCGGTCGCTCAGACGCCAGGGATACACGATTGCACTGGATGACTTTGTGTTTGAAGAAAAGTATCGTCCTTTTATCGGATTAGCTGACATCATCAAGATTGATTACCAAGCTACACCGGTTGAGCAGCAACAAAAGTTAATCGATGCTCTCGGACATCGGGTCGAATTTTTAGCGGAAAAAATCGAGACGCCGGCAGAGTATGAGATTGCGAAACGATTAGGATATAAGATGTTCCAAGGTTATTTCTTTAGCCGACCGATTGTCATACACGGGGCAGAAGTCCACCCACTGCGTCATACGCTCATTGAGGTGTTGAAAGAACTGGATCGCCCAGAACCTAGTTTCCGTCGTATTTCAGCACAAATCGAACGGAGTGTCGACTTATCGTATAAAATGCTTCGTTCCGTCAATACGGTGTATCAAAAAGGTCGTCGCACAATCCAGTCCATCGAACAAGCCGTTGCCCGAATCGGGTTAGATGAATTAAAACGTTGGTCCTATCTAATGTTACTTCGCGAGATGCAGATGTCTGAATCAAAGGAATTAATTAAACAAAGCGTCATTCGAGGGAAGATGATGGAGTTGATTGCGGAGAATACAAATAGTGGCGTCAATTCATTTGATGCCTTTATTACAGGAATCTTCTCATCGCTCGATGTCATTCTGGATGAGGCGATGCAGACGTTGATTGCAGAGCTTCCTGTAGCCCCTTCCGTGAAAGCGGCGCTACTCGGAGAACCGAACGAATTGCGGGTGTTGCTCGAGGATGTCATCGCTTATGAGCGGTTGACAATCCCTATTCATAACATAGATTCAAATTGGACTCAATACTACCTTGAAGCGATTCGATGGTCCCGTAACCTTGACGAATCGAGTGAATAATGTTTGAAATATGTGAGGGGCGTCAATTACTGTAGTAAGGCCTTACTGCGGATGACGTCCCTTTTGGTGTGCTTGTGGAGAAAGTGAGTTGGTCGAATGGTCTAAAACCGCTCGAAGCTTGAGACACTGTGTCTTTTTTTCTCTAACATGACATGATATGATTAAAAATGGTACGAATTTTAGAAAAGAGGGGAATCGTCGATGATCAATACCGTATTTTCGCTAGCGATTTACGTCATAGCGATTTACGTCGCTTGGTGGGCACTCTTACCCGTCAAATGGGACAAGTTGCTTAATCAAGTGAGGAGCCCGCAAGCAGCTGTCTTGCGCGTTCTCGTAGCCGTCGTCTTCGGTTCGTTGATTGCTCAGTTCTTTTTGGAGTATATCCGATTGGCACAAGAGCTCGCACCTATACAGTAGCCACAGAATGTTTAACAAACTGTAATCCTGCTGTAACGACTCCTATATGTTTATCATGTAGGATAAATTCGTCTGACATGATGTTTTTTCATTCCGTTCGCATTTATTTATTACGATTTTTATTTATGAATGAAGAATCCATCACGTTTTGCAAACCATTCTAATAATCGACATCATCACATCCGAAATCGGATATCGACGCACTATATAAAAAAACAATGAAGTTGGAGGACAAAGAGAGATATGAAGGATTTGATTGTAGTCCGTGGAGGACGTAAACTGTCAGGTACTGTGCGCGTTGAGGGAGCAAAGAACGCTGTACTCAAAACATTGGTTGCCACTCTGTTAGCTAGCGAAGGAAAGTCAATCTTACAAAACGTACCACGTCTTGCGGACGTGTACACGATTAATAAAGTACTTCGTCACCTCGGTGCAGAGGTGTCGTTCAATGAAGAGAAGAATGAAGTAACTGTCGATGCGTCGGGCGACATCAAAGATGAAGCACCGCTTGAGTACGTTCGGAAGATGCGTGCTTCAATCCTCGTCATGGGACCTCTTTTAGCTCGTCTCGGTCATGCGCGTGTCGCAATGCCGGGCGGTTGCTCAATTGGCTCACGTCCAATTGACCTCCACTTAAAAGGATTCGAAGCGATGGGTGCGAAGACGGTCATCGGCAACGGATTCGTAGAAGCTTCTGTAGAAGGTCGTCTCCAAGGCGCGAAAATCTACTTGGACTTCCCATCTGTTGGTGCGACGGAGAACATCATGATGGCAGCTGTGCTTGCAGAAGGCACAACAATCATCGAGAACGTCGCGAAAGAGCCTGAAATCGTAGACCTTGCGAACTTCTTGAACGGAATGGGCGCACACGTACGTGGCGCAGGTACAGAAACGATTCGCATCGAAGGTGTGGAAACACTCCGCGGTGCAGAACACTCAATCATTCCTGACCGCATTGAAGCTGGGACATTCCTCGTCGCTGGTGCGATCACAGGAAGTGACATCGAAGTCATCGGTGCAGAGCGTGAACACCTTCGTCCACTTATTTCAAAAATGGAAGAGATGGGTGTACACTTCGAAGATACAGCGGAAGGCATGCGCGTCTCAGCGCCGGATGAGTTGAAGCCGGTCGATGTGAAGACGATGCCACACCCTGGTTTCCCAACAGACATGCAATCACAAATGATGGCCCTCGTCTTGAAAGCAGGCGGCACATCCGTGATTACAGAAACTGTATTTGAGAATCGTTTCATGCACGTGGAAGAATTCCGTCGCATGAATGCAGATATCAAGATTGAAGGACGTTCAGCAATCGTCAAAGGTGGCGTTCGTCTTCAAGGAGCGGAGGTCGTTGCAACAGACCTTCGCGCCGGAGCAGCACTTATTCTAGCGGGTCTCATCGCAGAAGAAGAGACACGCGTTGGTGATTTATATCATATCGACCGTGGATACGTAGACTTCCACAAAAAACTTCAAGCACTCGGTGCCGACATCGAGCGCATCCAAGGAACTGTCGAAGTTACGAGTGAAATGGTTCAGAACTAAGAAACGAGCACGAATTCGAGAGCGAGGAGAGACTCTTCTCGCTCTTTTCAATGAAGAAATGAACGGAGGAACCTATACATCATGTTTTCAAAAGATATCGGGATTGATTTAGGGACAGCAAACGTTGTCATTCACGTAAAAGGGAAAGGAATCGTCTTAGACGAGCCTTCAGTCGTTGCGATGAAACGCTCTACAGGGAAAGTGCTAGCAGTCGGTTCAGAAGCGTATGAGATGGTTGGTCGTACACCTGGTGATATCGTGGCGATCCGTCCTCTTCGTGATGGAGTCATCGCCGATTTCGCCACCACAGAAGAAATGCTCCGTCACTTCATCGAGAAAATTCAAGTCCGTGGCTTCTTCGGAGGTATTCGCATGTTGATTTGTACACCTGCGAACGTGACGCCAGTCGAAGCGAAAGCAATTCGTGAGGCTGCTGAAAAAGCAGGGGCGAAAGAAGTCTTCCTCGCCGTAGAACCTAAGGCGGCAGCTGTTGGTTCGGGCATGGACATCTGGAAGCCGGTCGGTCACATGATCATCGACATCGGTGGGGGGACGACAGATGTCGCCATCCTCTCGATGGGTGATATCGTCTGCGGTGAAACAATCAAGATTGCAGGGGACCGTTTCGATACGGACATTCTCCGTGCCATCAAAGAGAAGCATAAACTCATCATCGGGGAACGGACAGCTGAGCAAATCAAGAAAGAAATTGCGACGGTGTTCCCAGGTGGACGTAACGAGTCGATGGACATTCGCGGACGTGACATGGTACGTGGATTGCCACGTACAGTGACGATTACGTCGGAAGAACTCCGTGAAGCGATGGCCGAGTCAGCAAACGAGATCGTTGAAGCGACGAAACGTGTCCTTGAACAGACACCACCGGAGCTCGCGGCTGACATCATCGACCGTGGCATCATCATGACAGGTGGGGGATCACTCCTTCACGGCCTCGATCAACTCGTCGCCGAGCGTGTCATGCTCCCAGTCATGATGGCTGAGGAGCCGACGCTCAGTGTCGCGCACGGTACAGGGATCATGCTCGAAAACTTAGATCGATTGAAATAAACGAACAGGCGACCGTGCGCGGTCGCCTGTTTTTGTGTGGACAGATATTCACTGCCGATTACTGGCTACATATGTATATAATAAAATCAATGACAGAAGAGAGGGGAATCATGATGGCACCGATTCACTAAATGACTGAACAACATTAAAAATCGAATCGGAGGACATGATGAACAAACCACTTACACTCATTACCGGAGTCAGTCGCAATCAAGGCATTGGGGCTGCCATCGCACGAAAACTCGCACATGAGGGGCATGACTTGTATTTGACGCACTGGAGTCCGTTTGACGCGACCGACGGAGTCGGGGAAGAGAGAGGCTTCATCGATCGATTCGTTCAAGAGTTGACCGAGCAGGGTGCCCGTGTGGAGCATGAGGCGTATGACTTAGCATCGGGTGACGAAGTTGGACTACTTGATCGGATTGAAGCCAAGCTTGGGATTCCAAGCAGACTGATTCATAACGCGACCTATGAGCGACATGTCAACGCCGAGAACTTTACGACCGACGTATTGAGGCAGCATTATATGGTGAACAACGAAGGAGCACTCGGACTCACCTTTGCGTTTGTTGAACGTTATCAGCAAGTGGGATATCAAGACGGTCGCATTTTGTTTTTAGTATCGGGTGGGGCTGATGCGAATAACCTGGCGTATATTGCGACAAAAGGGGCATTGATTGCGATCACACCTGCACTCGCAAACGGAGTAGGGAAGTACGGGATTTCCGTGAATGCACTCGATCCAGGCCCGACAGACACGGGATGGATTGATGATGAGCTTCGTCAGTACCTTCTTCCATCATTTCCATACAATCGGGTAGGCACACCTGAAGATACGGCCCGTTTCGTGGCTTTCTTGATGGGAAGCGACGGGGCATGGGTGAATGGGCAACATCTTCATGTGGATGGTGGATTCACGGGGCGTTAATATACAAAAGCATCTCGCTTTTTGCGCGAGATGCTTTTTCTTAGTGCCATGTATAGTCTTTATCGACGAACAATCGATTTTTCAGTTCCGTCTTAGAAATCGAAGAATTTGTTGCATCCAACCATTCATAATAATCGCAGACACAAGATTCACCGAGTTCAATCGAGTAACCGTTGTTGATTGTCTTCACTTTAATATCTAGTTGATGTTCCGCTAGCGTCTTCTTCAAACGATAGATGGCATTGTATACGTTGTGTAAGGCACGTTGCGGCTCATCGATATCCGGGTACAACGTCTCCGCAAGCACCCATTTATTGACGACTTGCTTTCGGTGATACACCAAGAACGCAAATATTTCTTCTGTCTTTTGTGTCGGCCATTTCACAAGATTTCCATCCTGTGTCCGAACCGAAAAGCGATCAAAGCATTGGATGCGACAAGATTGATGTGGATTTTTTTGTTGAATCGATTCATAACGCTGCACGATGCGCGGGATGACGCTGTGAATCATTTGCTCCGTGATCGGTTTCAACAAGTAATGCGTCGCATGTAAGTTAAACGCTTCGACCGCATACTGTTGATGAGCGGTCGTGAAGACGACTTGCGTCCGTTCGGGCAAATAGGTCGCAAGTTCGAGGCCAGTCATTTCAGGCATCTCGATATCTAAGAAGACGAGGTCGACCGGATGTTCTTGAACAAAATCGAGAGCCTGAAGCGGACTTTGGAACGAACCGACCCATTCAAGAGATGGCTCTTCTTTTACAATTCGCTCCATCATGCCTAAAAGATGATGTTCATCTTCAATTAAAATCGTACGCATTGATGTGATTCGTCCTTTCTTGTTTTGGTAATCGCAATTGAACGGCAGTGCCTCTATTTATAGTGGAAGTTAAATCAAATGTTGCACCAGGAAGATGTTCAATTCGGCGTTTGATATTACAGATTCCAATACCTGATGATTCGTTCGACTGACCAGTGTCAAATCCGCTCCCTGTATCACGAACACGGATATCAATCGCCCCATCCTGTTCTTGGATGGAAAGCGTGATCCGCTTTTGTCCTGGATGCCGATAAAGCCCATGACGAACGGCATTTTCAACGAGTGGCTGAATCAGAAGCGACGGAATCATAAAGTCTAATAAAGAGTCATCAATCTCTTTCACGACCTCGAATGAATCTTGGAACCGAGTCTGTTCGATGGCGAGGTAGGAGTCAATCATATCGATTTCTTGTCGAATCGATATGTCGTGGTCGGTTCGACCATTTTCAAAAATGAATCGGACGTACGTGCTCAAATGACTAAGCAGACGAGCGGCGTCGGGCGGTGACGTATAGCAAAGCGCAATCACGTTCCCAAACGTATTGTAGAGGAAGTGTGGTTTGATTTGAGCGTTAAAGAATGACATCTCATGTTGTGAGGCCAGCGCTTCGACTTGTTGCTTTTTCTTTTTGTCTGTAGACAAGTGAATCGGCAACAATAAAAACATTAACAAGAAGTAAATGATGGTGAACGTGTTGGCATAGAGTTGTTGGTTGGGCGACACGATGAATGTCGACATCATGATGCCGATATACCCAATGATTTGGGCAAGTGTGAATGTTAACAATTCGAGCGTATTCGTGGTCTTGTACTTCTCAAGAAGCCAACCGATGTTCAAGCCGACCCAAAAGAACGTAATGAACAAGACAATCATCCATACAAAGTATTCGAAAACACTGTAAATGGAGTGTGGCAGGACGATGGCTAGAGCAGTCAATACATAAAGCGGATATCTCGCAATCGCTAAAAAACGATCAAACGAAACACGCTCCAAACACCTCGCGAATTCAATCAACATGATAATGCTTAACAGTGCCAAACTTAACGTCAACTTGTCACTTCCCGTGATCCACATCCCGTCCCGAGACATGAGAGAAAGGCTCGTCAACAAGAAGAACGCTGTCCCGTAGCCATACAATCGTTCATTTCGATGGAACAAATAGACGATGGCATAGAACATGGCAATCAGCAGGGAAATGAGCAACATGAAAAATTCGTAGCCCGAGTATGCATTTTGAGCCGTCATAATTTGATGTAACGGTCCGATTAATATACTTTCTTCGATTGGCAAGGAATTTCCTGCCTCTTGTTTATGCTGAAGCGTCAATCGAAATTGCCTTGACTCCTCCCTTAGTAAGAGGAGGGAAGGTTGTTTGGATAGGCGGTTGTTTCCGATTTGTGTCGTATCAACAGGGGTTCCATCAATCAAGAACGTAGAGGACGACATCGATGCAGGGATGAGCAAGGCAAATGTTCCTGTTGGCAATGTGAGATCAATTTCATATGTGGATTCCCGATAAGGGGTCGTAAATGGGATGGTTCGATAGGAGCGTCGGTCAACTTCCGAGACGATTCCCGATTCATAGCGCCACGAGCCGTCGAGGCGTAAAATCTCGTCTTGAACAGAGGAAGAGAGGAGCGAAACTTCACCTTGTTTTACGTTGACAGCTGGATTAATTGACTGGTGTTGTATCAATAAAGTGAGGCTGACTCCGATCAACATCACTAGGATGAAGATAAATGTCATTCGATTACGAGTCATGCGCACATTCCCTTCATTCTTTGTGAGTTTCTTGTGAGGACACTACGTTATTCTTCCTAATAGGTGAATGGATTTTTTGCAGTGACTCTCCGTCTCACCATCGTACCCGAACTTTTTTTGTTTGAACAGAAAAAGTCATTCACCGTACGAAATGAGACATTCAAGGAGTATAGGAAGAAGGCATTCCATGAAACGTTGGATTGAACAACGCATTAGTCGACAAGTGATGACCATTTTTTATATATTGATTGCCTTAGTGACGCTTACATCGGTTGGGACCTATTTTTATACGCAACAATCGATTCAACAAACGACCGTTCAATTGGAACGGATCAGTGAGCAACGTGCACGGGCGACAGATTTATTTGAAACGTGGCAATCGATGCAGTATGAGTTACGCGGTCACGTCCTCCTTGGGGAAAATGCCCTGTTAGAGGAAGTGCGTAAGGCTCAAACGAATATCGATGAGCAAACGACCTGGTTCGAAACACAGGCCAGTAATGAGGAAGAAACGCAGTTCGCAGAAGATGCGCGACTCCTTTTCTCCATTTATACGACACGCGTCATGCCCGCGCTTGAACAATATGTGATTGCGAAGCAGGCAGGGGAAGTGGATGAAGAATTCCTGCAGATGCGTACGGTCGGGCAATTCATGCCGAAAAATGAGACGTCTACCCAGACACGATTTAAGCTCAACTCAAGTAACGCTGCGGACATGAGTGCAAGCATCGTCGATATGGAGTCGGTCTTTACCGACTATCGGGCAGATCTCGACTTTCAAGAAAGCGAATTACGCGATGCGCTCTCGAAACAGTTAGTTCAAGCCCAATGGATGTGGCTCTTGATTTTACTTGGCGCCCTCTTCTTGTTGTTCGTCGGCTTACAACCGTATATTTTACGGCTGACGAATCAGTTGCAGACGCTCATGACGAACAGTGAGCGACTCGCGACGAATCCGAGCGCGACCCTCATCCCCATTAAACCGCTACAAAATGAGGTCGGTCAATTGTCTAAGGCATTTAATGAGATGGCGACATCGCTTCGGACTCAACAAGACCAAGTCGACCTAGAGCGTGAAAAGACCGCCCGAATCTTACACACGATGCGCGACTCAATCGTCTACACGGAACTCAAGACGAATGAACGATTCGGAAACAGCGCGCTCTTTGATTTATATGAACATCCGATTCCAACAACTGAACGAGGGAGTTTATATCCGATTGCGATGTATTACCCGATGTTCATGAATCAGATTGATGACAAAGAAGGACTGAACCGTTTCACGAAGCGTGCGAAAGAAGAAGGGATGTTCGATGAGACGTTCACGTACACGATGCAAGACGGTCAGAAGACGATTCGGATGTATGCTGAACCCATCGACTTGCAGAACGAGCGTGTCGGTGTCATCTTCGTATCCCGTGATATTACCCGGGAAACAGAGATTAATCGAATGAAGACGGAACTCGTCGCAACCGTATCGCATGAGTTGCGGACACCGCTCACATCGATTCTCGGCTTTTCCGAGCTCTTGAAGAGTCGTCAATTAGATGAGACGAAACGAGAGCGCTACTTGGAGATGATTGCGAGTGAGACGAAACGTCTTGAGCGTCTAGTAAGCGATCTGTTAGACGTTCAAAAAATGGAGGCGGGTATGGGAACGCCTGAGTTTAAAGTCGAGAGTCTATATGACTTACTATCCGACTTACTTGAGATTCATGCGGGGTCGACAGAGAACCATCTCTTCCACTTCGACTGTGATGAAACGCTCTTTGTGGCAGGAGACCCGGCCCAGCTACGACAGGTGTTCTCGAACATCCTGAACAATGCCATCAAGTATTCCCCGGATGGTGGAGATGTGAGTGTCGATGTGACGTGTGAAGAAGACACGATTCAAATCGCCATCAAAGATGAAGGTCTGGGGCTTTCCGAGGAAGACGCGAGTCGAATCTTTGATAAGTTTTATCGGTCCCAATCCGAAGCAAGTCGTCGCATTGGCGGCACCGGATTAGGATTATCCATCTGTAAAGAAATCGTCCAATTGCATGGTGGCACGATTGATGTCCGCTCTCAACTCGGAGAAGGGACGACGATGATTGTCGAGTTGCCGATGGTCGATCATGTAAGCGAAGAACGTTCATCCTAAATCATAGGATGAACTTTTTTTGAAAAAACGGTGAATGCATCGCTCATTTGGTACGATATAAAGAGTGAATCATGTTACAGGACGAAAGGAAGACGACAATGCTACGCGGATTATATACAGCGGCAGGCGCGATGAATGCCCTTCAGCGCCAACAAGAAATTTTAAGCAATAACCTTGGCAATGTGAGAACACCGGGCTTCAAGGCGTCTGACGGCGTGGTCCGCTCGTTTCCCGAGATGTTACTCGCGCAGGTCAGCAATCCCGATAATGGGAAGTCGCGTGTGAACGGAGAAGTCGGCACCCTTTCAATGGGTGTCTATCTTCAAGAGACGATGCCACGCTTCTCAGCAGGGAGTATCACGGAATCGGGAAGTCCGACAGATCTTTATTTGAAAGCTCCTGCTGATTTTACAGGTGCACCGATGTTTGCGATTGAACAGGCAGGCGAGACGTTGTATTCGACGAATGGTCGCTTCTCGATTGATGAGGCGTTATTCCTTCGTTCAGCCGACGGTGGATATGTACTTTCTGATGAAGGGGAACGCATCCAGCTCCCTTCGAGCGAGTTTCAAGTAGGAAAAGACGGGGTCATCACGTCGCTCGGTCAAAACGTGGCGACACTCGGTGCCTATCAAATCGATGACTTGACGACACTCGAACAAGTCGGAAATGATTGGCGCGTGACAGGCGATGCGCCGGCACCGGCACAAGTTGACGTGTTGCAGGGCTTCATCGAGGAAGCGAACGTCAACCTCGACCAAACGATGGCCGATCTCATGATGACGTATCGTCAATTTGAAGCGAACCAAAAAGTCGTCCAAGCGTATGATAAAAGTGCCGAGCGAGCCATCGAAATCGCTCGCGTTCGTTAAGGAGGAACACCATGCAGTCCATTTATAATTCGGTCAACTCGCTGTCTCAACTTCAGCGTCAACTAGATGTGACAGGTCATAACATCGCGAACGTCGATACGGTCGGCTTCAAGCGTCAGCAAGGACACTTTGCGTCACTCTTATCGCAAGCGTATGATAACCAACCACGTCCAGAATTCGAAGTCGGGCGGGACACCCCGAACGGCATTCGGATCGGGGTAGGAGGCCACGTCGCCGATATCACCCAACAATTCAATATCGGACAAGTCCGCATGACAGACCGAGGACTTGATGTGTTCTTGAAGGCGAGCCGTCAATTTTTCGTCGTGGACACGCCGAACGGTGTCGGGGTGACACGTAGCGGGAACATGCAGCTGTCTGTCGGCGATGAGACGACACTCGTCGATGTGAACGGAAACCCGCTTCTCGGAGATGACGGCAACGCAATCACGATGCCGAACGAGGCGACGAAGCATCGTATTCGTCAAGACGGTGTAGTATTGGCGAGCGTGAACGGTGTCGAGCAGGAATTTGGACGACTCGATATCGTGGAAGTTCGAAATACGTCTGAACTGCGTCCGCTCGGTGATAACGTATTCGCAGCCGACCTCGAGACTGAAGTCGATCGTCCGTTAGGGAATTTGTTGATGGAAGGGACACTCGAGTCGTCAAACGTGGATTTGACGAAAGAGATGACCGACATGACCATCACACAACGTGCCTATCAAATGAATTCGCGCGCACTTTCGATGAGTGATCAGATGATGGGACTTGTCACGGCATTACGTCCGTAAAATATCACCGCTTCTCCGTGAGAGAGGCGGTTTTTGTATAAGTTATGGAGAGGGAGGTCAACGAGATGCGAATCGTGGTCGCCATGGATTCATTCAAAGGTTCATTGTCGAGTATGGAAGCGAATCAAGCTGTCCGTCGTGCTTTGCCGGGACATGACGTCATCACCATCCCGATTTCAGATGGAGGAGAAGGGTTTCTTGATGCGTGGCTCGCAACGCACGAGGATGCGGTCATCGTGGAAGAAGTCGTTACGTGCTTAGATGGGACGAAGCGTCCCACACGATTTGGTTTTGAGCCATTAACGAAACACGCCGTGATGGAAGTGGCGGAAACGACAGGGTTAATGCTTCTCACTCACGTCGACCCATGGCGCTATAGTTCTATCGGAGTCGGACAGCAAATCGTTCATGCACTAGACCGGGGAGCGACGGTCATCACGATCGGACTGGGAGGAAGCGGGACAATCGATGGTGGGAAAGGGATGCTTGAAGCGTTAGGTGTTCGTTTTCTAGATGCGAGCGGTGCAGCTGTATCCTCGATGCCGCATCAACTTGCAGACGTCGCTTCTATCGATTGGTCAGGACTCGACCCGAGAGTAAAGGACGTTGAGTGGCGGATGGCTTCTGATGTACGTAATCCGTTGACGGGAAAACGAGGTGCTGCGCACGTGTTCGGTCCACAGAAAGGTTTGGCAGCGGATGATGTGGTTCGCTACGATCAGTTACTCGACGACTATGCGAGTCACTTCGATCAGGATATGAAGTCACTCGACGGAGCCGGTGCGGCAGGCGGTATTGGATTCGCGCTCCTGCAACTTGGGGCGACCTATATGAGTGGCATCGAAGAAGTCGTCCGTTGGTCAAAGTTCGAAGACCATGTGAAAGGAGCAGATTGGCTCATCACGGGAGAAGGAAAGTTTGATGCGCAAAGTTTAGAGGGAAAAGCGCCTTACGGGTTGGCGTGTCTCGCCCACACATATGGGGTCCCGACACTCGTGTTCGCCGGGCAATCTGACTTGACCGCTCATGAGGAATCGGGGATTGTCGCCGTCTTTCCAATCGTGTCCCGCATCATGACACTAGAGGAAGCGATATGGGAAGCCGCTCCGTTACTGACGAATGCGGTTCAACGGGTTCGTCATGTTCTCGAAAAAACGCTTTGACGATTCGTCAAAGCGTTTTTTGCTTGTCATGAACGTTCTTTTAATAAGTCACGAATCTCGGTCAACAACTGCTCTTCTTTCGTAGGGGTCGGGGCAGCCGCCTCTTCGACTTCTTTCTCACGTTGTAGACGATTGATGATTTTGACGATTAGGAAGAGGGCAAAAGCAATCAAGATAAATGATACAATCTGTTGGATGAAGTTCCCGTATAAGACATCCACTCCGAGTACGCTCGCTTTTAAGTTCGAAAAATCAATTCCTCCGATAATGATTCCAAGAAGCGGCATAAAGATATCGTTGACGAGCGAGTTGACGATGGCCGTGAACGCCGCACCGAGTACGACAGCGATGGCAAGATCGATGACATTCCCGCGCATGGCGAATTTTTTAAACTCTTTTAACATAAACAAACCTCCTGACATGGAATAGCATAAGCGTAGCATATTTATGATGAAAGGAAAAAATCGTTCAGCTTCTGTCAGGGAAGGATGCTTGTTCGACATTTGTGCATAGGGTACACTAAAAAGGTAGCAATTTACGCATTTTAATACCAGGTACTAATATGATATAATCATTTTAGCTGAAAGGATGGTTGGACGTGGCGAACGATGAACAAACGAGTTCGGAAGAACAAAAGGGTTCACCAGAACAAGAGACGAAGCAGAAACAGCGATCACGATTGTCGAATCATCGTCGATTCCCGATCTTACTGCGTGTACTCGTCGTTTTAGTGTTGGCAATCGCGATGCTCGCCCTCGGAGCGGTCATTGGATATAGCGTCATTGGCGGAGGCGACTGGAGAGATGTGTTTGACATCGATACGTGGCGCCATATCACCGATTTTTGGCTAACCTCTTAAAGGCGGTGGATGGATGTATACAATTGAGCAAATTAAAGAAGTAATCCCACACAGATACCCGTTTCTGTTGATTGATCGAATTATCGAAGTCGAAGAAAAGAAGCGTGCTGTCGGATTAAAAAATGTCACGGCGAACGAAGAGTTCTTTAACGGGCATTTCCCAGACTATAACGTCATGCCAGGCGTCTTGATTGTCGAGGCACTCGCACAAGTCGGTGCTTTCGCAATGTTGAAAGACGAATCGAATCGAGGCAAGCTTGCCTTTTTCGCAGGGATTGATAACTGTCGTTTCAAACGTCAAGTCGTCCCGGGTGATCAGCTTCGCCTTGAAGTAGAAATCATGAAAATTCGTGGTCCAATCGGTAAAGGACGTGCCGTGGCCACAGTCGATGGAGAAGTTGCTTGTGAAGCAGAACTCACTTTCGCCTTGAAGTAAGGAGAAATGGGATGCGTGCTTTAGTAATTGTGTTACTAGTTGGCTTAATGACGATTGTGGGCTGTCAGCAACTACAGACGGAAGAGTCGAACGAAGAGAACATTGTTTATGAACAGAACGTGGATGAGGCGATGATTGAGAAGCGGGCGGGACAATCCGATGCGATTGCCGTTTCGCTCGAACGAACGAACAATACAACGATGCTCTTCACGATTCGCATGCTAGAAAATCGCCGCCTCGATCCGACGACGGTCATGAGTTATGAGGTCGATGGAGAACGAATCGCGATTCCGTTCGGCGAACTGATTGCAGAGCGGGAAGAAGACATTCGAACGTATGAATATCAGACCGACGTCGACCCTGATCTTTTCGTATCGGATACACTTCCACTCTTCCATCTTGTAGAGGAAGGCGAGACGGAAGTTACGATTCCGCTTGAAGTCATCAATTCGACAAACCTTGAATAAAAACAGACGATTTTGTCGAAAATCGTCTGTTTTTTTGTGGAGATATACTCAAATCCATCCGATAAATAGAGTAAGGAAAAATGGGGGGATCAGAATGAAACAGAAATCACAGTCGTTGCAGACACGGATTTTAGCAGCGATGTTAGTCTTTGTCACTTTGCTCATCGTCGCGTTCGGGGTCGTGCAATATTTTAGTACGAAGCATTCCGTACTCAGCACGTTGCATGCGACGATGATTGAAGATGGAGAACGGATTAGCGAGACATTAGATGCGGATGCATATGCGTCATTCATGAAAAATCCGTCAAAAAATGAGCAGTACGAACAGTTGCGAGAATATCTCGATACATATCGTCAACAAATCGGGGCCATGTATGTGTATACGATTGCCGCCGAGGGCGAAGAAGTCCAAATCATCATCGATGGTTTAAGTCAAGCGGATGCAGCAGACATCGGGACTCCTACTACGGCGATGACGGTTGAAGGAGCGACGGATGCATTCAATGGTGAAACGGTCACAACGAATGTCATTGATGATCCAGAATACGGAAAGTATGTGACAGTGCTCGTCCCAATCAAACGAGGTAGCGAGGTCGTCGGGATCCTCGGAATTGACAAGGCAGCCACAGAAGTCGCAGCAATCACGGGAAATGTGTTAACCGAGAGTTTGCCACCAATCCTCATTGGTCTTCTCATCTTACTTGTCGTCGCAGCCATCATCATCTGGCGGTACCTCGGCTGGAAGTTACGTCCTCTTCAAGAGTTAGAACGCGTCGCGACATCGATTGCCGAAGGTGATTTGGCGACGGCAACGAAAGAAGTCGAAACCATTCAGTTGAAATCGAATGATGAGATCAAGCGTCTGACGGTCTCGATGGACAAGATGACTCATATGTTGAAAGACTTGATCTCTGGAATCCAATCGTCGGCACAGACGGTCCGAGACGAGAGCGGGAACGTCTCGAGCATCTCGGAAGAAGTGAATGACGCGTCTCGTCAAATCGCTTATACGATGGAAGAGATTGCGAGCGGTGTCGAAAATCAAAGTGTGTTGACGATGCGCCTGTATGGACATATGAACGAATTCTCGACACTCGTCGAGCAGACGACGTCAGACGGAAACCAAGTGAGCGAACAGGCAGAAGTCGTCAGTCGGGTGACGATGGATGGGCTTCGCTATATGGAGAGTGCCGTCGACCAGATGACACATATCCATGAACAGGTGAAGTCGTCACAAGGGCAAGTCCGTGATTTCGAACAACAGGCGGACGAGGTGACGGAACTCGTCACGATGATTCGCCAAATCTCGCAACAGACGAACCTGCTCGCATTGAACGCAGCGATTGAAGCGGCACGTGCGGGTGAACACGGGAAAGGGTTTGCGGTCGTCGCTTCGGAGATTCGGAAGCTATCTGACAGTGTCGCCGAGTCTGTCAGTGAAATCTCGGAAATTGTCGGAAGCGTCAAACAAAATTCGATCGCCCTCGGCCAAACGTTCACAGAAAGTATGACGGCGGCAGAGGAAGGGAAGGAAACGCTCGAGTCGACGAAGCACGCCTTCACGGAAATTGAACGAAGTGTCCGCCATATGCAACAGCTGACGGGATCGATGCGTAGTCAGCTCGATCGGGTGAAGACGAACCAAGACCATATCCAGCACGGCTTGTCAGAGATTGCTTCCATTTCAGAAGAGAGCACAGCCGGGAACGAGGAAGTGGCCGCTTCGACGGAACAGATGTCAGCGACGAGTGAGACAATGAATCGTCTCGTCAAAGATTTGTCGACGACGGCGGAATCGATGCAACAGATGAGCCGTCAGTTCAAGTTGTAAGCAGTCTCACTTCAGACAGACCTCTCCTGTGTCCGCTATAATGGGCGCAAGGGAGGTTTTTTCATGCAACAATTCTCTAGTGAACTGACACAATTTCGTGGAAGTCATTACGACTTCGGTCGATTTCAAGGACAATATATAAAACGCAGTCAACTGCTCGAAAATCGAACGGATCAATGGAAACTACGCGTGCCCCGATTTGAGATTGACGCAACGGAGGCAAAGGCTGCCTTCGATGAATTCGCTCCAAAGATTTGGGAAGAGTTGATCGGGCTTCAAGACGAGCTCAAACTTTCTCTCAATGATACACTGCTCCATTTCGGACATTTCCGCGTCAATAATCCGATCAGCGGGTGTTCGATTCTGACAGGAGACAACTTCCTCGTTCGAAACTACGACTATCATCCGATGACGTACGACGGGCGCTACAATGTCTTTCAACCCGACGACGGGTACGCTGTCATCGGACCGGTCTCTCGTGTCACGGGGCGCATGGACGGAATGAATGAGAAAGGTCTCGCGATGGGGTACAACTTTATTAACCGACGTCGACCGGGGGACGGATTCGTCTGCCAAATGATTGGACGCATCATTCTCGAGACGTGCGCGACCGTGGAAGAAGCGGTCGACTTATTAAAAGAGATTCCGCATCGTGGTTCCTTCACGTACGTCGTCCATGACAAGTCGTCGAAGACACGCGTGATTGAGGCGACACCACGGGATATTCAAGTGCGGGAATCCAATATATGTACGAACCATTTCGAGTTACTGCAACACGAGAATCGCTACCACCTGGACGATTCCACGCGTCGCATGATGGAAATCAAAGTGGTACAACATTTGATTCAAGACGCGGAGAGTGCGTTCCGCCTCATGAACGATACCGACAAGGGCGTCTTCTCGGAACTGTACAAGAGCTGGGCGGGTACGATTCATACAGCGGCCTATTTCCCGGAAACGCTCGAGACGTGGTTCGCGCTCGGCGGGGACCGCGACCCGGTCATCTTCGATTTCCAAAAATGGCTCGACGGGGAAGACTTCGACCTTCATGCGCTTGACGGGGAACTCGCGACCGATATCGAGTTTGCGAATACGGTCCAACTTTGGCGCTGACGTTTGTCAGTGCTTTTTTTGTAGAAACGGGAATACACATAACAGGAGGGATGAAAGATGAAACGATTTGGCATCATACTCATTATGCTCACGTTTGTGACACTACTCGGTGGATGTGTGCCCGGCGACGGAACGTACACGACGGATCCGGCAGGCTTTTTCTGGGGCATCTGGCACGGGTGGATTGCACCGATTTCACTCATTTTAGGGTTATTCAATGACACGTATCGGGTGTATGAAGTGAACAATACCGGCTGGTTCTACGATTTAGGATTTTACATTGCCGTCATCAGTGGATTTGGTGGATTGACGTTAACGCGGAAGAGTCGGGGGTAAGTGAGAGCAAATGTAAAACGTATCGGTTCGGAAGGAGTCGCTCTAGAAAAATAGAGGACTCTTTTTATGTAATTTTTTTACATAAACATCATCAGAATTCGTTATAATGAGATATGAATGAGGTTGGGGGGATAATATGCACTCATATGAGTTCCAAATGTATCGAAATTTTGATTAGCTTGCGATTGACATGATTGAGTTAGCGAAAGAGATTATGCCAGATAAATTGGTCTATCTTACATCAATTGAAGATGACACCCAGCATATCCTCAAACTGTCGTCACAAGATTCTCCCATCATGCTTGAAGAAGGAATGTCTTTTGATTTGAAGGATACGGTGTGCAATCGAATTGATTTCAATCAGCGAGAAATCTTGATGTATGAAGACATCGAAGAACAAATCGAGTCGACACGCCTTCAATCATTACTGAAGGAAGTGAACATCAAGTCGTATTTAGGCATCCCGATTTTGACGAAGAGCGGGGATATCTTCGGGACGCTTTGTGTCGCGAATCATAAAAGCGCCCAGTATGATTCGAAAAGTGTCCAATTGCTGAAACGCGTAGTGCGTATGTTCAGTTATTACTTAGAGCTCGAACGTCGGGCTTCACGGGATGAACTGACGGATCTGTATAACCGACACTACTTATATAACTATTTCGAGACAAATCCGAATCAAGGAGGCGCACTGTTCCTCATCGATTTAGATGGCTTCAAATTTGTGAATGACACGTTTGGTCATGACAAAGGGGACCTCGTCTTAAAAGAAGTTGCACGTCGTCTGAAACGCTTGATGGAGCCAATTCATGATTCGAAGGTGTATCGCTTAGGTGGCGATGAATTTTTAGTGAAAGTCGCACATGCGTTACCTGAAGCAGTGGTCATCGAGTATGCCGAACGGATGTTAACTGTCTTGAAAGAGTGGGACGCCCATCTTCCGTTATCAGCAAGTATCGGTATCGCTCCATACGATCCTGATGAGGAGAAAGACCTCCGTCAATTGTTGAAAGATGCGGATGTCGCACTGTATCAATCAAAGGCGAGCGGGAAGAACACGTATCAAATTTGTAGATGAACGCTAATAGGCTAAGCCCGTGGATGACCATCGGCTTAGCCTTTTGTTTTGTGTTCAGTCATGTCGAACAGATTGTCGTGAAAGAATCGAATGAAAAACGGGTACTGATTAAGAATGCGGTTTGCGTCCCATCACTGCGACCGTACGATAGTCGCGCGAGTCGGGACCTCGCCGTACCGACACGTCCTGAAATCCGAATTTTGTCGCCTCGGGGATGAACTCTTTCTGAATCCTGTCAGCAATCCCGTTCCACTGCACATCGCCTTTCCCATCGCAATAGGTGATGACGAATGTGCCGTTCGGTTTCAAGACGCGTTCGATTTCAGACAGGACGGTCGTGACATCTTCCCAAAAATATAGCGTGTGAATGCTGAACACGTGATTGATAGATGCGTCAATCATCGCCAACTGATGAAAATCGCCTTCCATCAAGCGAGCTCGTCCCGTTTGAATGGACGCGGCGTTCCGTTTCTTTGCCGAAGCGATGAGTGTCTTCGAGCGATCGAGCCCAATCACGTTCACATCCTCCCGCTTTTGAAGAATCGTCGATAGCGCATCTCCGGCTCCGCATCCGAGCTCGAGCAAGGTAGCATTTGGGTACATCTGTAGCTGTTCGATCGTCCACTCGACTTCGATACGGTGTTGGCGCACCATCTTTTCCCCGATATATTTTCCGACGGGACCACGTGGGTTTTCGTACTGACTGTCCACCCAGTTTTTGAACACTTGTGGGAGCATACTGTCACCTCATTTCAAGAGTAGCTCGATTGTAGCATATCGATGAGACAAAGGAGTCAACAACATGCGTTCATTTTGGATACTCGGCAACCAACTCTCACACGAACTCGAGATGTTGAAGCATATGAAAGAAGATGACGTCATCGTCATGATCGAGGCGACGTCTCGCGCGACGTGGCGCCCATACCATAAGCAAAAACTCGTCCTCATTTTCTCGGCGATGCGTCACTTTGCGAAAGAGTTGCGCGACAAAGGGTACACCGTCGATTACCATGAAGCGGATTCGTTTCAGGAGGCATGGGACAATCACCTAAAACAGTACGAGCCGAACGAGATTCATGTCACCGCCGTCACGGACGAACCGATGGCTAAAAAGCTCAAGCAATTCGGCAAGAAACATAAATTAGTCGAGCATACGGATGTCCCGCTTTTCTATTTATCAAAAGAAGAAGCGACCGATACGCTCGGGGACGAGCCGTGGCGGATGGATCGGTTTTATCGTCAGATGCGGAAACGGTTCGATGTCTTGATGGAAGAAGGGAAGCCGCGTGGCGGGAAGTGGTCATTTGACGCGGAGAATCGGAAACCGCCGAAAGAAGGGCTGACGTTTCCGTCTGCTATCCATTTCCGACCGGACGCGATCACGAAAGACGTCATCGAAAAAGTCGAGTCGACATTCTCGGATCATCCAGGGAAATTGACCCCGTTTCATTGGCCGGTAACACACACCGAGGCGAGACGGGCGTTGAATCGATTCGTGAACGAGCGGCTCGAGACGTTCGGTCCGTATCAAGATGCGATGATGACGGATGAACCAGAGATGTCACACAGCCTGTTGTCGGCTGCCATCAACATCGGTCTGTTGACGCCACATGAAGTCGTCGAGGCGGCTTGTCAGGCTGACGCTCCCTTGTCATCGATTGAAGGGTTTGTCCGGCAAATCCTCGGTTGGCGGGAGTATATGCGCGCCGTCTATCTCGCCGTCATGCCGGGCTATGAAGAGGTGAACACGTTCAAGCATGAACGCGATTTACCGTTCTTCTTTTGGGATGCGAAGACGGACTTGAACTGTCTGCATCAAAGTCTGAAGCCGGTCGTGGCACATGCCCACAACCATCACATCCAGCGGCTGATGGTGCTCGGAAACTACGCAACGTTGTTTGAAATCTCACCGAAACAGACGAGCGACTGGTTCAATGAGATGTATATCGATGCCTATGATTGGGTCGTCTTACCGAACGTGCTCGGGATGGCCCTCCATGCCGACGGCGGGAAACTTGCCACGAAACCATATGTCGCTTCTGGGAAGTATATCGATCGGATGAGTGATTACTGTGGAGATTGCCCGTATAACCCGAAACATACGACCGAAGAGGATGCTTGTCCGTTCAACGCCCTCTACTGGCGCTTCATCGATCGGCACGAGGAGCGTTTCTCAAAAAACCAGCGGATGAAAATGATGGTTCGTAATTGGCAAGGGCGAGACGATGATGTCAAAGCAGATATATTAGCGAAAGCCGAACAGACATTGGCCGATTCCCCGTGAATCGGTTTTTTTACGTTTCCTTCATGAAACTTAGCGATTCCTTTATGGTAGCTTTACAATCGTCCGCTACGATAAGAGCTGTGAGACCCCCTCACTATCCAAGTGAATACTTACCGGTAGAACCTTTGAGAGACCAACAGAAGCCCGTACGTCCATGACGTGTCGTTTCTGTTGGTCCTTTTTTTCAAGAAAGGATGATTCAAGTGAATGAAGCGATTGCACGAATGGGGCAGGAACGGATGATTGCCTCAATCAAGAGTCCGAAACAAATCGAAGCGTTTTTAAAGACGGATGTGACGACGACGTTCCTCATGATGGGGACGCTCAGCACGCTCGACCGCTATGTGGCGCATTTGAAACGAGAGAACCGAACGGTCTTCCTCCACGCCGAGCGGATCAATGGGATCAGCCTCGACCGGGATGGCATCGACTATCTCGCCAAACGTGTCGGCGCCGACGGGATTGTCACGACGAAAGCATCGGTGCTTCAGCACGCAAAACGGGCAGGGCTGTTGACGGTTCAGCGACTGTTTCTCGTCGATTCGGACGCGGTCACGAGCGGACTCAAACTCGCCGAAGCGCAGCAACCGGACGCAATCGAACTTATGCCTGGTCTGATTCCGAGTGTCGTCGAGAAGATTTCCCAGGAAGTCTCTTTCCCGATTGTGACGGGTGGCATGATTCGTCAACCCATCGATGTGCATCGCGCCCTCGACCATGGGGCATTTGCGGTTTCGACCGGGGACGAACGACTTTGGCAGGTTCAAAGTCAGAAGGAGGAATTAGTATGAAATCAATTCAACTACAACAACTGACAAAATCATTCGGGGAGACGGAAGTCATTCGGGGTATCGACGTGACGATTGAAGCGGGAGAATTCTTCGCGCTCGTCGGACCATCGGGATGTGGCAAGAGTACGATGCTTCGCATGATTGCTGGGCTCGAATCCATTACGAGTGGAACGCTTCGCATCGACGGAGTGGCAGCAAACGGGATGAAGCCAAGCGAGCGTCACTTGTCGATGGTCTTTCAAAACTATGCTCTCTATCCACATATGACGGTCGAGAAAAATATCACGTTCGGGCTACATACGAAAGGGCTGACGAAACTAGAGCAGCGAGAGCGTTGCCTCAAGGCGGCCGAGACGCTCGGGCTCACCGATTATTTGAAACGGAAGCCGCGTGAACTGTCAGGTGGTCAGAGACAACGGGTCGCGTTGGCACGAGCCATCGTGACGGAGGCACCGATTTGCCTGATGGATGAGCCGCTCTCGAACTTGGACGCGAAACTGCGGGCGAAGATGCGCTCGGAAATTCGCCAGTTGCAGCGAAAACTTGGACTGACGATGATTTACGTCACTCACGACCAAGTCGAAGCGATGACGATGGCAGACCGGATCATGCTTCTCAATGAAGGGGAGGTACAACAAGTCGGGAAGCCGCTCGACCTATACAACAAGCCGGCGAACACGTTCGTCGCCTCGTTCATCGGGTCGCCACCGATGAACCTAGTCGAGGTCACCCGACAAGAGAGAGGGTGGATGGCAGCGGATGGCCGCCTGTTCCATCCGAACGCATTGACAGAAGTGTCAGAAGCGACGCTCGGCGTACGTCCAGAACAGATCAAACCTGCCGACGAAGACGTGACGTTTTATGCAGAGCTGAAAAACATCGAAGTACTCGGGACCGAGACGATTCTCGCGTTCGATGTCGGTGGCAATGAATGGCTGGCGAAATGGCCAGGGCAATGGCCGCTCACTGTCGGAGAAAAAGTGGCGTGTTACGTGGAACCGAAACAGATGTCGCTCTTTGACGCGGATGGGCAACGCATCGAGCCACGACAGCCGAAGCTGTTTGAGGCGTTGGAGGTGTTCCAATGACGGTCGCCTTACCGAGAGAAAAGGTCCGCGCGAGGCTGTCAGACGCGGCGAGCGGGCTGTTGTACTTGTCCCCGTCCATCATCTTATTTGGTGTCTTTCTCGTCTATCCGCTCCTCCGGACGATGTATTTGAGCTTTTTTCGGACGGATACGCAAGGGACACCCCTTGAATTTGTCGGAATCGGTCATTACAGCAGCCTGTTCACGAGCGCGGCATTTTGGCAAAGCATCCAGGCGACCGTCGGATTCGTCCTCTTGACGGTCCCGCTGACGATTCTCATCGCACTCGGGCTCGCGCTACTCGCCAATGAAAAGTTAAAGGGCATCGGCATCTTCCGTACGGCGTTCTCGGCGACGATGGGCATGAGTGTCGCGGCGTCATCGGTTATCTGGATGTTCATGTATAACCCGTCAATCGGAATCTTCAACCGATTCCTCGAAGCAATCGGTGCCAGCGGCGTACAGTGGCTCCTCGACCCGCAATATGCGCTCCTATCCGTTTCAATCGCGACCGTTTGGATGAACATCGGCTTCACGTTTTTGATTCTCCTCGGCGGTCTGCAAAACATCGACCGGACGCTATATGAGAGTGCAGACATCGCGGGGACGAACTACTGGACGCAACTACGCTCCATCACGATCCCGATGCTGTCGCCAACGCTCTTCTTCGTCGGCATCATCTCGCTCATCAACGCCTTTCAGACGTTCGGGCAGATTGACTTGTTGACGAAAGGTGGACCGACGAATGCGACGAATGTCATCGTCTATGCGATTTATAAAGACGCGTTCATCAACTACAACGTCGGAAGTGCGAGTGCACAGGCCGTGCTCTTATTTATCGCCGTCCTTTTGTTGACATGGCTCCAGTTCAAACTGGTCGAAAGGAAGGTGCATTACCAATGAGACTACGGAATGTAGGCGTATATGTCTTGCTCGTCTTGAGCGCCGTCGTCATGCTGTTCCCGATCGCCTATGCGTTCTCAATCAGTCTGATGGACGGGAAGGAAGTACTTCAGGGACATCTGCTCCCACGCGATCCATCATTTGAAAACTATATCGCCGCGTTCGAACGAATCCCGATGATGACGTATTTGATGAATAGTCTGATTGTCGCGCTTCTCGTGATGGTCGGACAGGTAGTCTTGTCGAGCCTCGCGGCATTCGCATTCGTCTTCATCGACTTTAAAGGAAAAGGGCTCATTTTCATGCTCTTCCTCGCGACGATGATGGTTCCATGGGAAGCGACGATGGTGCCGAACTTTTTGACAATCCAGTCGCTCGGTTGGCTCAACACCGTCTGGGGACTATCGGTGCCGTTCTTCGCACTTGCGTTCGGAACGTTTTTACTCCGGCAACAGTTCAAGACGATTCCATATGAGATGTATGAGGCGTCTCAAATCGCTGGGATCAGTCGGTTCCGCTTCTTCTGGAACGTTGTCTTGCCAGTATCGAAGACACCGCTCGTCACATTGTCGGTCTATAGCTTTTTGACGACTTGGAACATGTACTTATGGCCGCTTCTCGTCACGAACACGGAACAGGCGCGGACGGTCCAAATCGGAATCAAACAGATGCAGTCGAACGAGGTCGCCTCGGATTGGGGCGTCGTCATGGCAGCGGTCATCTTGATCATCATTCCGACACTTTTATTGTTATTCGCAGGACAAAAACATCTACAAGAAGGATTGACGCAAGGCGCGATCAAATAATAGGGGGACATGACAAAATGAAAAAGTTTGGATTATTCGCAGGGTTGGCAAGTTCAGTGTTATTGCTCGGGGCATGTGGCAGTGAAGAAGCGGCTCCGGTCGCGGCGACAACGGAAGACGGGAAGACAGAAGTCGTCTTTTGGCACGCCATGAGCGGGGATTTGGAGACAGCGCTCAATACGCAGGTCGACGCATTCAACGCGTCGCAAGATGACTATGAAGTGAAACCGATTTTCCAAGGAACATACGAAGAGGCGCTGACGAAGTTCAACGCCGTCGCCGGTTCGGAAGACGCGCCGGCCATCATGCAGACGTTCGAGGTCGGAACGAAGTACATGATTGACTCAAACAAAATCACACCGGTCCAAGAGTTCATCGACAAAGAGAACTTTGACACGAGCGTGTGGGAAGAGAACATCTTGAGCTATTATCAAGTGGACGGCAAGCAATACTCAATGCCGTTCAACTCGTCGACACCTGTCCTCATCTATAATAAGGATGCATTTAAAGAGGCGGGACTTGACCCGGAGAAGGCACCGCGCACGTATGACGAATTGAAAGCAGCAGCGAAGAAGTTGACGACGGACGACCAGACCGGCTTCACGATGCTCAACTATGGTTGGTTCTTTGAACAGCTCGTCGCCGCGCAAGGTGGACTTTACGTCGATAACGATAACGGACGCAGTGGAAATCCGACGAAGGCCGTGTTCGATGGGGAAGAAGGGCAGAATGCGTTCAACTTAATCAAAGAGATGTACGATGAGAAGACGTTCCTAAACGTCGGTCAAAACTGGGACGATATGCGTGCGGCGTTCCAATCGGGTAAAGTCGCCATGTATCTCGACTCGTCAGCCGGTATCCGTACCGTAGCGGACAGCGCAGACTTTGAGATTGGTGCCTCATACTTGCCAGTACCGAACGAAGCAGACCGTCAAGGCGTCGTCATCGGTGGCGCATCACTCTGGATGGGTGACGGCATCGCCGAAGAAACGAAAGAAGGCGCATGGGAGTTCATGAAGTATGTGTCTTCAACGGAAGCGCAGGCGCAGTGGCATGTCGACACAGGCTACTTCGCCATCAATCCTGACGCATACAACGAACCGGTCGTCGAAGAGATGTGGGCGAAATATCCACAGCTCAAAGTGACGGTCGATCAGCTCAGCGAGACAAAACCGTCACCAGCGACACAAGGTGCGCTCATCTCGACGTTCCCTCAATCGCGTCAGAACGTCGTCAATGCGATGGAGAGTTTGTATCAAGGCGTATCGGTTGAAGACGCATTGAAGCGTGCGGCCGAAGAGACGACTTCCACCTTGGGGCAGTGAGATGTTGATTTACGCACATCGTGGGTATAGCGCCAATTACCCGGAAAATACGTTGTCGGCGTTCGAGGCGGCCCTCCCATATGTGGACGGGATCGAGCTCGATGTGCAACTGTCAAAAGACGGCCGGCTTGTCGTCATCCATGACGAGACGGTCGACCGGACGACAGATGGGACCGGGTGGGTGAAAGACATGACACTTCAGGAGCTACGTCAATTGAAGATTGACGGGTACGAACGCATCCCGACGTTAGAAGAAGTGCTCGGATTGATCGAACGGAGTGACGTCACGCTGAACGTCGAATTGAAGACGGACCAATACGCATATCCGGGCATCGAACGACTCGCCTGGCTCGCAGTCGATGAGTTTCACATGACGGGTCGCGTCGTCTTCTCTTCGTTCAATCGGGAGACGCTCGTCCGAATGCGGGATGTGGCACCGCACGCACGCCTTGCCGTCTTGACGCTCACAGGAGAAGCAGATACCGTCTCGTTCGCTGAAACGATTCGAGCCGAGGCGATTCACGCACAGGCCGAGTTTATCGGTTCCCCATCGTGGGAAGAGATGCGACGGACGCCGCTCGAGACACGTGTCTACACAATCAACGACGTGAAAGACCTGCCGCTGATGCCGGTAGCAGCCATCATGACGGATGAAGTTGAACGGTTCGCGAAATAAGCAGACAAAACCCCGCTTCCTACGAAGGAGCGGGGTTCGTTCATGTCATGATCGGTTCTGGTGATGCAACCGTCGAGACGACGACTTGGTTGCGTCCATCACTTTTCGCTTGGTAGAGCGCCGAATCTGCGAGGTCGACCATCCGCTTGATCGGAAGGGCGGTACCGTGGGCGACTCCGACAGACGTCGTGATTTGAATCGGTGGGAAATCATTCAAGTAGAATGTCTCAGTGGCAACGCGTTCCCGAATCCGGTTGGCCACTTTATCGACTTTCTCTGGCGTCAAATCGTACATCAAGATGACAAACTCTTCGCCGCCGATCCGAGCGACGGTGTCGTGTGCGCGTGTCTCCATTTTTAGAATATCAGCGAACTGTTGCAAGACGAGGTCGCCGTTTCCGTGACCGTATGTATCGTTCACGTGTTTAAAATGATCGATATCAAGCGCGAGGATGTTGTACGTGCGGTCGTCCTCACCGAGTGAGGCGGTGTAACGATCCCAGACGCGACGATTGAACAAACCTGTCAGGTGATCTCGTTCAGCAGAGCGTTTATATTCAAGCGCACGTCGAGTCGTCTTCTCTAAGTCAATCGAGAGTATACTCGACAGCAGACCGACGAGCATGCCGACCATCCAAATGGTCAAGACGAGGGACACGTATGCTGTATTCCATCCCATATTGATGTAGACGGCAATCGAGATGACGAATAGCGCCCATACGTTTAAGAAGATACTTTGCATGAAAAGTCGTTCGCGAAGGAGACGATGAATCCAGAGCATCCCGACACTGACGACGAACGTCGCGATAAAGGCGATGAACGCTTGTTCCGTCATCCCGAATAAGAAGCGCGTGCTCGCAATGACGAGTGTCGCAATAAACAATGGCATCCGAGCGCCGTAAAACGCGAGTAAGACGAGCGGTAGATGACGTAAATCCACACGCACCGTATCGTTGGCCTCGACGGCGTTGTACATTAAAAAGAGACCAAGCGCCCCGCCCAATAATCCAATCACGAAACTGCGAAGACGTTGCGAATTGAATAGTGAAGAGTGATAAATCTTCGAGATGATGTAAAATCCGGTGAACGCAACACAGGCGTTCAGTAACAAGACGGTGAGCGTCATTCCTTCACGACCTTTTCGGTAGACTATACATTAACCGTAGCAGTCTTCAAAATAATGTCAATCAGAGATGTGCAAAAATTCACTTCGTCTTCACGCTTTTTTCTTCGTTCCCCGAAACGCAAAGAACATAGCGATGCCAATGCCAATCCCGAGCCACCAGTTATCGAGGGTGAGACCAAAAACGACGGCGAACACGACGGCTACCGGGATGGATAAGTATCCACGCTGTTTCATCTTGAGTTCCTCCTCTCTTCGTCACTTCTCTATTCCCGAAATTGAATCGCTTTACATCATGAAATGAAAAACGTCCGATTGAGCGAATCAGTCGGACGTGATGGATAAGGATGCTCGTGGCAAGGGACATGTGTGCCGGGTATGAAGCTCAATGGTGAAGGTCGTCCCCTCTCCGTAAACGGAATCCGCATGAATGCCCCAACCGTGGGCTTCAGCGATTCGTTTGCAGATCCGTAGACCAAGTCCCGTGCCTTTAATCGATTGATGGGCGATCGAGTCGACGCGATAGTACTCATCAAATACATACGGAAGCGCATCTTCTGGGATTCCGATACCGGTATCGGATACAGACAGGATGACCGTACCGTCACATTCCTCGACTTGTGTATGGACCGTACCACCGTCGGGAGAATATTTGATGGCATTGCCGATCAAGTTATGGAGCAATTGCCGTAACTTTTCTGCATCTGCTTGAATCCATACGTCATTCGTCTCAAACGTCACCGTATGAAGCGGTGAGGTCGATTGATAACTCGACATGACGTCCTCTAACAATGGGCGAAGTGCGAACGTGGACACGGTCAATTGTTCGGCCGAGTAACTCTCCTTTTGATAATCTAAAAAATTATCGACGAGTCGCTCCAGCCGCTCCGACTCTTGTTTCACTTGTTCCAACATGTGATAAGACTTCTCGGAACCTTCATGACGCGCCATCAACAATTCGGTATAGCCATGAATTGCGGTCAAAGGGGTACGGAAGTCATGAGACAACTCGGCGAGAAATGCATCTTTTCGTTCTTCAAAGCGAACGGCTTCCGTCTGATCACGCCACATGATGAAGACGCCCCGCGGTGTTCGGGTAAAATTGAAGATCAAGTGTAGCGTCCGGTCATCGAATTGAATACGTCGTGACGTCATGCTTGGCCATTTCTCTGTCTCGCACTCCAGCAATTCTTGAATCAAATAGGTGACTTGCGCCATGTCGGCACCATGTTCTTCGAACGTCGTATAGAGAAATCGAGTCAATGCTCCCATCGAGGCGAACGATTGGGTCGTCATCGAAGGGCACCAGTGATGAAGGAGATCATTTGTATAGAGACGGTGTTTCGAAAAATCGATATAACACATCGCATCCTGTACTTCTTCTACAATCGAAGCGATGGAGAACGTATGGCGCTTCTGTTTTTGACGAGCGGATTGTTTTTGCCTTACCCTTCGAAATCGGTGCATCCACTTACCTCCTCGCGAACATTTGTACATTCATTCACAACAAGTATACGACATTCGAGCAGGAATCCCTATACAGCCAATAGTCCTAACAGAAATGGTCTAAAATCGGGATACCTTATTATAGAGATGTTTCATCAAATGATAAGTAGGAAACAACTTCTATACACATAACTAGAAAGGGTGAACGAGATGAAATCGTACGGTAAATTTGGAATCATGATTGCGACCTCTACATTTATTATGTATTGGCTCATGTATTTGAACGTCTTTCAAATCAACCATATCTTCTTTAGTCAAACAAGATTGTATATGGCACTCATCATGGGATCGGTCATGGCATTCGTCATGCTTCTCTTTATGTGGGGGATGTATAAGAATAAAACCCTCAACTTTATCATCCTCGGGGTCAGCGCCCTTGTCTTCAGTGCCTCGCTCTGGCTCGTACGTAGTCAGACGACGGTCGATGACGTCAGTTGGATGAAAGCGATGATCCCGCACCACTCGATCGCGATCTTGACGAGTGAGCGCGCTGAAATCGAAGACCCGCGCGTCAAAGAACTGTCGGAAGAGATCATCAAGGCACAGCGCCGTGAAATCGAAGAGATGAAGCAATTGATTAAAGATTTAGAGGATGAGGAAGAGAACGCAGAAGAGAATCAAGAGTAACAGACATACACAGCCGATTGGCTGTGTATGTTTTTTTGCCTTTAGGAAAAATGAGGGAAGTAAGTTAGAATTTGTTTTCCTTTATTTGAAATATAAATGACATATTTGTCGGTTTGTTTTGGTGGTAAAATTTTTTCAACAAGATAATATAAAAAATAAAAATTTAAATACATAATTGAAAGGATTTACCATACCATGAAACGAAAGATGCTTTCCCTCCTCTGTGCCGTATTGCTCACCATCGGAATCTTCACCCCAGCCGGTACGCCTGCTGAAGCTGCGACCACGTATTATGTCAAAGTCACGACCAACAGTTTAAACGTCCGTCCGGGTCCAGGCACGACATATGCGATCGTCGGCAGTGCCAAGTTAGGACAAACGTTCAAATATCTCGGCGTGAGCGGGGGATGGACGAAAATCAACTTCAACGGCACAGCCCGTTACGTATCGAGTACATATGTGAAGAAGTACAGTGTGACGACACTCTCAACGACGTCGACGTCGACGGCGAAGATGGTCATCCCGACAAAAGGGACGTTGACGCAAAAGTATGGTCCGGCGAGCGGGCAATACGGTTACACGTTCCATAACGGCATCGACTTGGCGGCACCGAGAGGGACACCGGTCGTTGCAGCCGCTTCTGGGCAAGTCATCGTCTCCCGCAATTACGGGGCATACGGGAACCACATCATGATGACCCATCAGTTGAACGGACAAACATATATCACGGTGTACGCGCACCTCGACCGCCTCAATGTCGTCAAAGGACAGACGGTCGCAAAAGGTGCAACAATCGGAGCCGTCGGGAATACCGGCAACTCGTTCGGAAACCATCTCCATTTTGAAGTACATCGGAACAGCTACGTGTATAGCAGTTCAGCTCCTGCCAACAGTATCAATCCGTATACGATGTTTTAACGCAACAGCACGCGCTCCTCAATCAATGGGGGCGCGTGCTTTTTGGTTAGTGGATCGTTGTTCGTTTGTTTCGTCCGATTTGGTTGGCGATGATCAGGCATGCGCCAATGACGATACCGAACATCAATCCGAATAAGGAATTAAAGAGTAGCATGAGGATGATCCCGAAGACGAGACCGATACTCATGAGGCCAATCCGATCAAACATAGTGAATCCCCTTTTCTATAGTTGTGCACCTCATTGATTACTCGATTTTCAAAGAAAGAACACCGACGAAATGGACCGATTGATTCATTATACGTGTTTGGACGAACGAGGTTTCGTTTTGTAGAAACTATAGAGGACGCTGATCAAGATGACGAGAACAATTGTCCCGAGTGACATCCAAATCGGCATCTTGTACACATCGCCTAAAATCATTTTCGCCCCGATAAAGACGAGCATGAAACTGAGGCCGTGTTTCAAGTAATAGAAGCGGTCGATCAAGTTGGCGAGGACGAAGTAGAGACTACGGAGTCCGAGAATCGCCATGATGTTCGCATAGAAGATGATATACGGGTCACGCGAATACGCAAAGCTCGCGGCGACCGAATCGACGGCGAAGACGATATCCGACAATTCGATGAAGATGAGCGCGATGAAGAGCGGTGTGAAGAACAACTTTCCGTTGATCCGTTTCGTGAACTTCCCAGATGAAATGTCTTGCGTGATCGGAAGGCGTCGCTCGAGCCAACGAATCGTCTTGTTCTCTTCAAGTGACTCGTCTTTCCCGATATTCTTGTACATCATCCAACCTGTGTAGATCAAGAATGCCCCGAACACGTAGTAGACCCAACCGAAGTTTTCTAACAGCGATACCCCAGCGACAATGAAGACAGCGCGGAAGAAAATGGCTCCGAGAATCCCCCAGAACAACACTTTGTGCTGATACTTGAGCGGGATGGCGAAATAAGCGAAGACAAGGGAGAAGACGAAGACGTTATCGATGGCGAGTGCCTTCTCGATGAAGTACACGCTCGCATATTCCGTTGCCGCCGTACTACCTTGCGTGTAGAACAACCAGCCCCCGAATAAGATGGCAATCCCGATCCAGACAAACGTCCATGTCCATGCCTCGCGGAGCGAGACTTCGTGTGCCTTACGGTGGAACACCCCGAGGTCAAGCGCGAGCATGAAGATGACGATGAGTAAAAACCCGATGAGTAGGGTCAACAACAATTCCTACTTTTAAGTTCATGTGAACTTCTATACCATTAATTTAAGTTCATATGAACTTAAAGTCAACTGTTATTTTTATCGGTATGTGCCGTGACGTTAATTGCAAGAACAGAAGGGGAATATGGTCTGAAGCATGAGAAAGGGGATGACCGTATGAAGTATTTAGTCACTGGAGCAACCGGTAAATTAGGGTCAAAAATTGTTGAGGAGTTACTCAAATCCATCGATGCGAGTGACCTGGCTGTCAGCGTGCGAAATCCTGAGAAGGCAGCGTCGCTGACAGAGCGTGGGGTTGATGTACGTCATGGAGATTTTGATCAACCGGACACACTCGATGAAGCTTTTAAAGGTGTCGAGCGTCTGTTGATCATCTCGGCAGATGGCGACAACGACACGCGGATTCGGCAACATACGAACGCGGTCGAGGCGGCAAAACGGGCTGGCGTCTCATTCATCGCCTACACGAGTCTCGCCGATGCGACAGACAGTGAGAACTTGATGGCACCTCCACACGTCGTCACGGAGGAAGCAATCGTGGAATCGGGGATTCCGTATGCGTTCTTGCGGAACAACTGGTACTTAGAGAATGAATTGCCAAGTATGCAGGCAGTCGTTGACGGGGCACCGTGGATCACGGCGGCTCGGGACGGGAAGGTCGGCTGGGCGCTTCAACAAGACTATGCGGAAGCAGCCGCGAACGTCCTGTTGAAAGAACAGCAAGAAAGTGCGGTGTATGAATTGTCAGGACCGCTCCATACGCAAAAAGATTTAGTCGATGCACTCAGTGAGGTATTAGGACGTGACGTCATGATGCAAGAGCTGAACCTTGAGGCATATGAAGAGACGATGCGCGGGGCAGGGATGCCTGATGACGTGGTTGCACTTCTCGCCGGCATCCAGCGAAGCATCCGTCAAGGAACGCTCGAGATTCACGAGAGCGACTTTGAACCGGTTCTCGGACGTCCGGTCACACCATTACAAGAAGGAATTCGTCAATTGCTCGACCGATAAACAATATGCCCCCGACCAACCGGTCGGGGGCATTTGTGTTAGGCGCGAGATGCGTGATTTTCGAGTTGAGTCGTCACATCTTCAAGTGCGTTCGCCGTGACGGCGAGGCGGTCCGACATGGAACTGAGTTCTTTTTGGACAGCTACCTGTTCTTCCGTTGCGGCAGCCACGTGGTAAATCTGTTGTTGCAGTTCACTTGAGGCATGTTTCGTCGATTCGAGGCGTGTCTCGAGTGTCTCCATCTGTGTCGTCACGAGTTGTCTCGTCTCTTGGATCGAGGCGATTTGTGCGTCGATTTCCGATACGTCTTCCGTGAGACGACCGAAGACAGCCGTCACGTCGTTTGTGACCGTTTGACAGTTTTCAGTCGCTTGTTTGAAGAGGTGAGCCGACTTCGAGACGACCGTCGTATCTTCCATCAATCCACCGAGGACGCGCGTCATTTCTGATGCGTATTCTCGAGACTGGACGGCAAGCTTCCCGACTTCAGAGGCGACGACCGCGAATCCACGACCAGCTTCTCCAGCACGGGCCGCTTCAATCGATGCGTTCAAGGCGAGCATATTCGTCTGTTCACTGATCGAGCCGACTTGTTGCAAGATGCCTTGAATTTCAGAGGAGCGATTCGTCATCGTCGCGACGATTTGCTCAAGTTGCTCGGACTCCGTGATGATTTCATGCACTTTTTCTTCCATGAGACGCATATCCGTATTCCCGGAGAGAGCGTCTTTGGCGATACGGGACGAAGCCGCTGCCGTCTGCGCCATCCGTTCTTGGATGAGTGCCGTCAGCGAACGGATGGATTGAATCTCGTCCGCACCTTGTACCATCGAAGCTTGTTGAGACGAAGCGTGCGCGACGATCGGGTCGACCGTGATAGCGATTTGTTCCCCGGATTCGAGCGACTGGTTCGCAGCCGATTCAAGTTCTTCCGCGTGACTATTCAAGGACTGAACGAGGGAGCTGACGTCATGAATGGCTTGTCGCAATAACTGTCGCGTCTCCTGTTCGTGCGCCTCGACACGTTCCGTCTCCTTGTTTCGGAAATGGATCTGAGCGACGAGTACGGCACTGAGCAGAATCAAGTACACGGCGTGGACGAGCAACAAGCTGAACGGATAATCACTCGTTCCGCAAATGAGCGCAGGAAATAAAAAATACCCTGCTAAATGCTGTACCGTAAAGATGGCGGCACTATACAAAATCAAGTCGATGCGACGCATGAACGACAGGATGGCCAAGACGACAAAGATGGAGAAGTGATACTCAACAAGCCCTTGTCCGCCGGCGATCGTCGAGATGCTCGAAAAGGTGAGCGTCAGCATCATCCAATATGAGAACATCTTGCTTTCTCGCTTCAGGCTGACGAGCATCATTCCGAGGAAGACGAGTGGGAGTGCGAAGAGCACCCATGTCACACTTGAGTACACATAACCATCCGCGCCATTTCGTAAAATCGTATACGTATAGGCAAATTCCGTAAAACGGTGAAGCAAATGGACGACAACCGACGTCATCACAATCAATAACGTCGTCAACAACATCAACTGATTTCTTTTCATCAAACCCATGTTTCTTTCCTCACATTCTCGTGTTCATTTGTTGTGGCTCTATACATATCGGACGGATGTCCCAGAAGTTTATTGAAATTGCATATTGAGCGCACAAAAAAAGAGCGTAAAGCTCCCTTTCATAATTCCTCAATTTAACCCAAGCCATTTCTTGACGGGTTCACGGAAGATATATGTGATGACAATCAATCCGACGAAGACGAGTGCGGCGATGAAAATCGTCGTGACGCTACCTGACGCGAGGCTCGCCCCGAGGAAGCTGTAGGCAAACGTCCCTGGAATCATGCCGAGCACGGTCGCCGGGACGAACGCACGGAAACGGACGCGCGAGATCCCTCCGGCGTAACTGAGCAAGTCAAAACTGACGAGCGGGATGAGTCGTAAGACGAACACATATAAGAAACCGCGACGCTCCATCTGGGTGAATAGCTTTTCCGACCATGGATAGCGATCGACGTTAACGACCGAGCGACCGAAGAAGCGTCCCATGACGTAACCGGTCGTCGCAGCGGCGGTCGCCCCGATGATGATATAGAGGACCCCTGGCCAGACGCCAAACGCGAGACCGGCTCCAAGTGAAAGCACGGACGTCGGTAAAAATGCGACCGGACCGATGGCGTAAAGGAATATAAAGAATAATGGCCCCCAAAAGCCAAATGACAAGACGATGTCCCGAATGTCAGACGGACGCAACTCATAGTGGAAATGGGTGATATAGAACAACGTGCCGAACACGAGTAAGAACAAAGTGATTTTTAGCCAGCGTGGCATGAGGCGCCCCTCCTTTTTTCTAAGCATACCGTATGCACGGCTCACGAAAGAGAAATGAATGTGCGAAAAAACCGAAGCGTTAGCCTCGGTTTCCTTCATAGCGCTGAATCCATTCCTCGACTGTCATCTTCTCGACGAGTTCTCCGACCAAATCAAACGGAATTCGTTTCACGTTATTAAAGCGAATACAGCTTTTCCCCATATCGAGCTTCGTCGGGACCCGATTCGCATACTCCTGTTCGAACCACGCGAGCAATTCAGGGTCGGAGTAGATGCCCATATGGTAAAGCCCGACGTGACGCTTTTGCGCGATCACGCTGATAAAGGGAAGCGGTGTACCCGGAGTGACATGATAACCAGACGGATATCGCTCGAGTGGAACGACGTAATGGACACCCTGTCCGTCCGTCGTCTTTTCAAAGCCTTCTGGTAGATGCTCATCGATGACCTCGATCAGATGAAGGAAGGAATCGAGCCGTGCTTCGTCCACGAGTGTCGTCACGTCCATCATAATTCGCCTCCTCGTAGAATTTTCTCCATTTTCTTCCCCTTCGCCAACTCATCGATAAGTTTATCCAAGTAGCGAATCTCGCGCATGAGCGGCTCTTCGACGTTCTCGACACGGATCCCACAGACGACGCCTTTGATGAGAGCGCGGTCTTCATTCAGGCGCGGTGCTGAAGCGAAGAATGTGTCGAAATCGACTTGATCCTCAATTTGACGTTCGAGTCCAGTTTCATCATAACCCGTCAACCATTCAATGATCGTGTCGACCTCTTCTTTCGTCCGTCCTTTTCGTTCGGCTTTGGCGACGTAGAGCGGATAAACGCTCGCAAAGCTCGTCGTGTAGATACGATGTGCCATCTGTCTCCCTCGTTTCGGTCCTATTTTCTCTATCTTCTCACATTTCGACCGAAGCAGGTTACACCCATTCCAAGATTCCGTTCAAATCGTCATAAATCGCATCTGGCGCTACATCAAATTCTTCGAACGGTAAGTCGTTCCGATTGATCCATGCCGCGTGGAAGCCGAAGTTTTTCGCCCCGGCGATGTCCCATCCGTTCGACGATAAGAAGAGCACCTCGTCACGACGAAGACCGGATGTCTTGAACCAGTGCATGTAGGCGGCAGGAGACGGTTTCGGTTGTTTGATGCCGTCAACGCTGACAACTTCATCGAAATAATCGCTAAGACTGGCGTTGTGAAGCAGTGCCTCAAGCATCTCGTCCGTCCCGTTCGAGAGAATGACGGTCTTCACGTCATGCAGCTCTTTTAGGACCGATTCGACCTCCTCATACGGGGTCAGGTGCGCATACGATTCAATGAGACGTTGTTCGATGTCGTCTGTGGATGTTGCGTCGTGGACAGCAAGTGCGTAACGGAGTGCGTCCCGGGTCACCGACTCGAAATCTTCGTAGCGTCCCATCATGTGGCGCCAAAAGAAATACTCGAGTTGTTTCGTCCGCCATACTTGGCTAATAGATGCCCCTTTCTCCGGAAATTCTTTTTCGCAGGCGTCCTTCACCGAATGGACGTCGAATAGTGTGCCGTATACGTCAAAGACGATGGCTTTAATCGCTGGTTTCATACAAACATTCCTCCTTCTGTGTCGTTATACCCGTCTTGTTCAGAATATAATAGGGGAAAGGGGGTTCGACATGTATATTCAAAACCGATATTCCGTGAAAGACGAAGCTGACATCTTTGCTTTTTTGCATGCCCATCCGTTTGGTACGATCGTGACGCATGACGGGGACAAACCGATTGCGACGCACGTCCCGTTACGATTCGATGAGGCGAACAGTCGACTGACGACCCACATTTCGAAAGCGAATCCGCAGTGGCGTACGATTGAAGATCAAACCGTTCTCGTCATCTTTCAAGGACCAGATGCCTACGTCTCGGCGTCATGGTATGGCCACGAGGACGTCTCGACGTGGAACTATCAGGCCGTGCACGTATATGGACGTGCGACGATTCTCAACGAGGACGAATTAGTGGAGGAACTTGCTAGTATGCTTCATGAGCACGAAGGGGAGCGTGAGCATGCGGTACGTTGGGAAACGTTATCGGAACCAGTGAAGCGGCAAATGAACGGCGTCGTCGGGTTTCGGATTGACATCACTGACATTCAGGCGACGTTCAAGTTAAGTCAAAACCGAAATGATACAGACCACGAGCGAATCGTATCAGAGCTTGAAAAACAAAATGAACCGATTGCAGACGTCATGAGACGGCATCGAAAGTCCTAAGCAACCTGTCCTAAAACGACAGGTTTTTTCATTTTTCTGAGCCGAATAACGGTTGACATGACTTAGGAGCAGGTCTATACTCATAAATGATAATGATTATCAATATCGATAAAATACAGAGAAGTTCGAAAAGGAGAAAATCACGTGAACCACACATTGAAGAAATGGTTACATATGTTCATCTTTGTATCAGCATTTGCACTCATCCTGGCCGGTTGTGGTTCGGAAGAAGCGGAGAACGCTTCCACGAATGAAGGGACGGAGGAATCTGCAGAAGGTTACCCGATCACAATCGAGCACGCATTCGGGGAGACGGTCATCGAAGAGAAACCGGAACGTGTCGCGACGATCTCATGGGGGAACTATGACGTCGCACTTGCGCTCGACGTCGTACCGGTCGGATTCTCGGCTGCGAACTACGGTGTCCAAGACGACAGCGGTATGCTTCCATGGACGTCAGAGAAATTGAAAACACTCGGGGAAGAGAAGCCGAACATCTATCAAGATACAGACGGATTAGACTTTGAAGCAATCGCGGATTCAAATCCAGACGTCATCTTGGCGGCCTACTCAGGGATCACGCAAGAAGACTATGATACGCTCAGCCAAATCGCGCCGGTCGTGGCGTACCAGGAAACACCTTGGGTCACGTCATGGCAAGACATGGTTCGCTATGACTCACTCGCGATGGGACTCGGTGAAGAAGGCGAACAGTTGATCAAAGACACGGAGCAGTTAATCACAGATAAAGCGACAGCCGTTCCTGAGATTGCTGGAAAGAAAGCCGCATTCGTCTCGATGAGCGCGGAAGATCTTTCAAAATTCTATATCTATACGACGGGTGACCCACGTGGTGCCTTCATCGAAGAACTCGGGATGGAGTATCCACAAAACATCCTAGACGAAGCAGGAAAATCAGACAGCTTCTATCTCGAGCTCAGCAAAGAGAACGCTGATATCTTGAACGACGTCGACATCTTCGTCACATACGGAAATGAAGACACGTTGAAGGCGCTCCAAGCAGACCCGCTCTACGGAAAAGTACCGGCCATCGAACGTGGATCGGTCGTCTTGATTGAAGATAACACGCCACTCGCGGCGGCAGGCACACCGACACCGCTCTCGATTGAATATACGATCGATGAGTACGTCTCACGCGTATCGGATGCGCTCGCGAAAGTAAAATGATGCAACAACAGGTGAAACAGATGCATACCCCGAAGTACTTTCCGCTTCTCTTAATTGGGACGCTCGTACTGACGGTGCTATGTATTCTGGCATCCCTTGCCTTCGGCTCACGGACAGTCGGGTGGAATGAACTGCTGGACGGTTTATTCCGCCCGGCTGTTCAGTCGTATGAAGCGGACATCGTCCGGGAACGGGTCGTCCGGACAATCTTCAGTTTCATGTGCGGGGCAGCGCTCGGCGTGGCGGGGGCACTCATGCAGTCGGTGACGCGTAACCCAATCGCCGACCCGAGTATTCTCGGGGTCAACACGGGAGCGGCGCTTGCCGTCGTCATCGGAATCGCGTTTTTCAATATCTCGACAGCAAGTGCGTTCATCTGGTTCGCGCTCGTCGGGGCGTTGTTGACGGCCATCTTTGTCTTTGGTATCGGCTCGCTCGGTCGAGGTGGAGCGACCCCGCTCAAACTCGTCTTGGCGGGAGCTGCGACAAGTGCAGCCTTATCCTCGCTCGTCATGGCGCTCATGATCCCGCGGTCAAACGTCATGGACCAGTTCCGCTTCTGGCAAGTCGGGAGCGTCGGTGCGGGGAATATCGATTCCATCTATACGTTTTTACCGTTCTTATTGATCGGTCTTGTGATTGCGGTTGTGACCGCACCTTCCTTGAACGCGCTCGCGCTCGGTGAAGAGATGGCTAAAAGTCTTGGCGTTCGGACGGGTACGTTGAAGCTGACCGCCTCGTTCGCAGGCGTCATCCTGTGTGGGGCGGCGACGGCGCTTGCCGGACCGATCGGCTTCATCGGGTTACTCGCCCCGCACTTGATTCGGCTCGTGCTCGGTCCGGACCAGCGTTATCTCATGCCGATGTCTGCCCTCGCCGGTGCCATCATTCTGACCTTCTCGGACGTCATCGGACGTTTGCTCGGAAGTCCGGGAGAGCTTGAGGTCGGGATTGTGACGGCGTTCATCGGGGCGCCGATCTTGATTCTATTGACGATGAAAGTGAAAGTACGAGGATTATGATGCAACCAGCGATTGAACAAATCAGACAAGGACGCATGAAGCGCCGTCGTCGCTATGTCGGGATGACGACTCTCTTAGCCTTTGTAGCAGTGATGTTGAGCGGCTTGATGCTCATGCTAGGCAATACGATTTATCCCGTTCAGGACGTCATCCGCGTCTTGCTCGGAGAAGACGTGCAAGGGGCGACATTCGCCGTAGAGGTATTGCGTCTACCACGTATGCTCGCCGGAGTCTTTGCCGGGGCGGCGTTTGGTGCCGCGGGAACGATTTTCCAGACGATGCTTCGTAACCCGCTCGCCAACCCGAACGTCATCGGCATCACGACCGGTTCGAGTGCGGCTGCCGTCTTCTGTATCGTCGTTCTCCAGACGAGTGAAGCGGTCATCTCGATTGCGTCGATTATCGGGGGACTCGTGACCGTGCTCGTCATCTATTTCTTGTCCAAAGGGGCATCTTTCTCGATCGGTCGCCTCGTCTTGGTCGGGATTGGAATTCAGGCGATGCTCACAGCGGTCATCAATTACTTACTGCTCATCAGCCGGCAAAATGATGTTGCGATGGCGATGCGATGGTTGACAGGAAGCTTGAATGGGGCGAAGCTAGAAGAGTTGCCGCCTTTAATCATCACGGTACTCATCTGTTTACCGATCGTACTGTTACTCACCCGTCAGCTCGAGATGCTCGAGCTCGGTGAAATGGCGGCGACAGGGTTAGGCATCAACACGAACCAAACCCGATTGCTTCTCATCGTTGCGGCGGTGTTCATGCTTGCGCTCGCGACAGCGACGACGGGACCGATCGCCTTCATCGCCTTTTTGGCGGGACCGATTGCGAAGCGCCTCGTCGGAACGAGCCACGCCGGGATTCTTCCGGCAGCACTTGTCGGCATCATCTTAGTGCTCGCGTCCGACCTCGTCGGACAATTCGCCTTCACGGCACGCTATCCGGTCGGTGTCATCACCGGCATCATCGGCGCGCCTTATCTCTTATACTTGTTGATTCGGATGAACCAGAAAGGGGACTTCTAAATGGCATCTATTATGAAAGTGGAACATCTCACCTCAGGATACGAGGACAAGATGATTTTGAACGATATCAGTCTTGAAATTCCGAGCAATCAAATCAGCATCATCATCGGTGCGAACGGTTGCGGGAAGTCGACGCTACTGAAGACGATGGCACGCCTCATCAAGCCGAGTGCCGGTCAAGTGACGCTTTATGACAAGCCGATCTCGAAAATGGCACCGAAAAAGCTAGCACGTGTCCTCGGGATGTTGCCACAGTCCCCGGTCGTACCGGAAGGGATCACGGTCGCCGATCTCGTCGGTCGCGGTCGTTATCCCCATCAATCGTTCTTGAAGGGATGGACGAAAGCTGATTACGAGGCCGTCGCTGAGGCGATGGAGATGATGAATATCACCGAGTTCGCGGACCGTCCAATCGATGAGTTGTCAGGTGGACAGCGCCAACGTGTCTGGATTGCGATGGCACTGGCTCAACAGACGGACGTCCTCTTTTTAGATGAACCGACGACGTATCTCGATATCACGTATCAAGTCGAGATTCTCGACTTGTTGACAGACTTGAACCGAAAGTACGGGACGACGATTGTCATGGTGCTTCATGATATCAACTTGTCGGCACGTTATGCGGACTACATCTTCGCACTCGATAAAGGGAAGTTGATTGCGGAAGGAAAGCCGTCTGACGTCATCACGTGTGATTTGATCCATCGGGTCTTCAACCTTCGTTGTTCGGTCATGTGTGACCCGGTATCCGGCTCACCGTCCGTCATTCCGATCGGTCGCCATCACGTGCAGACAGAAACGGAAGAATCTCCTGTCGCTCAACTTGAATTAGTATAAAGGTGAATCAGAAGGGAGAAGGAGCGGGAGTTCCTTCTTTTTTGTTCCCTTATGAAAGCGTTCTAAAAAAGTCGTTGACTTCTCCATAGGGCGGGTGTATGCTATAAATCCTGCCCAAAAATGAGAGGCATGGGAACTGGCATCAGTTCATTCGATTTTTGAGAGGAATGACTTAAGATGAACCAACAACAATTAGTCGAGCGCGCACGCCAATTAAAGGACAATGCGTATTCACCATATTCGAAGTTCCGCGTCGGTGCGGCACTTCTCATGAAGGACGGCACGGTCATCGACGGCGTCAACGTCGAGAACGTCTCGTTCGGAGCAACGAACTGTGCAGAGCGCACAGCGATCTTCACAGCGATCGCACAAGGATACAAAAAAGGTGACTTCGAAGCGGTTGCCGTGTCTGGGGACACGGAAGACTTCTTGCCACCTTGCAGCATCTGCCGCCAGGTCATGGTCGAGTTCGGCGATCCTGACTTCAAAGTACTCCTCACAAACGGCAATGCCGATGTGAAAGAAGTGACGCTTGGGGAGCTCGTCCCGCTCGCGTTCACCGATTTGGATATGTAATCGCAGACCCCTCAGATTTCTGAGGGGTTTTCTCATCTGAAAAAGTGAAAGAATAATCGCGGAATGGCCTGAATAATATAAAAAATCAATTCTAAGAAATCGAGGCCAGCGAGTCCATTTGACCAACTGTCCTCTTCGCGGAAAGTGACTACTTTTCCACGCACTGGTCGCTTTCGTCCTTTCCATCGAATTGGGAGAGCGGTCGCGTTGTCCACGTCCGGGTGATTCATGACACGCATATGCAAGCGTGGCTCTACTGTGTTTCCAGAGCGTCCGCAGCGGGCAATCAACTTTTTGGTTTTCACTTGGTCTCCAACTTTGACGGCAATCGAACCGCTCTCTAAGTGAGCGAGAAGCGTGTATTCATCATGTTTATGTTGAATGATGACGTGATTTCCGAGTGGATGATCAGGATTTGGTTCATCTGGTAGCCCATCGACGACCTGATAAACTGTACCATCGAGTGGGGACAGGACTTGTTCTCCAAACGCATACGAGCCATTCATCCCAACTTTTCTGCGATTGTAAGGTTGCTGATCTTTTGTTTTCAAAAAGTCATAGCCATCACGTTTCTTTCGAATCGGTTCATGAAGATACATCCCGACGTTCGTCCCTTCGGAGACAACAAACCACTGCTCTTTGAATGGAAGGTGGTATTTGTTTTTCGTGAAAGGATTGGTCTCTTTTGAAGAGGATGTGACCGTCATCTGAATGGATTCGATCTGATTCACGCGATTAAATTGAACGGACAATAACTTTTCTTTTCGGAAATCCGACCATAATACATACCGATTCCCATTCAACACCATCTCATTGAGCAGACGATAGCGATGGATTCCATGAAGAAACGAAGACGCTTCGTGATGAAACGTGTCCATGGAATAATGAGATTTGCACGAATCGGTCATTTGATGATAAATGTCATCGAACTGTCCGTCTTTGAATAAGTGAATGAACTTTTTGTTCTCGTGATGCATACACATACCGCCTTTGTTGAGTGTTGATTTTATATACGGACAAAAATTTATAAATGATTCGTCGTAAAATAGGCAAATGTTTTGATATATAGTGAGCATGAATGGGTAGTTGTGAGAACGTATACGATTCATTTGTTAGGTAGCCCTAGGAATGCAGAACGTCGATTAAATGCAAACAAGGAAATGGGGGAAACTACAATAAAAGTATAAGAACTACTTCACATCATAGCTTATACGAATCATGGAAGAATAGATTTGAAATGTATAAAAAGACTTACATCAATCAAAGATGAGAGTCTTTTTTTGACATTTCGAGAATTATCGAATAACATGAGCGTATGAAAAATGCTGTGGAACTATTTAAAGTGTTGGGAAATGAAACGAGGCTCGAAATGTTGCATTGGCTGAAAGAACCGATGCGTCACTTCGACAAACCGACAGCGCATCTTACGAAAAATATGAGCGAGAAAGGAGGCGTATGCGTTGGGGATATCCAAGAAAAGACTACATTATCCCCATCGACGGTCTCACATTATTTAAAAATGATGCAAAACGTTGGATTGTTAGAGTCAGAGCGACACGGGCAGTGGACGTACTATCGAAGAAATGAAGAAGTGCTCCAAGAACTGTCTCGGTATATCGGAGAAGAGCTTTGACTCTTTTCCACGCTTTTAATTTCGATTTTTCTCGAAATATAGATATAAGCAGCGTATGGAAATGGAGGAAGGTAGTATGAAATCAATCTTTTATGTCCTCGCTTTTTTAGCGGGTGTGGCGCTCAGTCTTGAAGGAGCGATGTATGCGAGTTTAGGAGAGACAATCGGAAAACTCGAAAGTAGTTTATATAACTTTGCCGTCGGTACGATTATTTTAGGTGTGGCGTTATTATTCTTCGGTAAAGGCAAGTTGTCGTATACGAAAGAAGCGCCGAAGTGGCAGTTGACAGGAGGACTGCTCGGATTGATTTATCTCACGATTCTTGTCGTCGGAATCCCGTTGATTGGCGTCGGTATGGCAATGAGCAGTGTCGTCGTCGGTCAATTGATCATGAGTATGGTGATCGAACACAACGGTTGGCTCGGAAGTCCGAAAGTGACAGTTCGAAAAGAGAAAATCATTGCGGTCGCACTGATGATCGTATCGTTATTCTTAATTTATTGATCGGGAGGTTGCAAACATGTCTATTTTATTATTACTCGTCACCGTTCTTGGAGGTGCGCTACTGAGCGCTCAATCTTCTGTGAACGGCGCGTTCAGCCGTAAAGCAGGTACATTAGAAAGTGCATTCTTAACATTCATTACGGGAGCCATGATGTTGTTTTTACTCGTTTTGTTCTTTGGAAGCGGGAAGATTTTAAGCATTTTAGACGCTCCGATTTGGCAATTGAGTGCCGTCTGGCTCGGAGTCGGTTATCTATTTTTAACGATTCTAGCAGTTCCAAAAATCGGTGTCATTGCAGCGAATTTAGCAGCCATCATCGGTCAACTTTCAATGGGAATGGTGATTGATCATTTTGGATGGTTCGAAGGTGCTGTGATTCCATTCGACACGAAGCGGTTGATTGCGTTGATTCTAATGGTTGTCGCATTGCGATTATTGTATGTAGGGAACGTAAAACAAGCGAAAGAAGAATCTACTTCCAAATCGATCGCCTCATAAGAAAATCACCTGAAACACGCGTTTCAGGTGATTTTTGTTATAGATTGATTGATTCACCGTCTTCAGGAACAAATAGTCGATCGGCAAATTGATGCTCTTCTGCATAAGCTCGTAAGTCAGCGCGTGATAAGTTCCAGTGGTTCACTGCTTCCATATGAACGGCGATGATGCTGGCGTCCGGGGCAGCTTCTGCGACATGAAGCACATCCACTTCATTCATGACGAGTGACCCACCTTCTAGGAATTGATTGTCTCCCGCATTGACGACGATCACTTCTGGACGATGTGATTGAATGGTTTCAGCGACACCTTCATACCAAACTGTATCTCCTGCGACGTATAATGTTTTTTCGGTTTCATGTGTAAAGACGACACCACACACTTGACCAGTCAACGATAAGATGTCGCCTCGACCATGTTCCCCGACCGTTTTAACGAGATGAATACCTTCGAATTCAGTCGATTCAGTCAACACGCGAACATCTGTGAATCCATCCTGTTGGATTGTAGTTTGGTCTGCTTCATTTTGAACGAAGATCGGAAGCTCTTTTGCAAGTACCTCTTTTGCGACTTCGTCATAGTGGTCAAGATGAAGATGGGTCAAGATGACGGCATCAATTCCGTGTAGAAGATTTTCAATCGAAATCGGCAATTCAACGAGTGGGTTGTTCTCATCTTGACGTGCCGAATTTGGGAAAGGTGGATATGTGCCTTTCTTCGCAAGGAACGGATCGATGAGAAACGTCTTTCCAGCGTATTCAAGGCGGAGTGTCGCATTTCGGATCAATTGAATGTTCATAGGTGATTCTCCTTTTTCCATGTAGTATATATGTAGTGTAGAACGTACCCGTTTTGGAAGACATCACTTCATTCAAGTCTTTTTATCAATTGACTTGAATGATGAAAGGAGTTGCCGCATGGACGCAACAGATCGACGTATTATTGAAGCCTTGCAACAAAACAGTCGGATGACGATGAAGGAATTAGGCGAACTCATTCACTTGACGGGGCAAGCGACAGCCACACGCGTTAAAAAGTTAGAAGACCTAGGAATCATCGAAGGATATACGATTCGAATCAACGAAGAACGAATTGGTCTACCGATTCATGCGATGATTACAATCTACACGACGAGTACATTTCATGATCCGTACCTGCTCTTTCTTAAAGAGCATCGGCAATTCGTGAGACATAACTACAAGGTGAGCGGGGATGGCTGCTATCTACTCGAATGTCGCTTCCCGACGAATCAAGAACTGAATGCATTTTTAGATGGACTCAGCAAATACGTGAACTACAAACTGTCGCTCGTCATTCATCAAAACACCCAGTGAATCGTTGGATTCACTGGGTGTTTGTTGTTTCATGTCTTCGACCGGCACGGATGATAAAGCGATACTCTTCACTCTTGAAATACGTTTCGGTGAACTCAAAGCGACTGCCATCCATGAGAAACGAATAGAGTTCGACTTTGAGTATCGGTGTTCGATCGCTCACCTCGAGCATTTCAGCAATTTCTTTCGTCGGCAAGACCGGGATAAATTCCTGAACACTGTCTGCAATCTTCAGGTTTTTGACATTTTCAATGTAATCGTACTTCGACCGTGTCATTACCTCATACGTTAAATCCGGAAATAGTTGGAGTGGAAGATACGTATCTTCGACAATGAGTGGTTCTCCGTTCGCAAAGCGTAAACGACGAATGTAGTAGACAAGAGCATCTTCATCGAGCTCGAGTATTTCCCTTATTTTTTCAGTCGGAGGTTGAACGGTGAAAGTAAGTACTTTACTCGTGACGTCCTTTCCTTCCCGTTTCATGTCTTCAGTAAAGCTTTTTAATTCGTACATATTATGTTCAATCTTTTCGGATTGTACATACGTGCCGCTCCCTTGTCGTTTCCAAAGCAATCCTTCTTCTTGAAGTAGTTTGACGGCTTGTCGAACGGTGACTCGACTCGCTTTAAATTCCTCGACGAGTTGTGCTTCTGTCGGAATTGCTTCACCGGGCGCCCAATCGCCGGTCTCGATAAACGTGCGCATCTCCTGAGCGATCCGCTGGTATAGCGGAGATTTGGCTTTCATATAGATAACCTCCTGATTGTATGCGTTCATTACTCATAGTATACAAAAATAAAACGTTTTCAAAAAGGTGTTGACGGCTCGAATAATATGTATTAGATTTGTATTGTAATCAATTAGATATGTATTGAAAGGGGAACGCACACATGAAAAAACCACAGCGTCTCGTAGTCGTCGGTGGAGGTAGTACGTACACAATCGGCATGATCATGAGTTTGATTGAGGAAAAAGCACACTTCCCACTTCGTTCCATCACGTTTTACGATACAGATGAATTACGTCAAGAACGTGTCGCGAAAGCGAGTGAAGTCATCTTGCGTGAGCATTATCCAGAACTCGAGTCGTTCGAATACACGACGGACAAAGAATATGCCTTCAAGGATAAGGATTTCTTCTTCGTCCAAATTCGGACAGGTGGTTTGGAAATGCGCGAAAAAGATGAGCAGATTCCGCTTCGACATGGCGTGGTGGGACAAGAAACGTGTGGACCGGGCGGAATGTCATACGGGATGCGCTCAATCGGAGATATGATTGAACTCGTCTCTGACATTCGCGCCGGCTCACCGGATGGCTGGATCTTAAACTATACGAACCCTGCTGCGATTGTCGCCGAGGCGCTCAAACGTGCTTACCCGGACGATCAAAAAATATTAAATATTTGCGACATGCCGGCAGCAATCATGGTGAGCTATGCGAAGATTCTCGGTAAAGAGATTTGGGATCTCGTCCCGGAATATTTCGGACTCAATCACTTTGGTTGGTTTACAGGCATTTTTGATAAAGAAGGCAATGAATTGACTGCAGATATCAAACGCGCCATTTTAGAAGACGGATTCATCCCGGAAGATTCGGAGATTGCGAATGACCCGTCTTGGATCAAGACGTTCAAACAAGTAGAGAAGATGCTGACGGATTTCCCAGAGTACTTACCGAACACGTACCTTCAATATTATTTATATCCATCTGACATGGCAGAAAAAGAAGATGTCACAAACACACGGGCTCGGCAAGTAATCAACGGACGTCAAGAGCGTGTCTTCTCGATGTGCGATCAGATTATTCAAGATGACTCGCTCGAAAATGTTCACCTTGAGGTCGATATTCACGGCTGCTATATGATTCGGGTCGCTGCTTCGCTAGCCTATAATAACGGTGATATTTTCATCGTCATGGTGAAAAATGATGGTATCATTTCGAACTTGCCAGATGATGCGATGGTTGAAGTGCCTGCGATGCTTACCAATCGTGGACCGAAACCATTTGCAGTCGGAAAGATTCCTCGTTTTTACAAAGGAATGATTGAAGGACAGCTTGCTTACGAGCAACTTGTCGTCGACGCATACTTCGAAAACAGTTATGAGAAGGCACTTCAGGCGTTGACACTAAATCGTACAGTCGTCGATGCACCAATAGCTCGTCGAATCTTAGATGATTTGATTGAGGAAAACAGAACGTACTGGCCGGAATTAAAATCGGGCGAGACAGTAGCAATACGGTAACTAGAGAGGGGAGGCAATCCCCTTTCTCATTGTTCAGATTGATAACGCTTACAAGATGAGGAGTGAATCGAATGAGTCAATGGTTTGGAGTTTTTCAAAAGTTTGGGAAGGCGCTCATGGTACCGGTCGCTTTATTACCGGCTGCCGGAATTTTGCTAGGACTAGGTGCGGCACTCACGGGACCATTAGCCGATAGCTGGACGTTTTTACAGAACGGAACAGTAGAAGCGATCAGTGCTGGGATGTTACAAATTGGTCTTAGTATTTTTGCGAACTTACCAATCATTTTTGCAATCGGGGTCGCAGTTGGTTTGTCAGGGGGATCAGGGATTGCCGCACTCGCAGCACTCGTCGGATATGTCATTATGAATACGACAATCTCAATCTCCCTCGGCATCACGGCAGAAATGGCTGCCGAGAGTGGGGAATATGGCATGTTACTCGGTATTCCTTCTCTTGAAACCGGTGTACTCGGAGGAATTGCGGTCGGGTTGCTCGCAGTATGGGTTTATAAAAAGTTCCATACGTTCAATCCGCCAGAAGTGTTGGGATTCTTTGCAGGTGATCGTTCTGTCGGGATTGTGATGGTTTTCTTCTCAATCTTACTTGGATTTGTCATGATGCTCATCTGGCCGCCAATCCAATCGGCACTCACTTCAATGGCAAACGTCATCGCGAGTGATGCGACCAACCCTGCATACGTAGGGTTATATGGGATGTTGGAGCGGTTATTGATTCCGACAGGATTACACCATATTTGGTATGCCCCGTTCCTGTGGACATCTCTCGGTGGAACAGCAACGGTCGGTGATGCGGTCGTGAACGGTGAGCAGTATATTTTCCTCGCTCAAATCGCAGAAGGTGTCGAAGTGACGGCGGGACGCTTCATGTCTGGTAAGTTCCCAATCATTATGTTCGGTTTACTCGGGGCAGCGCTCGCGATGTATCGTCAGGCTGATCCGGACAAACGTCCTGTCGTTCGAGGCTTATTGATTGCAGCGGCCGGTACAGCTTTTCTAACAGGAATCACAGAACCGATTGAATTCACTTTCTTATTCGTGGCACCTGTCCTGTATGTCATCCATAGTGTATTGACGGGAATTTCTTTCGCGCTCATGTATGCGCTCGATACACATATCGGTTGGGCTGGAGGATCAGGATTGATTGACTATATTTTAGTGAACGTTTTACCAGGTACACCACGCTGGTGGATGAATATCGTCGTCGGCATTGGTTTCTTCATCGTTTACTATAGTATCTTTACTTTCGCCATCAAGAAGTGGAATTTGGCAACACCAGGGCGTGGCGGACAAGAAGCGAAACTGTTTACACGTAAAGACTACAATGATAAAAAGTCAGGTCAATCAGCGATTCAAGCGACAGCACTTGCGATTGAAGAGGCACTTGGGGGACGAGAGAACATCCGTGATATCGATGCATGCTTCACACGCCTTCGTGTTGAAGTAAGTGATGTTTCTCAAATCAATGAGGATGAACTAAAAGCACTCGGAGCAGCTGGGGTCGTAAAAGTGAAAAATAACATTCAAGCGATTTTTGGAGGTCGCTCTGATCTATACAAAAATGAATTGCTACGCATTCATAAGGAAATGGATGAAGCGAATTGAAATCGGGCTCAACCGCATGGGTTGAGCCTTTTCAATCTTCATACGTATAGTGCTACAAGACGTTCCGCATGCTTCTTCATCATCTCCCGCAACGCACGCGGCGCCTTGACCTCCACTTCCGCTCCAGCCTTCAACAGCTGCCTCGACAAAAACGGAAGCTCTTCCTCGGGTACGTTCCATTCATTCTTCTCTCCGATATCGGGTAATAGATCTTCAAGTAAACGACGACCGAGTGATGTCAGCTCGAGTTGAACGGTCACACCGACTCGTTCATCACTTGCCTGAAGTAAGGTCACCAAATCATCGGATTCAAACGGTTCATCTAGCAACTTGACCGCTTCCACTCGATCGATTCGATATTGACGAAGCCCCAGTTCAGACAGTCCGAAAACGTACCACTTCATGTCAAGGAGTGCCATACCGACCGGAGCGACGATGAACGTGCGTGGTCCTTTCGTCGTTTGATACGTCATCTCGATCTTGCTCTTGTGCTCGACCGCCTGATAGATGTCTTTCGTGAGCGGGGCTTTAGGAATTTGTTTGCTCCCGAGCCACAGGATATTTCGTTCTAAGTGATGAATCTTCGTCTCCAAGTCTTGTGGCAACTCGTTCACGTACCAGTCGGACAGCGTATGTCGTATATCACCGAATGGCACGTCCGGGATGTGTTCCATCCATTTGAACGTAAGATAAAGGGCGACTGCTTCTTGTTCGCGGAGGTGAAGGGGTGGCAACAGTCGGTTCGGCAACATCTCGTAGCCGCCACCAATCCCAGGTACACTCCAAATCGGATAACCCAGTTCCTCGAGCGATAGCATATCCCGCTGAATCGTTCGGATAGAGGCACCTGTCTCTTGAGACAGTTCTTCAGCGGTGACACGTCGTCCTCGATTGAGCAGTCGAATCAGTTGTAAATGTCGTTTTTTCATAGTTATCATTCCCGTCATCTTTTGTCGTGTTTATTGGTTAAGCTGAATATATTACGAATCAAGGAGGAAGATACGATGCCGAAAGTAGTGTTGTATATTGCGATGAGTTTAGATGGGAAAATCGCCCGGTCGAACGACCAACTCGATTGGTTGTTCGCCGTGGAGGGAGACGGGGACAACGGCTACGCTGAATTTTTTAAGACCGTTGGTGCCGTTATCATGGGACGAAAGACGTATGAGGAAGTACTGAAGTTAGAAGAAGGGGCTTATCCGTACAAAGACATCCCGAACTATATTTTGACGCGTCAGCCTGACCGTGAGGCAGAGCATGTCACGTTCACGAATGAACCGATCGAAGAACTGATTCATCGGTTGAAAGGAGAAGCCGATCAAGACATCTGGCTCATCGGCGGGGGAGAGGTCATCAAAGCGGCGATGGAGCATAACTTGATTGACCGGTATGAGATTGCGATTGCCCCGGTCGTGTTAGGTGAGGGGATTCCTCTCTTCCCAGAAGGCACAAAAGAGACAAAACTTCGACTGACAAGTCAACGCGCATCCGGTCAATTTGTGATGGTCACTTACAATAGAGCATAAACACCAACGCGAAGCACCTCGATTTTTTCAAGAAATCGAGGTGTTTTTCGATGTGTTAAAACGAGAGAATATAAGGATTCAATTTACTTCTTTGAAAAAAATATTCTTGATATTTATTATCATAAAAAGGAAAATATTATTATGGTCATTCTATATTTTGAAATTTGAGAAAATATAAGTCACATAGTCGAATCCAAGGGGTTGAAAACATGTTCATTAGTTTAGTCGCAAACTCATGTATTTCGTTTACCGGGATTTACTTTATAGCAAAGGTTTTGAATTATCATACGAACCATCAGTTTGCCAAAAACATGGTTGTCGGCGTTTTAGCGGGTGGGCTCGGGATCTTTCTAATTACCCAAGGGGTGCTCTACGATGAGGTAGTGAAGATTGACTTCCGCTATCTGGCGCTCATCCTTCTTGGATTTTATCGGTTGATCTCACCACTATTTATTGCAGCGACCATCATTTCCATCTATCGCTTCAGTTTTGGACTGAACATCCAATCGTTTGTGGCATGTTTGGCCATTTTTTTAATTGCAATTGGGATTATCATGATGTATAAATTCGCATGGCTAGAAAAGAAGATTTTACTATTTGGCGTAATGTTAAATCTGTGGGCTTGTTTAATTGCAAGTGTTGCGATTGTGACGAACGGTGGATTCACGTTAAATGCTTTACAAGTCGCACTCCTAGTCGTCAGTATCAGCTTCCCAGTTGGCATATTAATCACGGTATTAAATATTGATGTCTTTTTGATTAATCAACGTGTGAAAGAATATAAGATATCAGCTGAAACGGATCATCTAACTGGACTTGCGAATCGTCGAGCGTGGGAAGTGCAGATGAAGAAATTTAAGGAACGTTCCTCGATTTGTAACGTATTGATGATTGATATTGATCATTTCAAACAAATCAACGATCGATACGGTCATTCGAATGGGGACGAGATTTTGAAGCAGTTCGCCAAACTCCTTCATCGTGAAACAAGGGATCATGATATTAAAGCTAGAATCGGAGGAGAAGAGTTCGGTATTTTAATCCCCATGTTGTCGCATCTAGAAATTATGAACGTGGCAGAACGGATTCGAAACAGTATTTCCAAGCATGAATTCAAACTACTTGATCATCGCGTCATCCATATCTCCGTATCCATTGGAATTGCCAATGGAAGAAGTGAAAATTTACATGAAATGATTCACTTGGCAGACGATTCACTATACCAAGCAAAAAACAGTGGTCGAAACTGTACGTATATCAACGAAACGGTCGTGTAATCAACGAATGGAAAGGAAGTATGATGAATGAAGATGACAAAACAACCCCTTTTATTATGGTCTGCTCTGACTGGTGTTGTTCTTCTGTCTCTTACCCTCGCTAATATGATTGAGCCGTTAGAAGGCTTACACTATTTGAGTGTGACGTTCATTATGTTGTTGGGATTACGGATTTCTGTTGAATCGTTGCTGATTTGGCGGAAAAACAAGAGTGATGTTTCGTTTTTTTGGTTTTTATTCGGAATAGCATTTACGTTTTTCTGGATTTATGTATCTCTTCACGAACTCTATCTCCTATCCGACTCGTTCATCCCGTATACGCTTGTCTTAGTAGTGGAGTTTATGAGTTTTCTCCTTCTCTTTCTTGCCCTTTTATACAAGGCGAATAAACGGAAGCTGCATGAAAAAGGAAAATCTTATATCTTCGATTTGCTCATATATTTAACCATTCTCACAGCGATTATGTTGCATGTTTCGATGTTTATTAACAAGTTGGCATACCATGACTTTCTTGCACATCAATATTTAAATGGTGCGATTCAAATTTTGTATATATGCGTACTGATTACAGTACTCACCATCTTTTATTTCAATAAAATCGAAATGAACAATAAAAATACGACGCAAATCTTAGTCGGGTTGACGTTAATGGTCTGCATGGATTTTTTGAAATATCCGATTTACAACTCTTCATTACAAGTGCTAGTCACAGTGGACTATCTGATTTGGCTCATTTCATTCGGACTTGTTTCAAACGCGGTTCGTAATCAATTGAGAGGGATGAACACTACGAGAAGTGCACCAAAGCGTCGAGAAAGGATCATATTTTGGTCGGTTCGTGAATTCATGTTGCCGACGTTTGCAATTTTTGTATTGCTTATATTGACACTTGCGAGCTCAGGGTGGGACATTGACTTATTCGGTTTTGCTGGACTCATCTGTATTCCTCTGTTCATGGCGAAACAATTTATCGTGTCACGAGACAACACTCGCTTAGTCGAACATCTCGAACACATCGCCTATCATGACAAACTGACATCCCTTGGGAATCGAGATGCATTTTTAGACGTTTTACAAGAAGAAATGCAGTCATTAGAAGCCTCTAAAAAAGCAATTGTCATTCTGAATCTCAACCGACTGAAGAAAATAAATGACACGTACGGACATCGGATTGGCAACGAGGTGATCCGTCAAAGTGCGCGCAGTATTCAGGATAATATGAATACAGACGATGAGTTGTTTGTCCTGGGGGGAGGAGAGTTCGCTTTTCTCTATACCTTCACGAGTCCAGAAGCGTTAGAGGACGATCTTCAAGCGATTTGTCATGCTTTTGGCACACATTTTAATATCGATCAGCGTGAGATATTAGTTTCTATTCGAATGGGTGTCTATGTAATAGATCGTGCAAAGGATACGGTGATAAATGTTCTCGAAAAAGGCGACATTGCGTTGAAGCACGCAAAAGAACTTGCGCCTAATCAAGTCGTGATTTTTAATGAAAATCTTCAGTCAAACCTCATTCGAAAAATGGAAATCGAACGAGAATTGCGTCATGCCCTGTTATATGATGAGTTCGATGTTCATTATCAACCAAAAGTCCGTCTGAGTGATCACGCATTAGTCGGTGTGGAGGCATTAATCCGATGGGAAAACGAACGACTCGGGAAAGTCGGTCCAGCAGAATTCATTCCGATTGCAGAACAGATGGGACTAATTTATGAGATTGGAGAGAGCGTGTTCCGTCAAGCGGTCGAACAATGTATGAGCTGGAATGATTACTTAAAGCACCCCATCTCCGTCTCCGTCAACGTCTCCGTGTTGCAGCTAGAAGATCGACGCTTCGTCAGGATGATAAGGGATGTGATTGAAAGAGCGGGGATTGATCCTGGATTAGTCGAACTAGAAATCACCGAGAGCGTGGCGCAAAACCTTGATGAGAACCGAATGACATTAAAACAGTTAAAGCAAATCGGGGTGAGATGTTCGATTGATGATTTTGGAACGGGTTATTCCTCATTGAACGTGCTTGAGCAGTTACCAATCGATACATTAAAAATCGATAAATCATTCATTGATCGGCTGAACAATCGAATTAGTCAGTCGATTATTGAAACCATCATTCACTTATGTACAGTACTCAATCTTGAAATTGTGGCAGAGGGAATCGAGTCTAAGAAGCAAGCGGATGTGTTAAAACAAATCGGTTGTAACATTGGTCAAGGGTATTATTTCTCAAAACCCCTAAACCGATTTGATATGAGTCAATTGTTGCAAGACTCTGTAAAGAATAAAAGAGATCAAGTGGCACGACCATCTTGAATCGAGTATGAAGGGTATGAAAGCGCATCGGTCATTGACCGGATGCGCTTTTTAGTCGTTTTGGTTCCCACACATCGGAAAAGTTGTGAACCGGTTGAACATCTTCTAACGTCCGAAACTCATAGTTCCGCTCTTTTGCATAGCGGATGATCGTATCAAGTGCTTTTGGTGTCATCGAGTGATCGTGCGCCAAGATGATCGAAGCGATATTCGCAGCACGATTCGCCTCGAGTCGATTGAACACGCGCTGCTCGACCCGGGCATTGTCTTTCTTATACACGTGATCGAGACTGCCGACATTCCAGTCCCAAATCTCAAACCCGGCTTCAGTCATCGCTTGCCAGTGTGCAGGTGTCATGCCGGCGTCACTCCCGTAAATGGTTCGGGCCATACTCGTATGGATGCCCGTCACTTCATAAACGAGCGCTTGCACTTCCTGCATCTGTTGTACCGCTGTCACCGGCGTTTCATAAAACTCTTCCCGGTCGTGCCTCATCCCGTGTAAGGCAATCAAGTGACCCTCAGCGACGATTCGATGGAGGAGATGCTCATTCCCCTCGATGTTCTTCCCGAGGATGAAAAAGGTCGCCTTCACCTGATGCTTCTTCAACACGTCGAGCAGCTTTCCTGTTTTCCAGTTCGGTCCATCATCAAGCGTCAGATAGATGAGGTTCGGGTCATTATACGCTTTCGGTTTCGGGATCGCCGCCTGTGACAAAGTACCAATCAACAAAAAAATAGACATGAGCAATAGAACGCGTTTCTTCATTCTGACAGTAGCTCCCTCGAGTTAAAAAACAAGTGACATATGACACATACCTTATCACAAATCCGAGACATGAAGACGATAAATGTGTTCGTCGAGTTCTGTCGTGAGATAGGTGAAGTTCAATTTCTTCAAGAGTGCGATCGACGCCTCATTCGTCTCAAGCACACCGGCTTTGAAGGCTTCCGCACCTTGGTCGGCCAAGTGACGAATCAATCCCGACATCACCTCGAACGCATAGCCTTGGCGAGCACGAGTGGGCGCGATGGTATAGCCAATCCAATATGTCTGGTCTTCTTGCTGGATGTACACATCCCCAATCAAGTCTTCGGTCGCTTGGTCGATGATGGCGAGTTGTATGCCGTGTTGAAGCGATTGTTCGCCGAGTAGAGCGTTCTCGTATTCCGTATAGCTAAGACCTTTGAACGATTGGTGCTGCATCCAGTCCAAGTCGTTCCGATAGGTCATGAACGACTCGATGTCTTGTCGTTCGAACGGGCGGATGAGGCAGCGTGGTGTCGTGAGTATGATCATCATATCGCTCAAACGACTTTCTTTTCTTTTTTGAATAGACCGACCAATAGAAGCGCCAGACCACTAAAGAAGATCGCAGGGAAAATCAACCACATGATCAATCCGGCCCAACCGTTCTGCACACTGATGGCGTAGGAGAGTCCGATTGAAAAGGCCAGTGCTGGTGAAATGGGGATCATGAGCGCAACACCCCATATTTTAAATTTTGTATTTCGTGCTTCGCCCGTACTGAACCAATACGCCACGAATGCGCCTAAACTTGCAATGAGATATCCGATTGCGATCGCCATTTGACCAATCCCTTCTCTAATGTTGACAGTTCAACCTCGCACTTACTTTCCATGTATGAAACGAAATCTCCTGTCATGATTCAAAAAAACCGAGCCCTCGAAGGACTCGGTTTGACGTCACACATGCTTCCGCTGAAACGCTGAAATGGCTTCATATTCTTCTGACAGGTGACGCGACAGGCGAATGTAGATCGGCAAGAGTTCGCGATAGACGTTCGTCGCTTCCATGTTCGGTGTATGCTCGTGGGTCACTTGAGGCACTTCTTGGAACTCCTCGATGTCCCCGAATGCGTACTCTCCGAGCATGACGGCCCCGAGGCATGAACTCTCGTGACTCTCCGGTACGACGACCGGTGTGTCGAAGATGTCCGCCATCATCTGACGCCAGAGGCTCGACTGGGCAAAGCCACCCGTCGCATGGATGCGGTTCGGTGCGCCCGTCAACTCATCGAGTGCAAGCATGACCGTATAGAGGTTGAAGATGACGCCTTCCAATACGGCGCGGATGAAGTGCTCCCGCTTATGGTGAATGCTGAGCCCGAAGAAGGAACCGCGGGCGTTCGAATCCCAAAGTGGAGCCCGTTCCCCCATCAAATACGGATGGAATAGGAGACCGTCTGCACCCGGTTTGACCGTCTCGGCGATTCGCGTCAACACGTCGTATGCGTCGATGCCGAGCCGTTTCGCCGTTTCGACCTCACTTGCCGCGAACTCGTCACGGAGCCAGCGTAGGATGATGCCGCCGTTATTGACCGGTCCACCGATCACCCAATGCTTGTCCGTCAGCGCATAACAGAAGATGCGACCTTTCGGATCTTCGACGGGTTCTGAGACGATCGTCCGGATAGCGCCACTTGTCCCGATTGTCACGGCGACGACCCCTTGTTCGAATGCACCGACACCGAGGTTCGAGAGTACACCATCGCTTGCCCCGATGACGAGCGGGAAGTCCCAGCCGAGCGTCTCGGTCACTTCAGGTGTCACATGTAAAATTTCTGTCGTCGGCACGAGTTCAGACAAACGTTCTGGTGTCACACCGGCAACCTCAAGTGCTTCTGTGTCCCAATCCTGTTGTTTCAAATTGAACAGTCCCGTTGCCGAGGCAATCGAGTGATCGACGACGAAGCGTCCCGTCAACCGATAAAAGACATACTCTTTGATGGAGACGAACTTGTCTGTCTGTTCAAAGACGTCAGGATGTTCCGCCTTCAACCAGCGCAGCTTCGACAGCGGTGCCATCGGATGAACCGGGGTACCGGTGCGCATATGGAGCGCGCTCGCATCAAAGTTGTGTTTGATTTCTTGCGTATACGGGTTCGCGCGACTGTCGGCCCACGTTATGCTGTTCGTGAGCGGACGTCCTGAGGCATCGAGTGCAATCAAGCTGTGCATCGCTGAACTGAACGATGCGAAGCGAATCGGACCGTCCGCTTTGGCGCGGACCGCCGAGACGGCTTCGAGCACGGCCCCATAGATGACGACCGGGTCTTGCTCGGCCGTCTCCGTATCGGGCGTGAGAAGCGGATACAACACGTTATGTACCGCCAGTTGTTGATGACCGTTGAACAGGACGGCTTTCGTACTCGTCGTCCCGATATCGACCCCAATCGTAAACACACAATCACTTCCTAACTTAGATAATGAACAGGCTAATCAAGAACACGACGGCAAAGCCGGTGAGTCCGATAATCGTTTCCATGATCGTCCATGACTTGAGCGTGTCTTTCACGTCGAGACCGAAGTAACGGTTGACGAGCCAGAAGCCTGAGTCGTTGACGTGCGAGAGGACTGTCGCCCCTGAGGCGATGGCGATGACGATCAAACCGAGCGCCGCGCCCGTGATGTTTTGGATTTCAAGTAGTGGTGTGATGAGTCCCGCTGCCGTGACCATCGAGACCGTTGCCGACCCTTGTGCGACACGGACGACCGTCGCAATCAAGAAGGCGAGGACGATTGCCGGAAGTGGTGAACCAGCCATCATTTCACCGAGTACGTCACCGACACCTGAGTCGATCAAGACTTGTTTGAACACACCACCGGCCCCAGTGACGAGGATGATGATCCCAGCTGGTTCGAGTGCTTTCGTTGCAATTTCTTGTACTTCGTCACGTGAATACCCACGGCGCGTCCCGAGGAAGACGAACGTGAGAAGCGTCGCGATCGTTAAAGCGACGAACGGGTGTCCGAGGAACGTCAAGAAGTCACGGACGGCGTTACCTTCATCCAAGAGTACCGCAGAGAGCGTGTTCGCTAAGATCAACACGAGCGGAATCAAGATGAGCGACAAGATCATTTTGAAGCTCGGTAATTCTTTCGATGTATCGATTTCTTTGAATTCCATGTAATCCGGAATCGTCACATGAATCTTCTTAGCAATATACTTCCCAAAAACTGGGCCGGCTAAAATCATCGCTGGAATCCCGGCGAGGACACCGAATAAGATGACCCAACCGAGGTCGGCACCAATCAAGTTCGCAACGGCGATCGGACCAGGTGTCGGCGGGATAAAGCTGTGCGTGACCGCGAGACCTGCAAGGAGCGGAATCCCGTAGTAGAGAAGCGAACGTCCCGTCTTTTTGGCGAGGCCGTATACGATTGGGACGAGAATGATAAACCCGACATCGAAGAAGACCGGAACGGCGACGATGAACCCGGTGATCCCGAGCGCCCATTGTGCCTTATCTTCCCCGAACTTACTGACGAGCGTCTGGGCAAGGCGTTCCGCGCCACCTGACACTTCAAGCATCTTCCCGAACATCGCGCCGAGACCGACGACGACAGCGACGAAGCCGAGCGTTCCGCCCATCCCGCTTTGGATGGAGGCAATGACGTCCCCGAGCGGCATGCCGGCTGCGACCCCGACGATTAAACTGACAAGTAACAACGAAACGAATGCGTGAAGCTTTGTGCGAATGACTAAAAATAAGAGCAAGAAGATCCCGGCTAAGGCGATCAAAATAAGTGTTGAGCCAGACATTGAGTATTCCCCCTAAATTCCGAATATGTAACCGTTTACAGTTTTTAACAAAGGAAAAGGCCATTTCCCCGTGACCTTTTCCGCATTTTTTACTTCTTGACGACCGCGTGACCACCGAACTCGTTGCGGAGCGCGGCGACGACTTTACCTGAGAACGTGTCGTTTTCGAGTGAGCGATAGCGCATCATGAGCGACAAGGCGATGACCGGTGCGGCTGCCTGAAGGTCGAGCGCCGTCTCGATCGTCCATTTGCCTTCACCTGATGAATGCATGACTCCACGGATTTCATCGAGCTTCGCATCTTTCTTGAAGGCGTTCTCCGTAAGTTCCATGAGCCAAGAGCGGACGACCGACCCGTGATTCCAGACGCGTGCGACTTGTTCATAGTCATAATCGAACGGGCTTTTCTCGAGAATATCGAACCCTTCGGCGATCGCCTGCATCATCCCGTACTCGATCCCGTTATGGATCATCTTCAAGAAGTGACCGCTTCCGGCAGGTCCCGTATACAGGTAGCCGTTCTCGACAGACAAGTCTTTGAAGATCGGCTCGATTGTCGGCCATGCGTCTGCGTCACCACCGACCATTGTACAGGCACCGTTTCGTGCACCGTCTGTCCCGCCGCTCGTTCCGCAATCAAAGAACTTGATGTCCTTCTCGGCAAACTGTTCGGCGCGTGCGACCGAGAGCTTGTAGTTCGAGTTGCCACCGTCGATGACGATGTCACCCGGTTCGAGTCGCTCATATAGCTCCGCGAGTACCGCTTCCGTGACGTCTCCGGCAGGGACCATCGCCCAGATGACGCGTGGCGTCGACAGCTTGTTCACGACATCCTCAAGCGTCGGCACGATTGTGAACGCGTCCGATGTGACGTCCCCGACGTCTGTTCCGACGACCGTGTGTCCGTGGTCGCTCAAGTTGAGTGCCAAGTTGTACCCCATCTTTCCTAAACCAATCAAACCAATTTCCATATCGTCACCCCTGAAAAAGAATTTTTTTCCGTCTCTGCATTCATCATATCAAAATAAATTCGATTTACAAGTCGAATTACGGAATTTTTTTCTTTTTCAGATATAAAAATTCGACCCCCAAGGTGGAGGTCGAATGATTTAACTCGATGATGCTTTCTTATATTGCTGGAAGAAGACGTCGATGTCCTCCGCCGGCAAAGGACGATTGTAGTAATAGCCTTGCGCCTGATTGCACGATTCGGCTTTTAAGAAAGCGACTTGATTCTCTGTCTCGACACCTTCCGCGATGACGTTCAAGTCGAGCTCGTGCGCCATGCGGATGATCGTTTTGACGAGGGCCGCATCCTTCTCGTCGCTCTCGATGTTCCTCGTGAAGTGCTGGTCGATCTTCAGCGTATCGATCGGGAACAGCTTCAAGTAGCTGAGGGACGAATACCCGGTTCCGAAGTCATCAATCGAGAGATGGACCCCGAGGGCGACGAGCTCGTGCATCGTCTCGATGGCACGGTCCGCGCTTTGGATGACGCTCTCGGTCAACTCGAGTTCTAAATACTGCGCGTCGAGACCTGATGCGTCGAGTGCGCGGCTGACGACTTCCGGCAGGTCTTTCTGGGCGAACTGAATGGCCGAGATGTTGACGGCGACCCGAAACGGGGGAATGCCGGCATCTTGCCACGCCTTGTTTTGACGACACGCCTCATTCAAGACGAACTCACCGAGGCGGTGGATGCTTCCCGTCTCTTCGGCGATTGGAATGAACTCGCCAGGCGAAATCATCCCGAGTTCTGGATGATTCCAACGGACGAGTGCCTCCATGCCGATGACCATTTCCGTCTCCAACTGGATTTGCGGTTGATAGTGGACGGTGAACTCGCCACGCCCGATTCCTTTGCGGAGTGCCATCGACAAGTTCGAACGACGGGACACGGACTCGTTCAATTCATTGGTGAAGAACTGATAGCCGTTTTTCCCGTCGGCCTTCGCCCGATACATGGCGATATCCGCGTTTTTGATCAAATCTTCTGCCGTATCCCCGTCGGACGGGTGAAGACTGATCCCGATTGAAGCACCGGTGAACACTTCCTCGTGCTCGAGTTCGAACGGGGGATGGAGGACATTGATCAACTCTTGAGCACGATGGGCCGCAAGGTTACTTTTCGTATGTGGCGACAAGATGATGAACTCATCTCCACCGAGACGGGCGAGCGTGTCCGACTTTTGAATCGTTGACTGGATGCGGGTTGTCACTTGCTTCAAGAATTGGTCGCCGATCGAGTGACCGAATCGGTCGTTGATGACTTTGAAATTGTCGAGGTCGATATAGTATAAGGCGAACGGTTCTTGCTGGGACTGACCGAGTAGCGCATCGAGTCGGTCGCTGAACAAGCGACGGTTTGGGAGTCCGGTGAGCGGGTCCAAATAGACGAGGTCGTTGATTTGTGCCTCGATTCGTTTCCGTTCACTGATGTCACGGATGATGCTACTGAAGAAGATTCCCTTATCCGTCTTCCACGTACCGAGAGACATCTCGATTGGCACTTCGACACCATCTTTTCGTAAGCCGATGAGTTCGACCGTTTGACCGATGACGCGTTTCTCACCCGTCTTCTCGTAACGTTGCATCCCGCGCTCATGCGCATCTCGGAAGCGTTCCGGGATGATGGCGACAATCGATTGCCCAATCATCTCGTCATACGTATATCCGAACAAATCGGTCGCCCCATGATTCCACTGGAGAATGACACGGTTATGGTCAGCGACGATGATGGCATCCGATGCCGATTCGATGATCGATTCAAACTTCAGTTCGAGTTCTTCCGATTGTGCCTCGAGCTGTGACGCCGTTCTCAGTGAGATGTACATGATCACGAACAAGGTCATGACGCTCGCTGCGATGACGTAGGCGAGGAGGGTGCTATCGACCGCATAACCGCTCATCGACTTGCTGACTCCTTCTGTCGGGGTGAACTGTGCCGCGCCCATCCCGACGTAGTGCATCCCTGATACGGCGACACCGATCAAGACTGAACTGGCGAGACGGCGCCAATGAAACCGCGAGACGTTCGGGATATAAAAGAGGATATACAGTCCGACGAGCGATGCTACATAAGCAACAAGTGCAGAAGCGATCCACATAATCGGGTCATACGTGAGGATAGCGTTCATCTGCATCGCTTCCATCCCGATGTAGTGCATCGAGACGACCCCAACACTGATCAAGAAGGCGCCAAAGACGAGTTGTGTCGGTCGTGTCTCCGGATGGCTGATAATCCAAAAGGCGAGCCCGGAGGCGACGACGGCAGGCACGATCGACAACAAGACGATGCCGAGGTGATACGTCACGTCATCGTTTAGGTGGAACGCCAGCATGCCGATAAAGTGCATCGCCCAAATCCCAAGCCCGAGACTGAAGGCGCCGGCTGCGACCCAACTGAATCGTGAGGCGTATTTCGCATATTTCAATCGACTGCTAATATCGAGGGCGACACCTGCAGCGAAGATGGCAACAGCGATGGAAAGAATGACGAGTGGTAAGTTGTATGTGCTACTGAGGTGATGTTCGATTCGAAACAGTCCTTTCGATTTCAAATGGTTCAATGAGTGAATAAATTAAAAAGTGCTTTATTAGAGTAGCACATTCCAGAATCGCACTTCCTGTCCCATTTTGTAAGGTGGGTCAATCTTTTAGACGAATCACACATTGCGGAATTTTTTTCGAAACGGTATCGTTAAGTGAAGAAAAGAAAGGATGATTCTTGATGGAGACGATGAACGGGACGGCCCGCATCCGTGGGGCCTATTCGACACTGAGCAAAAAAGAACAACGCATTGCCGACTATATTTTAAAGCAACCAGAACAAATCATTCATCATACAATCAATCAAGTAGCAGACGACCTCGACGTCGCTGAATCGACGGTGTTCCGCTTTTGTCAGCGCGTCGGCTTCAAAGGTTATCAGGCGTTAAAGATCGCGCTCGCCTCGGATGTCGTCGCACCGCTTCAAGATATCCATGAAGACATCACGGAGACGGACACGGCGCTCGAAATCGCGGAGAAAATTTTTTCGACGAACGGGAAGACAATCGAATCGACGCGTCAGATTTTAGAAGGAGACTCGCTAGAGAAAACCGTTGAGCTGTTCCTCGGGGCACGCCGCATCGAATTTTTCGGGAGCGGTGGGTCAGCGGTCGTCGCGTTAGACGCGTACCACAAGTTCGTCCGGAGCGGGCTTCAAGTGAGCGCCATCCTCGAGTCGCATATGCAGCTCATGTCGGCCTCACAATTGACGACAGACGACGTCGCCGTCGTCATCTCGCACTCAGGTGCCTCGAAAGAGACGCTCGATATTGCAAAGTTATTAAAAGAGAAGGGGGTTCCGACGATTGCCATCACGAACTACGCGAAGTCACCTCTCTCGAAGATTGCAGACGTGTCGCTCTATACGGTGTCCCAAGAGACGGCGTTTCGTTCAGAGGCACTCGCTTCTCGAATCGCGGAACTAAGTTTGATCGATGCCTTGTTTACAGCTGTCATGATGCGACGCGGGGAAGCGGGACGCGCGTCTCTCCAACAGATGCGTGAGGCGATTTCAATGCGCCGAATCTAGAGAAAACAGGGTTAACTTTTACAAAAAGGTGGAAATTATAAACTCTGAGGGCAAAGCGAGGCTTAGAGAGAGAAGGTGGACCGATGAACCATATTGATTTTTTGTCTTCTGACCATTACAACGAGTTCAAACGGTTAGCACAACGACTTACGGATCCTGGCAGTACTAGTCGCGAATATTACGCCGCGCTATATGTACTTGCGGGTCATCCGCACATTCGAGAATGTTTGCTTCCTTATATAGACCTCGAAGCAGGGAAGATTCGAACCTCCACAATCATCGATGACAATACGTTCGATAAACGAGAGTTTGTGCTCGCCAAACTCGTCATTCACTTGTATAACTCAAAAGAATGGGTCCTTCCGACCGAATTGATCGCCTTGCCGGAAGAAGACTATAAACTAGCGATGCAGGCGATCACGCTTTGCCGAAATGAACAATTTGACGGGGTCACGATCCCGAGCGACTGATGACACCCTGTTCCGTTTGTGACAGGGTGTTTTTCGTCTAATGAAAAAGGAGGAGAGACCGTGTCACTCAATACATCGATGTTGGCCATCTTGCTTGTGCTCCTATTGCTGATGATGACCGGACCTCCGTTACTCATCTATTATTTCTGGCGACGCGACCGACACCAACGTGAGCACTCCGTCCTCCGTAACTTCCCGATTCTCGGAAAACTGCGTTATATGTTCGAGAAGATGGGTCCGGAGCTTCGGCAATATTTGTTCTTGAATGACAATGAGGCAAAACCGTTCTCGCGGAACGAGTACGAGGCGGCCGTCATTGCCGGGAAATATAAGTCGCGCATCATCGGCTTCGGTTCGGAGCGAGACTTTGAAGCGGGTGGGTTCTATCTTCAAAATGCATTGTACCCGACAAATCGGAACGAACTACGGATCGACAACTCAACGAAAGTATCGACGTGGGTGTATGAACTCGACGAAGATAACCTCTTCACCCGAAAAGAGCATCTCGTCGAACGAGACATCTCGCCATACTTATTAACAGAAGAAGATACCATCATCATCGGGAAAGAGACGTGTCGGGAACCGTTCTATGTCCGTGGCCTCGTCGGACAGTCGGCGATGAGCTTCGGTTCGCTCGGGGACAAGGCGATCACGGCTCTCTCGATCGGGCTCGGTCGTGCGGGTGGAACATGGATGAACACGGGGGAGGGCGGTCTTTCGGACTATCATTTGAAAGGGAATGTCGACATCATCTGCCAAATTGGTCCGGCACTGTTTGGTGTCCGGGATGAAGACGGGGCGTTCTCGGTGGAAGCGTTCAAACAGAAGAGTGCGCTCCCACAAGTGAAGGCGTTCGAATTGAAACTCGCGCAAGGGGCGAAGACGCGTGGGGGACATATCGACGGCTCGAAAGTGACGGAAGAGATTGCCCGCATCCGCCACGTACGCGTCGGTGAGACGATTGACAGTCCGAACCGGTTCTCCGAGTTTCAGACGCATCAAGAGCTGTTGGCCTTTATCGAAAAGTTGCGTGAGATTGGTGGGAAGCCGGTCGGCATTAAGCTCGTTGTCGGCAACCTACAGGACATGGAATCGCTCGTCCTTGAGATGGAGACGTCTCAAATCGTGCCGGACTTCATCACGATTGACGGGAGTGAAGGCGGGACGGGGGCGACGTACCAGGAACTCGCCGATACGGTCGGGTTGCCACTGAAAGCGGCACTTCCCTACATGCATCGCCTCTTGATCGAGCACGGTCTTCGGGACCGGATCAAACTGTTCGCCTCGGGGAAACTCATCACGGCGGACAAGGTGGCGATTGCCCTCGCCCTCGGTGCCGACCTCGTCAACATCGCCCGTGGGCTCATGTTCAACGTCGGTTGCATTCAGGCGCAGGTGTGTCATACGAACCGATGCCCGGTCGGTGTCGCGACGACCGACCCGAAACTGCAGCGTGCCCTCGTCGTCGACGAGAAGAGTTTTCGAGTGACGAACTACATCATTTCGCTCCGGGAAGGACTATACAATATGACGGCCGCCGCAGGGGTCCAATCCCCGACTGAACTGTCAGAGAAACACGTGATCTATCAGGAGCCGGATGGGCGTGTGAGCACAATCGAATAGCACATTCACTGTGTGTGAGGTGTCGCTTTATAACATCTTTGAACGAACGATTCCAATAGAATAGGATCATCTAACAACCGTTGGCCACGCATACACATCCGTCGAGGGCGCAACTTGGCGTGACTAGGGGTGACAAAATAATCATCTGGATACGTGCGAAGAACCTGACGAATGACCTCTTGAATCGAAACCGGGTCATCTTTCACCCACTTTTCATACATCGACGGAACATTGTCGAGAATGAGTTGAATCTGATCGTCGTTTCGGATGAATGGATTCACACAAACGCGTCTGGTTTGAGCTCCTTGGAACACATGAAACGTGTGTGTAACGGTATCGCCATCAATCGAACCGATGACATATCCGGTTTCCCATGCCTTGCCGCACCCATCCCATACGGAAAAGAGATGTCCCGGATACACGATTGTCGTGTTCGATCGCTCGATTGCTTCATACCGATGATGATCCCCGAGCGCGACATAGGCAAAAGCGTGAGGGTGAAGTCGAGTATTCGAAAAGGCACGTGCACGCCCATGACTCAGCAACAGGTTAGGGTGTGATGGTTCGAGCGGAGGAATGTGATCAAGGGCTTCGACTAATCCCGCCTGGTTCGACGTGCAACTTACCCCGTATATGCCGACGCCTAATGCGGGGTCGAAGCGATATCCTGGTTCTACAAAACAATGAACATGGGGGACCGTCTCCCATACTTCCTTGTCACGATGGCGATTGACGTCATGTTCGCCAAAGACGATATAGACGGACGCACCGAGCGATGTCCATTCTTCCAAATAAGGCAAAAGGTCATATGAATCACTGACCTCGATGTCTCCGGCAATCAGTACCGCAGCAATCTCGTGCTCACGAATGACTGATGCGAGTTGCTGGAGTTTGTCACGCTGAATGTCAAAGCTAGTCCGTTCCGCATGAATCGCGTTCCCCGTATGGCGAGCGTGATGCAAATCGGCAATATGTAAAAAGTTTGGCATGTGATTCAACTCCTCAACCATATGATGATAAATAATATAATCTGACGGTACATCATGAATGATAAGCGCGATATTAACTAAAACAAATATTCGATATAGAACCAGCCGCTTATCTCAACAGAGGAAGCGGCTGGTTCTTTTTAAGGCATATGCAGGTGTTCTTGAAGAATCGTACTGATCCGACGTGCATCGCTCGGATTGAGGTAAGTCGCCTCGTATTCATAGATACCATTATCGAGTTCGATCATGCTCTTCGGTTGGACAAAGAGCTCGATTTGTTCATCGGAATGCGAGAGCAACATCTTTAATTCGATGTTCTTCGTCACGGGAAGACGAACCGTCGCATAAAAATGGAGCGATTGCTGACTACTTTTCGTAAGTAGGACGGGAGTCGAGCCAATTGTGACTTCCTTCCGATTTAATCGGTGAATCGTGATTGTCGCATCGATCGAAAAACCTTGTCGCGTCACGGTCGGCCCACTCTGGTTCGTCGTCAGAATCGGGGTCTCCAATACATCTGCGAACGCTTCTACCCCAAGTGGTCGGCTGAAAAGATATCCTTGGACGATTTTACAATTGAGACGGCGCAAGATTTCTAATTGTTGAAGCGTCTCAACTCCTTCAATAACGACGTCGATGTCAAACTCCTCAGACATGAACAAAATGGTGCGCACGATGCCTTGTGTCTTCTTGCTGTCGTGTAAATCTTTCACGAATTGCTGATCGATTTTAATTGTTTTGATCGGATAGCGCTGCAGGTAGGAGAGCGAAGAGTAGCCCGTCCCGAAGTCATCGAGTGCGATTCGAATCCCTGCCTCGTTCAATTGATTGAGACTCTCATGAATCTTTACGTTATCGCTCAAGATGCCGGTCTCTAAAATTTCAATCTCTAGTAAAGAAGGAGAGAGGTCATATTGACGCAATATCCGTAATACCTTCTCGCTATAGGTTTTATGAAGGAGACGTTTCGGCGAGATGTTAATGGAAATCGGTACGACAGCGAGATGCCGATTCTTCCATTCTTGTAGCTGATGGCACGTCTCCTGCAACACCCAGTCCGATAGGGCGATGTGGAGGTCTGTTTCTTCTGAGAGGGCGATGAAGTCGCTCGGTGGAATCCGTCCCCATTCCGGGTGCTGCCAGCGGACGAGTGCTTCGGCACCGACAAGACGCCCTGACCAAATGTCGACTTTCGGTTGGAATTCAAGGAAGAGTTCACCCTCTTCGATGGCGTGACGTAAATCGTTCCCGAGCTGATGTTTTCGGAATGAATCGATGTCAAACGTCGACGCATAAAAGACAATCGGATCGGCTCCATGTAAACGCGTCCTTCCGAGTGCGGTATGGGCGTACTGGAGCAACGTGTTTGGTTGATCCGCGTCGTGCGGATACCGACTGACCCCGACAGACACGGTTGGTGACCATTCATAAGGCCCGACAGTGATATAGCGCTCGCTCCGTCGAATCAACGATTGGCAAAATTGGATGACCTCTTGTTCATTCGCCAAGTTCGGTACTAAAATCCCATAGTCATCTCCCCCCAGGTACCCGACGAAACTGTCGGCCGGTAGGTGGTCGGTCAATGCGTTCGCCGTGGCGGTGATCCATTCATCCCCGACGGTATAGCCGAAGTCTCGGTTGATCGGATGGATGGAGTTGAAGCTGAGTGTCAGAACGGCGACTTGCTCGTGACGTTGGATCCATTGTTGTAGCTCGCTCATGAAGTGACTGCGATTCGGGAGGTTCGTCACCGTGTCGTGCATCGCCAAGTTCCAAATCTCTGTCTCCTGTTGTTTAAATCGAGTGATGTCATAGCAGACGCTGACAATCGATGTGACGACACCATGCTCATCGAACTTCGGAATCATCCGTTCTTCGACCCAGCACACTTCTTGATTACGATGGATGCGGTAATAGATATGCTGAGCAATCCCGTCCCTCGCCTGTTGACATGCTGCCTTTACGTTTGACCAATCTTGTCGATGGATAATGCGTTGGAAGGCAGAAGGATTGTTTTTTATTTTAGAAGGTTCAAAGCCAAACAATGCCTCAAACCCGTTTGTGTAGAGTTCGCAGTGACCGGTCGTGAGATTGCGTCGGTAAATCGTGGCGTCCGTGTAGTCGTATAAATCCTTCAACCGATCCGCGTTCTCTACGATGACCTCGGCCATATTGACGTGATGGGTTTCATTCGAAAAGATGGCGCGGACCACACCTTGGTGACCGACCAGCTTTCCGAAGAAATAGGACTGTTGTGTATGGCGGGTGAAACGGAACGTGAACGTATCACCATTCTGATTTTGCTCACGGGCCTCTTGATAGGCTGACATGAGAGAGGAACGGTCGTCTTGATGGATTTCTTGGGTGAGGCGGTCGAAGGTCGTCACAGACTCCCCGATGGTCGAGATGAATGAATTCGTTCGGTCCGTCAACCGTCCGTCTGGCTGGATGGTGAATGCTAAAAGATGTGGGGTATCGCGTAAAAGTTTTCGCTCGAACGTCATCGTTTCGAGTTGTTCTTTCATCTGGTTGTCTTCTGTCATATCTCGGGCAATGACGTACATCCCGGCAATGAGTTGCGATTCGTATTTAGGGATGGTGGTCACGAGCACGGTCAGCGATTTCCCGTTCGTATGTAGGAAATTGGCGATGTATGTTTCTTCGTGCCCTTCGAAGACGCGATTTACATGAGGGAGAATGCGCGCACGCTCTTGCGGCGTCATCAAACTGGAATAATGATTTGGTAAGTCAGCGGTCGAATAGCCAAGCAAAAGACCCAGTTTTTGGTTAGCATCGATGATTGTTCCGTCGATATCAATCAAAAAGACAGGATCGAGATGTCCTTCAATGAATTGACGGTCATTCGCGAGTTGATTCAGTTCTGTAGATGGAGCATGCTTGTCAGGAGTTGATTTAAATGGGTTGTTCCAGCGAAATGGCAACATACATTTCCCCCTCATCCTATATAAAATCAATTGAATAACTATTAAAAAGGTTAACTCACTTTAAATATACAGACTATTCAGAATGTGGTAAATATGATTCATACATTTTTTGTAAAATGAGTAAGATAGAACTAAAAAATATGTGATTTGAATAAAAGAGGTTTCATATCAACAAAAGTCGTTTTACGAATGGTTCGTGTTATGAAAAAACGATGAAGGGGAATGAAAGGGGGAGCAGGATCAACTAAAGGAGGGGACAGCATGAAGGCACTATTTTTGAACTGTACGTTAAAAGGAGGCGACACGACGTCGCATACAGAAGGGCTGATTCGCGACATCTTGCCGCATTTTGATGCGCTTGGGGTCGAGTCGGAAATCGTTCGAATCGTCGACTATAACGTCGCATTCGGGGTGACAGAAGATGAAGGGGACGGTGATGAATGGCCACAGATTTTCGAAAAAGTGAAAGGCGCAGACATCGTCGTCATCGGGACGCCACTTTGGCTTGGCGAGAAGAGTAGTGTCGCGACGCAAGTGGTCGAGCGGTTATACGGGGGCAGCGGCTTGACGAACAAGTCAGGTCAGGCGATCTACTACAACAAAGTCGGCGGGGTCGTCGTCACCGGAAATGAGGACGGGGCGAAACACGCATGTGCCGGTATTCTTTACGCCTTATCCCACATCGGCTTCACCGTGCCACCGAACGTTGATACGTACTGGGTCGGAGAAGCGGGACCAGGCGACTCGTATATCGATGCGGGGCGTGACAATGAATTTACGAAGTCACACGGGAAGACGATGGCGTATAACCTCGTCCATTTCGCGCGCATGTTGAAAGCACATCCGATCCCAGCAGAAGGAAATACGATGGAATGAAGAATGGCCTCGGCGTGTGCCGAGGCCATGTTGATTACTCTTTCTTCTCCACCGCATGTCCTCCGAACTCATTTCGGAGTGCGGCGACGACTTTACCGGAGAACGTGTCGTCTTGGAGCGAGCGTTGCCGCATCATGAGCGAGAGGGCGATGACCGGCGTCGGCACGTCGTATTCGAGCGCCGTCTCAACCGTCCATTTGCCTTCACCCGACGCATGCATGACCCCGCGGATGTCATCGAGCTTCGCATCTTTTGAGAAGGCACTCTCCGTCAGCTCCATGAGCCACGAACGGATGACAGAGCCATGATTCCAGACACGGGCGACATCCTCATATTCATAGTCGAACGGGCTCTTCTCGAGCACTTCGAACCCTTCAGCGATTGCCTGCATCATGCCATACTCGATTCCGTTATGGACCATCTTCAGGAAGTGGCCACTTCCACTCGGTCCGGCGTACAGATACCCGTTGTCGGTCGAGACGTCTTGGAACAGTTGCTCGATTTTCCCGAACGCCTCCAAATCTCCACCGATCATCGTACAGGCCCCGTTCCGCGCCCCGTCCATGCCGCCACTCGTCCCGACGTCAAAGAAATAGATGAGCTTCTCTTTAAAGTGCTCGGCGCGCCGCATCGACTCTTTATAATTCGAGTTACCCCCGTCGATGACGATGTCCCCAGGGGAGAGAGCTTCATATAAATCGTTCAACACATGCTCGGTCACGTCTCCTGCCGGTACCATCACCCAGACGACACGTGGCGATTTCAGTGCATCGACGACTTCTTCCAATGACTGTTTCGTTTCGAACTGACTCGTCGAGACGTTCCCCGGATCATAGCCAAAGACGCGATGCCCATTGTCCGTCAAATTCAATGCTAAGTTCAGCCCCATCTTCCCGAGCCCAATCATTCCGATTTCCATTCGTTTCACCCCATTTTACCAAATTTGTTCTCCTAATAGGGTTACCCGAAACAATCGAGATTCAAAAGAGCGGTTTGATCGGGTCGACGCGATAAGCGAGGATACGTGTTACCGGGATGGCCTCGCCGTCTGATAATGTGATTTGTCCGCTTAGTGAATTTAAAGATTGAATAGTCTGTTCAAATGTTCGGTACGCATCGTACTCGGAACTGCCGTACACGATAAACTCACAAGTTTGTTCTTTGTCTAAAAAACACGTCACGATGAAGCGCATCGATTTATCCCCTTATGTATGAAATGGATTACTATTACATTTATATTAATTACCAATACATATTTTACAAAAAATAAAACGAATGTACCATTCTGTTTTCTGAAAATAAGGAAATGGTCCTATGAAAAGTGTTAAATCGTCAAAATTCTTTCACTATTAGCACAAAAAAATAGGGGATTTGTTGAAATTGTGACCAATGGCTTAGTGCCGTTGTATGAAACGGAACGAGGCTCCGAAAAAGCGTATGTTATGATAGACAACAACTTGCTAAACTTTCAAAAAACCTTGTCGATACTAGCGATGTGAGCAATCGACAAATGGTGACAAGTATTCACCTCTTTTATAAAAATACGGAAAAAACTGTCGATTCAGCGTGATAAAATAAAACCTGTGTCAATTACGGTCAATTGGGGATAGAAAGGTGCTATGTCATGGAAGAGCAAAAGCCAAAGAAGAGAGTCAAAAAACGTCGTCGTAAAGTGTCGCCCGCGAAACGCATCGCCATCATCGCAGGTGCTGTCATCGGAGTGTTCCTGCTCATCGGAGCTGGGATGGCCTATTATTTATATAATCAAGTCGATACAACGGTCGACCGTTTGAATGAATCGGCTGGGCTCAGCCCGGATCGGATGAATCAACAAACGATTTCAGATAAGAAGCCGGTCTCGGTGTTATTACTCGGCGTTGACCGTCGTGCGGACGAACAAGGACGCAGTGACTCGATCATCGTCATGACACTCAATCCGAATTCGGATGAGAGCGCGATGCTCAGCATCCCGCGTGATACGAAGACGGAGATCGTCGGCAAAGGGACGATGGACAAGATCAACCACGCCTACGCATTCGGCGGTGCTGAAATGGCGATGGATACGGTCGAGAACTTCCTCGGCATCCCGATCGATTATGTCGCGGAAGTCGACATGAAAGGTTTCCAGGACGCGGTCAACTTATTCGGCGGCGTCGAAGTGACGAACAAGTTCGCCTTCACGTCGGGTGAGTATTCGTTCGAACCGGGAACGGTCAACCTGGATGGGGCAGAAGCGCTTGCCTATACACGGATGCGCTACGATGACCCGAACGGTGACTTCGGTCGTCAGGAGCGTCAACGCGACGTCATCACGGCGCTCGTCGACAAAGGAACGGACAGCTTCTCGATTGCACGATTCAACAACATGCTCGACGTCCTTGGTAATAACGCCAAGACGAACGTGACGTTCAAAGAACTTCGGACGCTCTCGAGCGACTACATGATGGCTTTCAAAAACCAAAACGTCCTTCGTCTCGAAGGAAGTGGAGGCAAAGAGAGCGACGGCATCTACTATTGGAACCCGGACGAGGCATCACTCGACGAAGTGAAGTCGTATCTCGGACAATTGATGGAACAATGACAGTGGCACTCGATTCGGATGAATCGGGTGCTTTCGTTTGTGGCATAATGAAAAGAAAAAGGAGTGACGGCCGTGCTCGATCGACTGACCCGACTCGCCATCGATGTGAGACATCGCTTCAAGGACCATCATATTAACGACTATAGCGCGACGCTCGCCTTCTTCTGGTTCCTCGCCATCTTCCCAATGTTCTTTGTCCTGTTCGCGGTCATGGCGTGGTTCAAAATCGACCAGGCGCTATTGATTGAACAGATTGAAACACTCGTCCCTGGTTCGAGCGTGCGAGAGCTATTGTCGATTGTCTACGACGTCAGTGGGAATTTGAATAGCGGACTCGTCTCGGTCAGTGCCATCATCGCTTTTTGGTCCGCCTCGAACGGGACGGCCCGTCTCGTCAAGCTGACCGTTTTCGCTTACGGGGAGACGGAGGCGCGCGGGTACGTATGGCGTCGTCTGATTGGACTCTTAACAATCCTTGCCGGTAGCATTGGAGCCGTCATCCTCGTCGTCTTCCATGTCTTCGGACAGGAATTTATCGATTTGTTGTATGCGTTCTATCCTCAAGTCGAAGAGTTCGATCGTCTCTCCACGCTCACTCGCTATACCGTCTCGACGATCATCTTGATCTTTGCGTTCTCTTTCTTCTATATGATTGCCCCGCAACAACGCGTGCGCTTTTTTGAGACGTTACCGGGTGCCATTTTTGCCGTCATTTCGTGGCAACTCATCTCGACAGGTTATAGCGTCTACGTCGAGCGATTCTCGATTTTTGGGGACACGTATGGCACGATCGGAGCCGTCATCCTACTTCAAATCTGGCTCTATTTGACGGCGGCGACGATGCTCATTGGGGCAGAAATCAATGCCGCCTGGCCGCATCATATGTATCGGACACCCACAAAGACACATTTCCCGTGATAACTGGAAAGAAATGATTAGCATTTTTTGGAGACATGCTATAATCCAATGTAGAGTCTGGGAAAAGATATACAAACTGAATTTACGGAAGAAGGTGGCCCGATATGGCGAAACATCAGAAGAAATCAAGGTGGAAATGGATACTTGGTATCACAGCGGGCGTACTGACACTCATGCTTGTCGCAGGTGGACTATTCGTCTGGTCGATGGTCGACGAGGTCAATGACACAGTGACGAAAGTGAACGATAACTTACAGATCAGTCCAGAACGAAAACAAGTCGAGACGATCGAAGAGAAGCGCTCGGTGTCGGTACTCTTACTCGGAATCGACCGACGAGGGACAGAACAGGGACGAAGCGACTCAATCATCGTCTTGACGATGAATCCGGATACGAATGAAGGGGCGATGCTCAGCATCCCACGTGACACGAAGACGGAGATTGTCGGACGCGGATATCACGATAAAATTAACCACGCCTATGCGTTCGGTGGTGCCGAGATGGCGATGGACACGGTTGAGAACTTTTTAGATATCCCGATTGATTATGTCGTCGAAGCGGACATGGAGGCGTTCACGGAAGTCGTCGATGCGCTCGGTGGCATTACCGTTATGAACAAATTTGCCTTTACTTCGGACAGTTATACGTTCCCGGTCGGCGAAGTGACGCTCAATGGAGAGAAGGCGCTCGCCTACACACGGATGCGTTATGATGACCCGAACGGGGACTTCGGTCGCCAAGAACGGCAGCGCGATGTCGTCGCAGCCATCATCGAGAAAGGACGTTCTGACTTCTCGCTCGACAAGGTGACGAATTTGCTCGACGTCGTCGGCAACCGAGCGAAGACGAACATCGAGTTCAATGAGCTCGTGACACTCTCGACGGACTACATGGGTGCGTTCCGTAACGCAAGTACACTCCGCATCGAAGGGGGCGGTGGACTCGAGTCGGACGGCATCTATTATTGGAATCCTGACGCAGAGTCACTCGACGGGATTCAGACCGAATTGAAGCGTTTGATGGAATGAGTCGTCCGATAGGGACGGCTTTTTTGTTTTGAAATGGGCAAGAAGTGAAAAAAGGTAGAGAGAACAGAAGGAGGGAATCGTATGGATTGGCAACAAGTCGAACCGATTTTGAATAAATGGGGTGGCAATGAAGAGACGTGGCATCGGCTATTTGACAAGTGGGAGAGTCACGCCTGGCATGATCATGAAACCCCGAGCGAGAAAACGAACGTCCTACTCGTCGACGCGAGTTTCGTCACGACGGAAGGAAAGCCGGACATGGGGGCACTCCATGACGTCCTCGCCAAGCATGTCGCAGGTACGATCAGCGACTTGCATCTCGTCTCACTTTTCCCGTACATCGGGCGCCAAACGGACACAGCCGTCGACCCGCGCATCCGATTGTATGAAGACTTAGGGGAGTTGAGCGACGACTTCCAACTCATGTATGAACTCGACCCAGTCGCCTACAATGCGGAGCAATTCGACTTGCTTGCCGAGACGGACGCACTTATCGAGCGTCTCGCTTATGGAGCGACGAAGGTCCGGGTCCATGCGCAATCGTTCCGTGGGATGACGCGTGAAGAGGTAAAAGACATACTTAGACTCTGGCACATCGTGTTGCACCACTATAAGCCGAACGGTCAACTCATTCTCGCCGAAGACGCGCTTGACGAGGCTGGATCATATTTGGATGTCGTGGACGCTGTCTGTCACTTTGATCTTGCGAGTCATGTGACCCTCGCCCTCGCACAAGGGAAAGCGACACGACTGACCGAATGGGCACAGAAGATTGAAGCACCACCTGAAGGGAAGACATACTTCCACTTCTTGTCGAGCGCCGAGCGTGATCCGTTCGAGAAGAATCTATTGGATAACCATGAGGCGATGCTCCTCGCAGCACATAGCATTCTATTTTCGCTTCAAGGGATCCCGTCCGTAGACTATCGGACACTCTTCGGGGTGAGCGGTCCAACAGATGAGGAGGAGCTCGTTCAGTCGCTGAAGAAAGACGAGACAATACTCAATCGTTTTTCAAGAATCATGGGGCAGCTGAACGTGAAGCGGACAGAACCGGCGCTGTCACCTTATGCGAACCAACGGATCATCGACGTCGATCCACATGTGTTTGCCGTTGAGCGGGAGATGAAAGGACGTACAGTCCGTCTCTATACGAACGTGAGTGAAAATGAGATTGAATTGGATGTTCAAGGGACGAACTTGTTCACGGGTGAACGAATCGGAAAAATCACATTATCTCCGTACGGATATGTATGGTTACAAGGGTAGGTCTTTAGAATCATAATTGCATTTTCGTTCATAGGTGTATTGACTCATGTGATGGATAGGTGGAAAATGGAAGAGTAGGAATTTTATACACATCACGAGTCAGTCATCAAAGGAGCGGATTTCCAATGGATTCATCTTTCTTTTTCATGATATTTCGGTTGACGATGCAGTCATTTTCATACTGGATGATTGCGATTTTATGTTTAGCTTTAGGCGCATACCTCATTTTTTATCTGTTGGACCGAGAGCGTGCAAACGTTTATCGGACGTGGTGGCGAATTAGTTTTTATGCGGCCTTCCTCGGATTCACGGTAGTTGGATATGTATGGGATAAATTCATGATGGTCGATATATGGAAGTTCATTGCTGTCGCTTTGTTCATCATGGTCATCGACTTTGGATTGATGGCACGAAAAGAAAAGACCAATCAAAAAAATCAGCTGACGGAAGAACAATCGTTCTGACGCCAGCTGATTTTTTAGTTATATCCGTTCGGGTTGTTCGACTGCCAGTTCCAGGCATCGCGGCACATGTCACGAATGTCATGCTTCGCTTCAAACCCGAGCATCTGTTTCGACTTCGTCGGGTCCGCAAAACACGTGGCGATGTCACCAGGGCGGCGTTCCGTCACTCGATAAGGAACGGACTTTCCACTCTCTTGTTCAAACGCACGGACGAGATCGAGGACGCTGTAGCCAGTGCCCGTCCCGAGGTTGAACGCCTCGACTCCAGGTTGGTCCATCACATAATCGAGTGCTCGGAGGTGGCCTTCTGCGAGGTCGACGACGTGGATGTAGTCACGTACGCCTGTCCCGTCCGGCGTGTCATAGTCGTCACCGAAGACGCTCAGTTCGTTCAACTTACCGATTGCAACTTGGGTGATATATGGCATTAAGTTATTCGGAACGTCGAACGGGTCTTCCCCGATCTGACCAGACGAATGTGCCCCGATTGGGTTGAAGTAACGAAGGAGGGCGATGCTCCATTCTGAGTCGGCGACCGCGACATCACGTAAGATTTCCTCGATCATCAGTTTCGAGCGACCGTATGGGTTCGTCACACTGAGCGGGAACGACTCGTCGATTGGTGTGCGTTCCGGCATCCCGTACACGGTTGCCGATGAACTGAAAACGATGCGCTTCACATCGAACGCCTGCATGACTTCTAGGAGGACGGTCGTACCGACGACGTTGTTCTCGTAGTAGCGGAGCGGCTCTTTCACTGACTCACCGACGGCTTTTAGGCCGGCGAAGTGGATGACGGCATCGATTGTATGCGTCAAGAAAATCTGTTCGAGTAATGTACGGTCGAGAATGTCGCCGAGATAGAAAATGGTCTCTCTGCCGGCCATCGCCTCAACGCGATTCAGTCCTTCACGACTACTGTTCGACAGATTGTCGAGAACAATCACGTCATGTCCAGCTTCAAGCAATTGCAGGACGGTATGGGTACCGATATACCCGGCACCACCCGTCACGAGAATCGTTTGGGTCATACGTCAAAAACTCCTTTAATTGTCTAGTTTGGTCACACGTACACGTGTCGACTCATTTTCTTTCACAAAGAGGCGAAGCGAATAGTTCTGGCTCTCATAGACGACGCCGTCTTCAACCTCGTATGTCGGTTCTCCAAGTTTGAGGAACATTTCTTTCGTTTGGATCGTACTTGGCCAGTCAATCGCTTCGACCCGTCCATTTTGGATGGTGAAGAAGATACCATTATAAATCAAATATTCGTTCAAGTCATCTGAGTCCAAACCATACGGCTCCCCGACGACCCCGACGAGCTGATCTCTCGTCATCTCTAGGTAAGCTTCTGCTGGTTCGTATAAATATACTTGGTCAACACCGACCGTTAGCCACTTCAATAAATCGGGATCACTGATTGAGAGTCCTGACCATTCCGTGACCACTTCCTCGCGAGACACCCAACCCGTCAAATCATTGCCACCGAGATCAAGCAAGAGAGCATCGTCCCGTTCTTCTAAAACGTCATAACGGTCCCCGATGTCAGCAACATAGACAACGTCTTCGCTGTTCGGTTCACTGAGAAGAGGAGCATGTTTGACACCAATCCATACTTCTTCAAGTGCTTTTGTGTCAGTGACTGGTTCGGGTTCTGGTGCTACTGGTTCAGTCGCTTTGGTCGACGCAGGAGGCGGTTGTAAGAGATCCTTTACCGTCGGATAAGCGGCATAACCGCCTACGGATAAAAGAATGATAGCAATCAGGCCAAGCAACCAGCCACGACTTTTCTTTCGGCGAGGACGAGCCGGTTTGATTTCTCGATAAGATTTGAGACGTTCTGTCCGTGACGGAATGGCGGAATCTGGAACTGGAACATAACGCGGTTTGGTCGGTGTCGGATTAGCAGGTGTCTCGATTTCTGATTTCATCGTTTCCTGAGGAGAAGGCTGAGTGATCGGCTTAGGAACAATCGATTCCACAGTCTGTGGAATGACTCCCTCAGATTGAAGCTTCTCTCTCTTTTCTAACAAAGCGACGTAATAGGTCAAAAAGACTAACTCCGTTTTTCCTTCCTTCAACCAATTCGAAAAATCCGTAGCTGACTTTTCTTCGACGGAGAGGGAATCATTCGTCTCTCCGGTTAGTTCATGATAAGAGGCGGCAAGCGATTTGCCGTCTGCTAAATTTGTCTCAATACGTTGCTGGACGATGTCTCGAGTTTGTCGGTCGAGTGTGGCGTACAGCTGGAGTAGGCGCTCACTTACATGCACTAGGGGTCTCCTCCTTTGTTAAGTTCTTCCTTTCAAAGTTTAGCAGATTTACATGTCAAAAAACCCATTTTTTTAAAAACGGGTCATCAACCAATGAAAATTTTGCTATACTGTTCTGGTATTGTCATTTTAAATATTATCTGCGGGAATTTTCCAGCAGTGAATTGATTGGAACAAAGGAGAGAAGGACAGAATATGAACGAAGAAACGATTTCCCTTGGAGAATTGTTCTCCATCTTGAAGCGGAGCAAGTGGCTCATCGCAAGTTTAACCATCCTCGCAGCACTCATTGCCTTTTTAGTGAGCTCATTTGTGATCAGCCCGACGTATGAGGCATCGACGCAAGTGCTCGTCGCACCGAAAGAATCACAGAACAACATGATTGATAGCAGTCAAATCCAGTCGTCGGTCACACTTGTCAACACGTATCGTGTCATCATTCAAAGTCCAGCCATCCTTGAACAAGTCCAAGAAAATGTCGTCGGTGCGCCTGAGAACATCAGTAACTTGATCACCGTGAACAGCGAGCAAAACTCACAAGTCATCAACATCGCCGTCCAACATACGAATCCAGTCGTCGCAACAGATATCGCCAATGAAATCGGTCGCGTCTTCTCGAAAGAAGTACCTGAACTCATGAGTGTCGACAACGTGAAAGTCTTATCGGATGCGAACGTCCCGATGTTCCCAGTTAAACCAAATATTCTACTTAATACTGCGATTGCAGCTGTACTTGGGATGATGATTGGAGTCGCGATTGCGTTCCTCAAAGTCGTACTCGATCGTCGCATCAAGACTGAACAAGATGTCGAGACGATTCTCGAACTTCCGGTACTTGGGTCAATCCCAGTCATCGATCGTGTCGAGATGCAGCGTCAACGTCAAGCCAACGTGAAAGGGGAAGAGGTCCGTGTTTAAGTTTGGAAAAAAGAAATCAAAACATATTCAGTACGATAAGACAGGCCGTGACTTGATCACGGTCCATAAACCGAAGTCGCCAATCTCAGAGCAATATAGGACGATCCGGACGAACCTCGAGTTCACAGCGGTCGATGACGAATTGCAGACAGTTGCGATCACATCCTCGTCGTCAGGCGAAGGGAAATCGACGACAGCTTCGAACTTGGCCGTCGTCTACGCCCAACAAGGCAAACGTGTCCTATTGATGGACTGTGATATGCGCCGTCCGACAGCGCACTTCACGTTCCGTCTCTCAAACGGGATTGGACTCTCAACTGTTCTTGCGAAAAAGACGACACTTGATAAAGCGATTCATTCGACACAAGTCGAGAACCTAGAGTTGATGGCAGCGGGACCAATCCCGCCGAACCCGTCCGAGTTACTCTCGTCGAAGATGATGGACCGAACGCTCAATGAATTGAAAGAACATTACGATGTCATCATCTTGGACGCTCCACCGATGATGCAAGTCGCAGATACACGTCTTTTAGCACGCAAAGTAGACGGCGTCGTCCTCGTCGTTGGTTGTGACAAGTCAGACCGTCAGATGGTCGTCAAAGCGAAAGAACAGTTGGTCCTTGCGGATGCGCACATCCTCGGAGTCGTCCTTAACAAGCGCGAGCCACAAGGCAGTGACGATTACTACTATTACTACGCGTACGAATAAAAGGAGAATCACGCCATGATTGATATCCATTGTCATCTTCTTCCGGCCGTCGATGACGGTCCGGGAACGGTCGAACAAACAATCGAGATGGCGAGACGCGCTGTAGAGGAAGGGGTGACCGCGATCGTGGTCACCCCCCACGCGTTTCACCCTCAATTTGAGACGGAAGACTTGAATGTACAGGAAGCAGCAGCAACGCTTCAAAACATTTTACACCAAGAAGGAATCAAGCTCGACATCTACCCAGGTCAAGAGATTCGTGTGTTCGGTGATCTCGTGCAAGCGCTAGAGGAAGGGGAAGTCCTCTCGCTCGCAGGATCACGTTACGTCCTCGTCGAGTTTCCGAGCGATACGGTCCCGGCATATGCCGAGCAACTATTCTTCCGATTACAGGCAGAAGGCTATACACCGGTCATCGCCCATCCAGAACGAAATAAAGAACTGGCGACCAACCCAAAACGATTGATGGACTTTGTTTCTTCAGGCGCTTTGTCGCAAGTGACGACGAGTAGCTTGACTGGGGAGTTTGGTCAAAATGTAAAAGAGATTGCATTCGTCTTCTTACGGAACGGATTGAGCCAACTCGTTGCTTCAGATGCACATAGTACAGGACGGCGTACGTTTTACTGGGAAGCCGCAAGACAAGCGGTTACGGAAGAACTGGGAACGGGACGTTGGGAGACGTTAAAAGAAAATGCCGAAGCAATCGTGAAAGATGAGTTCATTTTTGTCGATCCACCTATTCTTCCGACGAAGAACTGGCGAGGGAAATGGAAGAAGTAACCTCCTGTTTTCCATAATGTGTTGACAATTAATGGCTCTTATGATTTTTGTCGACACTTGTCGAACGAAAATAGGTTTTAATTCCCTTACCTTGGTTTTTTCATTAGGTCAAAAGTGTTAACCTTAGAATATATTTTAGTAAGGATGTTAAATGCATCCTTTTTTATTTAATCCAATACTAAATAATACATATATATTCATAGGAGGAACATCGTGGTACATAAACAAGTAAAGAAAGCAGTCATCCCGGCAGCGGGCCTTGGGACACGTTTCTTACCGGCGACAAAGGCAATGCCAAAAGAAATGTTACCGATCGTCGACAAGCCGACTATCCAATACATTATTGAAGAGGCTGTTGCTTCAGGAATTGAAGATATTCTAATCGTCACGGGAAAAGGGAAGCGGGCGATTGAAGATCATTTTGACTCGGTACCAGAACTCGAACAAACGCTTATTGAAAAAGGAAAATCAGAATTTTTAGCACTCGTGGAAGAAACGACAAACATTAACATTCATTTCATTCGTCAGTCAAAGCCAATGGGCCTAGGTCATGCGGTCCTTCAGGCGAAAGCGTTTGTCGGCGATGAACCATTCGTCGTCATGCTTGGAGACGATATCGTCCAGGCGGAAGTACCTTGTACGCGCCAATTGATTGAGCAATATGAAAAAACCGAGAGTTCTATTATTGGCGTTCAGCCAGTTTCAAGTGAGGTCACGCATCGTTATGGCATCGTCGACCCTCAAGAATCATTAGAGAGTGGTTTACATAAAGTGGCTTCTTTCGTAGAAAAACCGGCTCCGGGTACGGAACCGTCAAATTTAGCGATTCTCGGACGTTATTTATTCACACCGCAAATTTTCAAGTATTTAGAGACGCAAGAAGCCGGGACAGGTGGCGAAATTCAATTGACCGATGCGATTACTCGTTTAAATGAGATGCAACGTGTATTCGCTTATGAATTTGATGGTAAACGTTATGATGTCGGAGAGAAATTAGGATTCATTCAGACGACACTTGAATTTGCTTTAAACCGTTCAGACTTGCGTGAAGACGTACTGAAGATGATGATCCAATTGCTTGAAGAACAAAAAACAGTAGAAAGTACTTTATAAAAGGAGGGATACCAGTTGTCGATACCCGATTTAGGTCGAAAATCGTTACGTACAGGTGTACTTGTTAGTTTAGATATCATTGCTATTCTATCAGCGATGTTTGTCTCTTACTTTTTTTTATATCCTTTAGAATTCATTCAAAATATCGATCGTAATCATTTTATTGAGACGGCTATTTCATATAGTGCCATCTTTATCATCATGGCAGGCGTCAGTCGACTGTATCGAGTCGCTTGGCGATTCGCTAGTATGACGGAAGCCGTTCGTTTAGCGATGACACTCGCTTCAAGCACACTCCTTTTATATATCCTTCAATTCGCCGTATATGGAGAAGCGATGGAGCGCATGCTGTTCTTAAGCTTTTGTCTCTCGTTACTCATGTTAGGTGGAATTCGTCTTGGCTCACGAATTTATGTGACATGGAAACAAGATCAGATGTCTATTTTACATGGACGGAAGATGAAACGAAGAAAGGATGAAAAGCGAACGCTCATTATTGGAGCTGGGCAAGCTGGTCGGATGCTGGTACGTCAGATGAAGCATTCTAATAATCACCGAATGAATCCGATTGGGTTTATAGATGACAATAAGCATCTTCAAACATTAACAGTAAATGACGTGAAAGTACTTGGGACGCTCGAACAACTTGAAGAAGTTGTTGAGAATGAAGCTATCGATAAAATCGTGTTTGCGATTCCATCGATGAGTTTCCGAGAACGAGTTGCACTGATTCAACGTGCGAAAAAAGTATGCATGAATGTACACACGCTTCCGATGATTGAAGAAGTGGCAGCTGGGAAAATTTCGGTCAAACAAATGCGTGAAGTATCCATCGAAGACCTCCTCGGCCGCGAACCGGTCGAATTAGATATTACAGGTATTCAAGCAGAGGTCGAAGGGAAGACGGTTTTGGTGACAGGTGCTGGTGGATCGATTGGATCCGAAATCTGTCGCCAAATCTTAAAGTTCAACCCGGACCGATTGTTACTGCTTGGTCATGGTGAGAACAGTATTTATCTCATTGAACGTGAACTACGTGAAGCGAAGATTGAAGCTGAACTAATCCCAGTCATTGCTGATATTCAAGACGTTGAGAGACTACGGGAAGTGTTTGTGACCTACACACCACATCTCGTTTTTCATGCCGCAGCTCATAAGCATGTTCCTTTAATGGAAGCAAACCCACATGAAGCGGTGAAAAACAATATTTATGGTACGAAGAATGTGGCGGAGATGGCTGATGAATATGGTGCCTCGCGCTTTGTCATGATTTCTACGGATAAAGCCGTCAACCCGACAAATGTCATGGGTTCAACGAAACGGATTGCCGAAATGGTCGTCCAACACTTAGCAAAGTCTAGTAAAACAAAGTATGCGATTGTCCGTTTTGGAAATGTGTTAGGTAGTCGTGGGTCGGTTATCCCGTTGTTCAAGTCACAGATTGCTAAAGGCGGTCCCGTTACGGTGACACATCCAGACATGACGCGTTATTTCATGACCATCCCAGAGGCAAGTCGACTCGTTATTCAAGCGGGAACACTCGCCAATGGTGGGGAAGTGTTCGTCTTGGATATGGGAGAACCAGTGAAAATTGTCGACTTGGCACGAAATATGATTCAATTGAGTGGTTTCACGGAAGAACAGATTTCGATTCAGTTCAGTGGCATTCGACCTGGTGAGAAGATGTATGAGGAATTGTTGAAGGAAGGCGAAGTTCATCCAGAAGCCGTCTATCCAAAAATCTTCACAGGGATTGTTACCGAAGAGCCAGATCTAGATGGAAAATTAGAAAATATGAATCAATTGATGACGGACGAGGCACTTAGCTTATACCTTGTGAACTGGGCGAATGATTGTCTCGACCGATATGAACAAGAGCAAACAGCTAACTATAAAGAAACGGTTTAGCCTATGGAGAGTGAACAATGACATACATCGAGCAGAAACGCAAAATTGATTTTATTCTAGCATTGATTGGTTTAATCGTCTTATCCCCATTATTTATTGGAATTATGGTTATGATTAAGCTCGAATCAAAAGGACCAGTCTTCTTTAAACAAAAACGTGTTGGGATTCATCAGTCACATTTTAATATTTTGAAGTTCCGCACGATGCGAATCGATACACCGAAAGATACACCAACGCATCTCCTTACTGACCCAGATCAATATATTACTAAAATCGGTAAGTTTTTACGTAAAACGAGCCTCGATGAGTTGCCACAAATCATCAACATTTTAAAAGGTGAGATGGCAATCATTGGACCACGTCCAGCGTTATGGAATCAATATGATTTGATTGATGAACGAGAAAAATATCAAGCGAACGATGTATTACCAGGATTGACAGGTTGGGCGCAAATCAATGGGCGGGATGAACTACCCATTGAATATAAAGCTCAACTCGACGGAGAGTACATTAAAAAAATGACGTTTTGGATGGATGTTCGATGCTTTATCGGAACAATCTTTAGTGTGCTGAAAAGTCACGGAGTGGTTGAAGGTGGAACAGGGATGATGAGTAAAGAAATTGCTTCTACAAAAGAGAATGAAAAATGAAAAAAATATTAATTACTGGAGAAAGTAGTTATATCGGAAAAGAATTTAAGAATTGGATTAATTATAAGTTTCCAATTCTTTTTCAAGTAGATTGTATTTCTATTCGTGACAATAAATGGAGAAAAGTGAGTTTTTCTGAATATGATGTAATATTACATTTAGCAGCCATAGTTCATAAGAAAGAAACACCTGATATGGAAGAGTTGTATAATCAAGTGAATTGTAATTTAACAATTGATTTGGCTAAGAAAGCAAAGGTAGAAGGTGTAAATCAGTTCATTTTTATGAGTACTATGGCTGTTTATGGAGAAGTAGGGGAAATAAAAAAAGTTAAAATAATCGATGAAAATACAAAGCCTGCCCCAAGTACTTTATATGGTAGGAGTAAATTCACTGCAGAAAATAGATTAAAAGATTTAATAAGTGACAAATTTAAAATAGCAATAATAAGACCTCCTATGATTTATGGACCAAATTGTCCTGGAAATTATTCTAAACTTATATACTTAGCCGAAAGGGTTCCCATTTTCCCTTTAATTAATAATCAAAGAAGCATGTTACATATTAACAATCTCAATGATTTGTTATTCAACATGATAAATGATGAATCTGAAGGCATATTCTTTCCTCAAGATGAAGAATATATTAACACAAGCATTTTGGTGAAGTCTCTCGCTGAAAAAAATGGTAAAAATTTAGTTTTATCAAGATCCTTAGGGAGACTAATTGAGATTTTTGGTTTTAAAGTAAATTTGATTAACAAAGTGTTTGGTAACTTAGTGTACGAAAAAAAATATAGAAAAAGGAGTATATATGAAAAATAAAAGATACTCAGTTTTAATGTCGGTATACTATAAGGAAAAGCCGATCTATCTAAAAGAAAGTTTAGAAAGCATGCTAAATCAGACTATTAAACCCGATGAAATAGTATTAGTTAAAGACGGACCCTTAACTAATGAACTTGAGCAAGTAATTAATAATTATGTACACAATTCCAGATTAAAAGTGATATCGATTGAAAAAAATGTAGGCTTGGGGAGAGCTTTAAATATTGGTCTAGAAAATTGCAGCAATGAAATTATTGCTAGAATGGACACCGATGATATCGCAATACTCGATCGTTGTGAAAAACAATTAAAAATTCTTGAAACTAATAAAGAAATAAGTGTTGTTGGCTCTGGAATTACAGAGTTTATAATTAATCCAGATAATATTATTGCATACAAAGAAGTAAAGAGCACTAACGGTGAAATAATAAAAAATATGAAATTTAGAAATCCGATTAATCATCCAAGTGTGATGTTCAAAAAAAAAGATGTGATGGATGTCGGTGGCTATAAACATTTTGAATTAAATGAAGATTATTTTTTGTGGATAAGGATGTCTAGAAAAGGATACAAATTCTACAATATTAATGAACCTTTAGTCAAGATGAGAATTACTAATGAAACTTATCTTAGAAGGGGTGGGATAAAATATTTTAAAACTCAAAAAAAACTATTTGACTATATGTTGAAAAACAGAATGATAAATATATTTGAATATTTATTTAATAATTGTATTCGATTTATATTGCGTGTTCTTATTCCTAATAATATTAGAAAAATAATATATTTGAAAATTTTAAGGAAAGGTAAAGTTAATATAGTAACTTAAATCGGTACACGTATGAATAAAAAAATTAAAGTACTTCATGTTATTGGTCTTCGACCTCAAGGAGGGGTAGGAACATTTTTATATAATATTACAAAGTATATTGATCACTCGTTATTTCACTTTGATTTTTTATTTAACTCTAATGAATTGAACGGAGAATTTGATAGTGAGGTAAAAAAATATGGTTCTAATGTATACGTTCTACCGGAGTTAAAATATAAAAATACTTTAATGTATTTGAAAGAGCTATCGGAATTTTATAAAAAAAACAACGAGTATGACATAATCCATATTCATTCACCTAATATAGCATTATTTAATTATGTTTTTGCAAAGAAAATTAATAAAGTTTCTTTTGCAGTTCATAGTCATAGTACAAAATATTCAGATAAATATATTAATAGTATAAGGAATTTAATCCTTAATTTCCCTGTAAATAGTATAACCGATATTAAGTTGGCGTGCAGTGAATCAGCAGCGCAGTTTATGTTTGGGAGAAAAGCTTTAGAAAATAAATTGACTCATATTCTTCCTAATGCTATTGAAAGTGACAGGTATAAATACAATCCTTTTATCAGAAATGATGTAAGGAAAGAATTGGGGATTGATGAACAATTAGTTATTGGGCATGTTGGGTCTTTTTTGTCTGTGAAAAATCATGATTTTTTAATTGATGTTTTCCTTGAAGTGAAGAAAATTAAAAAAAATTCACTACTAGTTTTAGTTGGAGAAGGTGAAACTAAAAGTAGGATCATAGAGAAAGTTAAGCATTTAAATTTAACTGACTCTGTAAAGTTTTTAGGACAGAGAGCAGATGTTAACAATCTAATGCAAGCATTCGACATATTTGTTATGCCTTCAAAGTTTGAAGGCGTTCCATTAGTGGGAGTAGAAGCTCAAGCATCCGGATTGCCATGTGTCTTTTCTAACACGATCACAAAGGATATAAAGATTTTAGATAAAGTGGAGTTTGTTTGTTTAAGTGAGGATACTCAAGTTTGGGCAAAAAAAATTATTTCGAATTCAGAATATCCCAGAAATGTTGAGAGTAAAATGATTGAAAATGCAGGATATGATATTAATGTGCTAAAAAATAAATTAGAACAAGTTTATTCACAATATAAATTAAAGTGACATTTCTTTAATCTTGAATTGCTTGAAAGGAGAGGACAATTGAAATCAGTACTGAGGTTTAGAACGGTATTGATAGGGCTTTATTTACTAATACTCCCTATCGATGCCACGCTAGGAAATATATTGGGACCCATATCATTAATAAACTATATCGTTATTTTTTATGTGTTTATAAGATTAATAAATTTAACAACAGAAGGCATTAATTTAAGGTTACTTGAAAACTGCAAAGTACAAATATTATATTTTTCATATTTTATTCTTTCGATTTCTTGGTCTCTATCTAATCATTTGAATAATTGGTATATTTTTTCTCTAATGGGTTCATTTTTAATGTTTTTCTTTGCATCAATTGATACTCATACAGATAAAGAATATAATTTTTTGAAAAAAATGATTATATTTAGTGGTGCTATTGTAATAATAATTACAATTTTGAACTTAGATTTAGGTTCCGGTGCTAGATTTACATTGGACTTTGGTCGAGAAATGGATCCGAACTATTTCTCTACAGGATTTATTCTTATTACAGCACTTTTAATGGATAACATACTGAAGAAAAAACTATTAATATTTAACCTCGCACTTTTGATTGCTATGTTATTAGTTATACTTCTAACTGGTTCACGGGGAGGATTAATAGCAAATTTATTTGTAATTATTGTTTCAATTTTTATAAATAGTAAGAATAATCGCATCAGAAATTTTATTTTCATGGTTTCTGGTTCAATTTTGTTCATAATAGCTTTTTCTTTAGTCAAAAATTATATTCCTGAATGGGTTTTAAGTCGTTTTACTATTGAAGAAATAACTGTCGGTGGTGGAAGTGGTCGTACTGAAATATGGTTGGCAAACCTCCATTACTTCGAACAAATGTCCTTTTTAGGAATTTTATTTGGAAATGGTTTTTCAACTTTCTCTTATATATCTTCTATCTCACTCGGGATAGCACGTGCCCCACATAGTATTTATGTACAATCATTGATTGAAGGTGGAATCTTTGGCTTATTGATTACTGTATTTCTTATTATGTCAGCTATGAAGAGGGCTTTAAGTATAAATCGAAAATATATTTTTGCGGCACTTTGCGGGGCGGCAGTTGGTGGTATTACATTAGATATTCATGTAAGCCGCTTTTTATGGATGATACTGTTGTTTTCAATGATCACGATTAGAAAAAAAACACCTAATAAATTTTCGTGAATATACTTATTAGGTGTTTTTCACTTATCAACTATTGAAATGCTATCTAATAACACATTTAGGGCGTTGATATAAAGAGGGGGGAACACATTGATTAGATTTAGTATAATTGTTCCAATATACAATGTAGAAGATTTCTTGGAAGAATGTATTTTAAGTATTTTAAATCAATCTTATGATAATTTTGAAATTATTTTAGTTGACGACGGTTCAATTGATAAATCTAGTGCTATTTGTAATCAATATAATGATAAATATCATAACGTTAAGTTGTTAGAAAAGAAAAACGGAGGACTCTCTTCAGCTAGAAACGAAGGAGTAAAAGTAGCAAAAGGAGATTATTTGCTATTTGTTGATGGGGATGACTTCATTGCAAAAGATACATTGAAGAATTTATATAATATTATTATTGAAAACCCAACTGTGGATTTAATATGTGGGAAGTTTATTTATTACTATCCAGATGATAGAGAAAAAAAAGAAGACTTTAGTTTTCCGGAAGTTAATCAATACGTGAATGGAATAGAATATCTGACTAGCTTATTCGAAAAAGTGCCAATTATCATATGGTCTGCATGTAGAACTATTTATAGAAGAGAATTTTTTATAGATAATCGTTTTATGTTTAAGTTAGGCATAACATCCGAAGATTTGGAACTCATTCCGACTGTTTATATGAAGGCTAATAAAATTGCAACGTATGATGTCCCTTTTTACTATTATAGGCAAGAACGAGAAAATTCAATTATTAATAGTTGGAACTCAAAAAAATTTTATGATTTAGTCTCAATAATAAATTACCATTTAAATAATTTAGATGAATCTAACAAAAGATTTAACACTCAGTTTGTGAAGCAATTAGCAAATATATATGTGCAATATTTGGTTTTAGTCAGCTATTTACCAAGAAAAGAAAGGGAAGAAGTTGTTTCCGAAATGAATAGAGTATTTTGGATCGCAAAATATTCAACTGGAATCAGAGGGAAATACGTTTTATTTTTCGTGAAAATTTTAGGTGTGCGAATGACATCTATAATTTATATATTATCAAAAAGAATAACTAGTTATTTAATATTAAAATATAGGAGCATACGTAAAATATGATTGATAAAAAAATTCATTATTGTTGGTTTGGCAAGGGAACGTTACCCCCTTTGGCACAAAAATGTATTGCTAGTTGGAAAAAAAATTGCCCTGACTATGAAATTATTGAATGGAATGAAGATAATTTTGATATTAATTCTATTCCATATGTCAAAGAAGCATATAAAGCAGGGAAATATGCTTTTGTTTCTGATTATGTAAGATTGTATGTCCTTTATAATGAGGGTGGAATATATATGGATACAGATGTAGAAGTTATAAAACCTTTAGACCAATTTTTAACTCATTCAGCTTTTACTGGAATGGAAAGTGACGAATATTGTGTAACTGGCATAATTGGTTCGGTGAAAGAACATCCTTGGATTAAATCATTATTACAAACTTACTCTGATAAAAAATTTAAACTAGAGAATGGGCAGTTTGATATTAGTACAAATACAGAACTAATAACTAGAATTACAACTATAGAATACAATTGGCTTAACGAAAATAGAAAACAAATATTAAAAAATGACTTAAGTATATATCCATTCGAAACTTTCTGTGCCAAGGATTGGAGAACAGGACTTGTAAAAAGTAATGATGAAACTTTTACTATACATCACTTTTCAGGATCATGGATTGATCCTTCTTTAAAAGGAAAAAACGAAAGAAAAGCGATTGCTAAAAGGTTATTAATAAGAGTCTTGGGTGAAAAATATATGAGTAAGTTGTTATCTTACAAGAAGCAAATTTTAAACTTTTTAAGATAACTATTTAAAATTTGATAATTAAACTTCAGTGAGGGTGTAATTAATGGACAAGAAAATATTACTAATTGGGGAGTACTATTCATCAAATTTAGGTGATGGAATAATATGTCAATCGGTAGAGTATTTAATTAAAAAATGGAATCCTAGCCTTGAAATTAGTATTTCAGATTTATCTGGAAAAGTTGGTTTTGATGAAAAAGATATTTCTAGTCCTTACCCTAACAAGGATAATACTATAACGTTTCCAAAAAAATTAGTAAAAAAAATATTAAAAAAGAGTGTTTATTTGCAAGAACGCTATAGATTTTTTTTGGGGGGAGGAAAGGAAAAAATAAATAACCTGTGCGATGATAATTTTGATTGTGCAGTCTTTGCTGGTGGACAGATGTTTCTTGACTATTTTAGTATTCCAATAAATGAACATGTTAAACAATTAGATAGGATGGATGTTCCTGTAATTTTTAATTCGTGTGGTATGGGTCATATTAAAAGTAAACAGTTAATTTATAAATTCAGAAGGACATTAGGTTATAAAAATGTAGTTAGCATTAGTGTAAGAGATGATGTAGACTCTGTGAATAATGTAATTATAAAAAAAGGTCATAAAAAGGCAATAAAGTCATATGATCCTGGTCTATGGTCGGGCGAAGTATACAATGTTAAACGAAAAGAAAGCGAAACAATTGGATTAGGGGTGATGAGTATTGATGCCTTTAAAGATAAAAATATAATTTCGCAATACAGAAAAATAATTTTAGAATTAAATAAAAAAAAGATTGCATGGAAACTTTTCTGCAATGGTAATATAAATGACTATAATTTAGCAATCTCAATAGCCGAATCTTTAGGATATGATAAATCAGCTATTGCAAATAGACCAGAGACTCCAAAAGAGTTAGTAGAATTAATTTCTAAATTTAAAGGTATAATTTCTTTTAGGTTGCATAGTCACATTGTTGCAGTTGCACTAAATATCCCTAGCATTGCTTTATCATGGGATAATAAGTTGAATCACTTTTTTGATAGTATTAATCGTAAGGATCGTTGCTTGAATATTAATGCTGAACATAAAGAAATCATTGATAAATATTTTTTCGCTGAAAAAGAAGGATATGACTTGGAATTGATACATTCTCAAAAAATATATGCGAAAAACTTATTAATTGATAATATATGCATTGCATTGAGTAAGTAATATCCATGAACTCAAATGGTTTTTATTGTAAAATATGAGGTGGGAAATTGAGTGTATATAGGAAACTAATAAGTAATTCAATGATTTTTGCTATAGGAAATATAGGGAACAAACTGATATTCTTTCTTTTGATTCCTCTCCATACTTATTACTTGTCTGTAAATGAATATGGAACTATTGATTTCATTACGACTTTAGTTAGCATGATTTTACCAATAATTACTTTAAGTATATATGAATCGGTATTAAGATTTGTAATGGATGAAAACAAAGATAGGACTCAAGTTTTTACTATTTCACTTTTGATAACGTTAGTGGGGACTCTTTTTTCTGTCATCGCATACATTATATTTAATATTCTAAATGTATACCCTATTAATTTTTTAGGCTTAGTTTTAGTTCTTCTAAATTTGCAAGCACTACAAGTCTTATTGGCTCAATTTTCTAGAGGCATTGGAAAAATAAAGATTTTTGCATTCAATGGAATTTTTCTGGCCATTTCGATTGCTGTCTTAAATGTAATATTTCTGGTGATTTTTGAACTTGGAATTAAAGGTTATCTTTTAGCATTTATCGGTGGAGAGATACTCTCAATATTCTTTTTAGCTTTAACTCTTAAAATTTATAAATATATAAATTTAAAATATGTAGATATATCTTTGCTTAAAGAAATGATAAAATATTCAATTCCTCTAATACCTAATTCATTTTTATGGTGGATTGTTAGTGCATCAAATAGAGTATTAATAATATATTTTATTGGTGTAGGAGCTAATGGATTGTTTGCACTTGCTAATAAAATACCGGGCCTTCTTACGTTATTTTATAATATTTTCTTTCAAGCTTGGCAATTATCTGCCATAGAAGAGTATAAATCAAAAAACAGTTCTGTTATTTTTTCTAATGTTTTTAATTATTTTTCCGTAGTTTTGTTTATTGGTACTTCAATAATCTTTGCTTTTCTAAAAACTATAATCGGTTTAACTGTCTCTCCTGAGTTTTATGATTCATGGAACTATGTTCCTTTCTTACTCATGGGTGTTATATTTGCTAATTTTTCAGGTTTTTTGGGGACAAATTACATTGCAGCAAAAAAAACAAACGGTGTTTTTAAAACCACGTTAATAGGTGGGGTGGTAAACTTTGTAATGTCTCTTATTTTTATTCCAATTTTCGGAGTTAATGGAGCTGCTTTTTCTACAATGATTAGCTTTTTCATTATGTGGTTAATGAGAATCAAAGATACTAAAAAGATTGTTCAAATTAACATGGACAAAAAGTTATTGACTTTAAATTTCTCTATCTTATCCTTTCAAATATTTATATTATTTTTAAATTTTGATTATGCTCTCGAAATGATCATTGAACTTTTTTTATTTTCAATCATAGTTTTTATAAATAGAAAACTAATTTCAACTGCATCTTCTTTTATAATTATTAAAATCAAGAAATTAGTATTGACCTAAATTTTTAGTTGATTGGATGATAATAAATAAGATTCAATAAGCTACTCGAATATACTTAATAAAAATCCATGCCTAAATCACTATATATGATTTAGGCATGGATTTTTATTAGCTTTACTAATCTGTCCAGCCCCATAATTTAGATGAATTCATTTAACTTAATATTCTTAAGATCCGATGCGTAAAATGTTCATGCTAAAAGTATATAGCTGACACAGTGTAGTGAATTTCAATAAAGGTTCTGATAAATTAATATGATTAGATTCTGAAGATTGACCTAAACCAAACATTCATACTTTACCTTCCGTGACGTCTCGACTGAGAGTAAGGAGTGGGAAATAATATGCAGGGTAGCGCTAATGATTACCCTGCATATTTATTAATTTAACCCAACTAATTAATTTTACTTTTTAGTCACGAGTTTTTTATATGGTTTTTAAAATCTATTTCTGTTTTTGATGAACTTATCCACCTCCCGATTCTTTGCATTCAACACTTCAATCGTTTCTTGATTTTGTTCTTTCGAGATGTGCAGGTACAACTCGGTCGTCTCGGTCGAAGCATGACCAAGTAATCGACTGATCTTCGTGACTTTGACATCGGCGTTATAGAGCTCCGTTGCGAAGCTGTGACGGAGGACGTGGCTCGTGATTCCGAATCCGAGCTGTTCCTCTGATACATCCAGGAGATATTCATTCACATAGTTCGCGCGGACTTTTGAGCCGTTCGGCATGATGAACAAGTATCGCGAGTCCTTGTCTGATTTTGGCCGTTCGACCTGAATATAACGCTCCAACGATTTTCGGATCCGTTCGGTCATCGGCACTTCCCGCATTTTATTCCCTTTCCCGTGTCGAATGATGATGTCGTTCGACTCAAACGATACATCCTCGAGTTTTAAATCTAACGTTTCACTGATTCGGAAACCCGCATCGCAGCCAATCAAAAAGATGTTATACAATGTCGCATTGTGTGCATGATGCAGCAGTTGATTCACCTGTTCCCGATTTAAAATCACATATTCCCGTTTTGTTTCGGCACCGAGTACGTTGACGAATACGAACGGATTACATGTGATCCATCCTCGTTTGACCGAGTAGGACATGAACGACTTGAGTACACTTACATATTTTTTAATCGTGTTGGACGCTAGCTCTTCATCTACTAGTTTGTCTCGATAAGGAAACGCGTGGTCAGTTTCATCCACGTCTTTCAGATACACCACATTCGACTGCTGCATCATCTGCTCGAATCGACGTAACGTGTTCCGATACGTCTTCACCGTCTCAGGGGAGCGTTGTTGCCGCATCTCTACATCTTCCAAGTAACGCGTAATCGCTTCTTTGATTTGAATCGGTTCCATATTGTTCACTCCTTCGAATATAACTCTTCTCGCAACTCACGTTGAACGTCGGCCTTATACGCGCGCAATCGACTTGCGGAGTAGTCGAGCGTCTGTTCTGTGCCGTCAATCAGGTGACAGAGAAGTTCGAAGTGGCGTGGGGATAGGTTCTTCCGTTGTTCGTCGAGCCAGTCAAACAGATGGCGCTCGGATGTCATGCATTGCTCAGGGATCCGTTCGGCGGCGACCTCATGCTTCAGGTGCCGTGCGTTCTTTTGTTGATGATTCAGGATCGCCCCACGGATGCGCTGGAAGCAGTACGTCTTCGATAGCGTACAGCCGCGATTCAATGCTTCCCATAGGGCGATGCGTGCAATTTGGACACAGTCGTCCTGCTCGTTCGGGTGGATGTTCAAGTGGCGGATGACGTAATGGATCATCGGCTCCCATTCTGCGATTTGTTCGTCAATCGTTTTCATCGTCGATTCTTTTCCGAGCGCTCTTTCGTATTCCTAGGTTGAAGCGAGTATAAACGCTATTCCCCCCGCCTAGCGACCGCCCTTATCACACATAAGCCCAGGGGATATCTCCGATAACATTGGGATTAAGGTGACAGAGGCGTTAGTCATTGGTGTAACAACGACAGAAAGGAGAAGAATAGCGTTTCTTTCCTGCTGGCGTTGTATTAACCAGATGAATCATTCGATTTGACCGATATGATGGACACATTCCATCATTTCTTGATGAAAGAATGTTTCAGTCAACCGCTGACCGCTTTCCCGGACATGCTATACTAAAAGAAAATGACAGGAATAGGTGGAATGGTCATGGGGAACACAACACCACGCAACTCCAAATGGATGAGGTCCTATAATCGGGCGCTCATCCTTCGGCTCATCCGGCTCCATCAGCCGGTGTCCCGCGTTGAGCTCGCCAAGAAGACGAGTTTGACGAAGCCGACAATCTCAAACATCGTCAATGAACTGAAAGAAGAAGGACTGATCAATGAGCGGGAGCTCGGTGTCTCGAGTGGGGGACGACGCCCGATCATGCTCGAGCTCGCGGCGAGCGACCGTTTCGTCATCGGCATCGATGCGACGCAGCGGAAGCTGCATGGGGTCGTCACGAACATCCATGGGGAACTGCTCGACGAGGCATGGCATGACGAACGGTTCGACACGAACGAGGAGTTCATCGATGCCATCGTCGCACTGTACATAACGTTGAACGACCGTACGGAAGGCGACGTCATCGGACTCGGCGTCTCCGTGCACGGGATGGTCGAGGCGGGTGACGGGGTCGTCTTGTTCGCACCACGTTTTCACTTGCACGACATTCCGCTCAAGCACGAACTCGAGAAACGCCTCGGTCAGCACGTCTTCGTCGAGAACGACGTGCGGACGCTCGCCCTCGGTGAGCTGTATTTTGGGGAAGCGATCGGCATCGAGGAGTTCTTTTATGTGTATGCCGGATACGGGATAGGGGGAGCGTATGTCCACGCAGGCGAGTTGATTGATGGGGAGCATCACATCGCCGGTGAGATCGGACATATGCGCATCATGCTCGATGGACCAATCTGTTCGTGCGGGAACCGGGGCTGTTTAGAGGCGGTCGCAGGTGAGCGTGCCATCTTGAACGAGGCCCGTCAACTCGCGCATGATCTGACGCTCGACGATCTTCGTGATTCCGTAAGCTCGAATCAAGATGTTCAAAAGCTGTATGAACGGGCCGGTGAATATATCGGCATCGCCACGCTCAATATGATCCATCTTTTGAATCCGGGCCGTATTCTTCTCGGGGGACCACTCTTCAACTATGCGCCGGACGTCGTGACGAACATCCAGGATCGTGTCGCCCAGACGGCGCTCACCCTCGACGCCCGTCAGACCGACATCCGTGTCGTCCCGTGGAATGTCAGCCAAGGCGCACTCGGGGCCGCGGCACTCATCACGAACGAGATGTTCGGTGAAATTCAATGAAACAATGAGTCGTCTTTCTCTTGTAGAAAGGCGATTTTTCATTTCTTTAAAAGAAAGCGTTTACAACGTAAACAAAGGCATGCTATAGTCTATGTGTAGTTAGATAATAAATTTAATTTACTAAGTAAGGGGTGACACTCTCAACGACACGTTTGGAGGGGTAGCGATGCAAAAAGAGACACCATTGAAAGACCAGTTCCATGCGATCTTCGGTCGCTACGGGGCGACCCGATTGTTCGCACGACACGACTTCGCCTTCGACGAAATGGAAGCGTTCACAGGCGAGGAGACGAGCATGATCATCACGCGCTCTAGACGCGACGGCATCTTTCGTCTCTATGACGAGGAGACGCGTGACATCCGATTGTTCCGGGCATCGACGCTCTCTCGCGACGTGTCGTTCGACGACATGGACGGCTTGTTCGAACTGTTGCTCTGGCGATTGAAAGAACAGGACGCATTACCGTTCGGGGCGGACCTGTACGTCGTCGGCCCATACATAGACGGACCGAAGCTCGATTTGGAACTGATCACGTACACATTGACACGGCTCGGGGATCGCCCGATGCCAGACCATCTTATTCGGGAGTTATGCCATCGTATCGTGGCGTGACAACACATTCAAAGGAGAATGAACATGAAAAAAACGACGATTGCACTCGCATCATCTGTCTTAATGCTCTCATCTTTACTCGCTGCGTGCGGCGACGACGAACAAGCGGCGGCGACAACGGAAGACGGCAAGCCGGTCATCACATGGTGGGGCTGGGCGCCACAACCTGAAGTCGGGGAAGAAATGGCGAAGGCGTTCAACGAATCGCAAGACGACTACGTCGTCAAATTCAAGCGTCTCGAAGACTACGAGCAACAGCTCCAAGTCGCGATGCTCGGGGGAGACGGTCCGGATGTCATCGGTCTCAAGGAACCGATGATTCCGCAATATAAGGATCGCCTCGTACCAGCGAAAGACTATATGGACAAAGCAGCCGGCGAAGGCTGGAAAGAAAAATTGATCGAGCTCGGCGTCGAACAGACGACGGTCGACGGCGAACAGTACGCGGTACCGGTCGGCTTCACAGGACAGGCATACCTCATGTACAACAAGACGCTCCTCGACAAATACGGCGTGACACCGCCGAAGACGTATGACGAGACGGTCGCAGCGATCGACAAGATCAACGCCTCAGGCGACAAGGTCATCCCGATGCAACTCGGCGCGAAAGACGCATGGGTCGGCGTCGACGTCTTCAACGTCTTGAGCCACCAGGTCGCACCAGGCTACATCCAGGACGTGCTCGCGGGTGACGCGAAGTGGACGGACAAAGAGATGGTCGAGACGGCTGAACTTTGGCAACAACTGTACGAAGACAAAGTGTTCCAAGAAGGGGCATTGGGTCTTGCGACATACATGGACGGCATGAACAACTTCTTCGACAAGAAAGCCGCGATGTGGATCATCGGTTCATGGGAAGCCCACTCGATGACGACGGTCGAGAAGCGTGACAAGTGGAACAACTTCGAAGACGAGATCGGCTTCGTCCCGATGCCGAACCTCGCAGGTGGCACGGAACAACCGGTCATCGCTTCAATCGACATGGCACTCGGTGTCAACAAAGAATCGAAACAACAAGAAGGTGCGGCTGCCTTCATCGCCTACATGACGCAAGGCGAAGGCCAAGCGCTCTACATGGAGAAGTTTGAGATGGCACCAGCCGTCAAAGACATCGAAGTCGCTTACGAAGACAAGTTCACGAACGACGTCGAGCGTCAGTCGTACGAAATCTTGAACGAGACGGTGAAGAACGCTGTCGCCGGACGCGGAATCCGTGACCCGAAAGTGTACGACGCACTCGGTAAAGAACTTCAAAACATCGCTGCCGGACAAGATGCGAAAGAAGCACTCGCACGCATCCAGGCGATTGCGGACCAAGGTAAATAATCGAACGAGCGCCAGTAGCCAGACTCACTGGCGCTCGATTTTTTGAATCTGAAAGTGAGGGAACCTTATGCAACAAGCAACCGATTTGAACAAGTCCAAGCCGAAGCTCACGTCGGTACCACCGAGCGCGCCGAACCCGATCCGAAAGAAGGAGCGGATGAAGCAGAACTTGATCGGCTGGGCGTTCGTCGCCCCGACCGTCCTGTTCGTCATCGCCTTCATCTATTACGGCATCTTCTATAACGCCTATCACTCGCTCTTCTCGTGGGACGGGATCTCGTTTGAGAAAGTGTATGTCGGCTTCGAGAACTTCGCACGGATGTTCCAAGATCCAGAATTTTATAACGCGCTCAAAAATACGGGCATCTTCACGATCTTGACGGTCACGATTCAGGCGGGTCTCGGGCTCGTGTTGGCCTATTTGCTTCACACGAAAGGCGCGGGCCGGACGTTCTTCAAATCGGTGTTCTTCTTCCCGGTCGTCTTAAGCCCGGTCGTCCTCGGGGCGGCGTTCACGCAAATCTTTGACTTCCAGTTCGGTTACATCAACGAATTCCTTCGCATGATCGGACTCGGTGCTTTGGAGCAGAACTGGCTCGGTGACCAGGATGTCGCGCTCTACGCCATTATCTTGATCAACATCTTCCAGTGGACGGGCTCGTCGATGATCATGTATTACATGGCGATGCTCGCGATCGAACGGGAAGTGTTCGAGGCGGCCAATATCGACGGAGCCGGCTTCTGGCGCACGCTGTGGAGCGTCGTCTTCCCGAACTTGAAAGGGACGACGTTCACATTGACGATCCTCGGGGTCATCGGTGGTCTGAAGACGTTCGATATCGTCTGGATCTCGACGCAAGGTGGACCGGGTAACTCGACCGAGGTCATCTCGACGTACTTGTTCCGAAAATCGATGCTTCATCAAGAGGTCGGTTACGCCAGTGCCGTCGCCATCATCTTGCTCGCGATCGCTCTCGGTATCACGTACTTCCAGATGCGTGTACAGAAGAAAATGGACTAAGGGGGAGTAGCTATGGAACTGCAAACGAAAAAAGGAAGATGGTTCACGAATATCGGTCTCTCGCTCATGGCGGTCCTCTGGTTGTTCCCGATCTTCGTCATGTTCAAGGAAAGCTTACGTGTCAACGGCTTTGAAAACTATATCGCGACGCTTCAAAACCCGAACTTCCCACAGTTCGTCATCAACAGCTTTATCGTCGCGTTCTTCATGATTCTCATTTCGATCTCGCTTCTCGCCTTTGCGGCGTTCGGTTTCTCGAAACTCCAGTTCGCTGGGAAGCGCCTGTTGTTCAATCTCGTCTTGGCAGGGTTGATGCTACCGGTCGCCTCGCTCATCGTGCCGCTCTTCTTCACATTGCGTACGCTTGACGGGCTCAACAGCTATTGGGGATTGATTGGTGCCGAAATCGCCTTTTTCCTTCCGTTCGGTCTCATGCTCATCAAGAGCTACTTCGATGAGCTGCCAAACGAATTGATGGAAGCGGCGCATATTGACGGGGCGTCGACGTTCCAAATCTTCTATAAAGTCATGATGCCGCTTGCCAAGCCGGCGCTCGCGACAGCGACGATCTACGCGTTCCTCAACTCGTGGAACGAGTACTTGATGGTCCTCACGTTCATGACGGACCCGGCCAAGCAGACGGTGACGATGGCACCGACTTTCTTCACGGAAGCGCTCGGCGGGGACCCTGGTAAACTGTACGCCTCGCTCGTCTTGATCAGCTTGCCGACGATGGTGTTTTATATCTTCTTCCAACGCTTCTTACAAAAAGGCATGACTTCGGGAGCGGTCAAATAATCGATTGAGGTGAACAGCATGTATTTAGGAGTAGATTATTATCCAGAACAGACGGACCGTGCGCTTTGGGACGAGGACGTCCGCTTGATGAAAGAGCTCGGGGTCAACGTCATCCGTATGGCCGAATTCGCCTGGACGATGATGGAGCCGGCAGACGGTGAGTTCGACTTCTCATTTTGGGACGAGGTCGTCGAAACGTTCGGCGAACACTTTGACATCGTCCTCGGCACGCCGACGGCGACACCGCCCGCATGGCTCATCGAGAAGTATCCGGACATTCTCCCGGTGACAAAAGACGGCGTCCGCATCAGTTTCGGTGCCCGTCGTCATTATACGGTCAACAGCCTCGTATACCGCGAGTACTGTGAACGCATCACCCGAAAGATGGTGGAACGGTACGGACGTCATCCGCGCGTGATCGGCTGGCAGACGGACAACGAGTATGGACATGAACAGTCGGACCGCTCGTACGGCGATGTCGATCAAGTGGCGTTCCAGGAATGGCTGAAAGAACGTTACGAGACGCTCGACGCGCTCAACGCGGCTTGGGGGACCGTCTTCTGGAGCCATACATATACGGCATGGACACAGATTCCGGTTCCTCGCACCGTGTTCCAGGAACACAACCCGTCACTTCTCGTCGATTTCGACCGTTTCTGTTCGGACGCGTATCGCTCGTTCAACAAACTCCAAGTCGACACGCTCCGTCCGCTCATCCACGAGGACGCATTCATCACGCATAACCTGGTGTATAGCGACATGGCGATCAACCAGCAACAGATGGCCCAAGACCTCGACTACGTCTCGTTCGACAACTACCCGGTCTGGGGCGGATTGCCGGAGCCGAACCGTTTCGAGAAGACGGCGCACGACCATGACCTGTGCCGCTCGTCAAAACAAGGAAAAGGGTTCTGGGTGATGGAGCAACTCAGTGGGGCCCAAGGATGGAGCCGCATCGGCTACTTGCCACGACCAGGACATATCCGCCTCTGGACACATCAAGCTGTCGCCCGTGGTGCCGAGGCAATTGTCTACTTCCGATTCCGTGCTGCTGATTTTGGGACAGAGGAGTTCTGTCACGGCATCATCGACCATGACGGGAAGCCGAAACGGAAATTTGAAGAAGTGAAACACGTCATGTCAGAGCTTCACGCGCATGGCGACATGATCAATGCGGCTGCATACAAGTCGGACGTCGCCGTCTATTTCGACCAAGAGAACTTATGGGCGTGGACGCACCAGCCGCACTCGGACGCGTTCAACTTCAAACAAGAGTTCGTCCGCTTCTATGGTGCGGCCGTCCGTCAAGGGGTCAATACGGATATTGTCTTTCCGGGTGATGCGCTCGACTCGTATAAGCTCGTCATCGTCCCACTCTATTTCCTCGGGAATGATGTGTTCGACGAGACACTCATCGACTATATCGAGAACGGTGGGAACGTCATCTTCACGTATCGCACTGGGGTGAAAGACCCAATCAACCGTTGTCACAACTTGACGCTCCCAGGCAAGTTCGCCGAGTACGCCGGGATTGAGATTGACGAGTACGAGAGCTTACAAGCCGTCCAGTCGAACGAGGTCCGCCTCGGCGACCAAGTGTCTGAGGCGAACATCTGGTGCGACTTGATCACGCCAAAAGGTGCCGAGGTGTTAGCGACTTACGGGCAGGCGTTCTATAAAGGAACGGCGGCCATCACGCGTCACACGTATAAAGGCGACGTGACGTATATCGGCTCATCGGTCGATGATGCGATGCTCGACACGGTCTATCACGAGGCACTCACACGCGCCGGCATTGACGCGCACCGACTCCCGGACGATGTCGAGAAAGTCGATCGTCATGGGGACGGGCAGTTGATCCGCTTCTATTTGAACCATTCGACCGAGGTCACGTCATCTATCGAACTTGACGGTACGTGGCAGACGCTCGACGGGGAGACGGTGACGGGCACGCTCGAACTCGAACCGCTCGCGGTCGCCCTCCTCAAACGGGAGGTGGAAGCATGATCGTTCGTCACGACAATCGGTTCGCCCTCATCGGGACGAATCTCACGTACGTGTTTGATGTCGATGCACGCGGTCGTCTCGTTCATCAGTATCTCGGTGGACGCCTGCATGAGTCGGATATCAACGAACTACCGGACGCGCGCGTGTTGCACTCGTCGTTCGAGACACCGGAAGGGGTGGCCGCTTACGAGTTCACCTCGTTCGGCGACCTCGTCTATACGGAACCGACGTTGAAGAGTCATACCGAGACGGAACGGCTGCATGTGTTCGCACTCCGTGATGCACGGATCGATGGCGAGACGCTCGAAATCGATTTGGTCGATTCGATTCAGTCTCTTCACGTGACGCTACAGTTCACGCTTTATCCGGCGTACGACATCATCGCCCGGCGTATGACCGTCAAAGCAGGAGAGACGGTCACGCTCGATAGCGCACAGTCGTTCAGCCTCGGACTCATCGAGCGCGACATGCGACTCCGTCATTTCAGCGGGGCGTGGACGAGCGAGTTCCAGCTTCAAGAAGGGCCGCTCCTCCCAGGTAAGAAGACGATCGAGAGTCGTCGCGGGTTGACCAGCCATCAAAGCAACCCGTGGTTCGCACTCGACAGTGACGCCACAGAGACACATGGGGAAGTCGTCTACGGATTCCTTGGTCACTCCGGTAATTGGGCGCTCCATTTCGAGAAAGATCAGTTCGGCTTCACGCAAGTGACGGGCGGAATCAACCCGTTCGACTTTGCGAAGACGCTTCAAGCGGGGGAGTCGTTCACGACACCGACAGGCTATATCGGTTATACACAACGCGGATTCGGCGGCATGAGCCAGAACGCCCACGATTTCGAGCGCGACGTCATCATGCCGGAAGTGACGCGTGACGTGTTGCGCCCGGTCCTCTACAACTCGTGGGAGGCGACCTACTTTGACGTCAGCGAGGACGGTCAAAAACGTCTCGTCGACGAGGCGGCCGCCATCGGCTGTGAGTTGTTCGTCGTCGATGATGGCTGGTTCGGTGAGCGTCACTCGGACGCGGCCGGACTCGGGGATTGGCATGTCAACGCGATGAAGTTCCCGAACGGGCTCGACCCGCTCGTCCGCTACGTCAAGGAGAAAGGTCTCCAGTTCGGGCTATGGGTCGAACCGGAGATGGTCAATCCAGATTCAGACCTGTACCGAACCCATCCGGAGTGGATTTACTATACGGACGGACGTCCGTCGACGACGTCGCGAAACCAGTTCGTCTTGAACCTCGCCTTGCCTGAAGTCGAGGCGAACGTGACGAAATGGCTCGACGAGTTGCTCGGACGACACGACATCCGTTACATCAAGTGGGACATGAACCGCGCCTTCTCCGAACCGGACAGCCCACATCTACGTGACGCGAAGGAACTGTGGCTCCGTCACGCGGAAGCCGTGTATCGCATCCTCGACACGTTACGGGAAAGACATCCGAACGTCGCGTTCGAATCATGCGCCGGCGGCGGTGGACGGATCGACCTCGGTGTCCTCTCGCGCGTCGAACAAGTTTGGACGAGCGACAACACGGACGCACTCGACCGTCTCACGATCCAGGAAGGCTTCTCATACGCCTATAACGCCAAAATGATGAGCTGCTGGGTGACGGACGCGCCGAACTGGTTGAACAATCGTTCGTTGCCACTCGGATATCGGTTCGTCAGCGCCATGCAAGGAACGCTCGGCATCGGCGGCAACTTGCTCGAATGGACGAAAGAAGAATTGGCAGAAGCGAAAGAATGGATCGCGACATATAAGACGATCCGCCCGCTCGTGCAGCACGGGACGAGCCATCGTCTCGCCTCGCTCAAACGGGACGGCTTCCACGCCGTAGGCTATACGGACGGAGAAGACTACGTCGTCCTCGTCAACGCCGACCGACGCCAGTACGGGAAGAACCGCTTACGCGTGAAGCTACGCGGACTCGACCCGGAGCGGACGTACGAACTAGAAGGGCGCCCCTTGAGCGGACGCTATTTGATGGAACAAGGCATAAACCTCACACAACAAACAGACTATGACGCGTATTGCCTGGTCATCCACCCGGCATGAGCGATGGAAGGGATGAAGCCATATGCTTTCATTTGACATGGAACAGCTGAGACAACAATTCGAGGAGGTGTTCGCCGTGTCAGCAGACCGGGTGTTCTTCGCACCGGGTCGCATCAACTTGATCGGCGAGCACACCGACTATAACGGAGGGCACGTCTTCCCATGTGCGATCACGTTCGGGACGTATGGACTCGTGAAGAAGCGGGAGGACGATTTGATTCGTGTCTACTCACGCAACTTCGAGGACGTCGGTATCGTGTCGTTCCCTGTGACGGACGGGACGTATGAGGCGAGCCACGACTGGGCAAACTACGTGAAAGGTGTCGTCACGCTCCTTCGACAAGACGGGCACGACATCCACGGGTTCGACTTCCTCCTCGCGGGCAATATCCCGAACGGGGCGGGTCTCTCGTCATCGGCTTCCCTCGAACTCGTGACGGCGTTCATGTTGAATGAAGTGTACGGTCTCGGTCTCGAACGGCTTGACCTCGTCCGACTTGGACAGAAGGTCGAGAACACGTTCATCGGTGTCAACAGTGGCATCATGGACCAGTTCGCCATCGGGATGGGCAAAGCCGGGCAGGCGATGCTCCTCGATTGTGAGACGCTCCATCACGACTACGCACCGATCGCACTCGACGGATACGACATCGTCATCATGAACACGAACAAACGTCGCGAGCTCGCCGACTCGAAATATAACGAGCGACGACGTGAATGTGACACGGCGCTCGGTCTGATTCAACCGAAATTCGACGTGGAGTCACTCGGACAGCTGTCAATGGAGACATTCGAACAAGTCGCCCTCGACTTGCCGGAGACGCTCCGCAAACGGGCACGTCACGCCGTCTCGGAGAACGAGCGGACGAAACTTGCCTATACCGCTTTACAAGAAGGACGCCTTGAGACGTTCGGTCAGTTGATGAACGCGTCACACGCGTCGCTTCGTGACGATTATGAAGTGACGGGGCTCGAGCTCGACACGCTCGTCGCGGCCGCCCAAAGCTGTGAAGGTGTCATCGGGGCCCGCATGACAGGAGCAGGATTCGGTGGCTGTGCCATCGCTATCGTCCGACAAACGGATACGAACGCGATGATCGAACAGACATCCGCGAAGTACGAAGAGACGATCGGTTACGCGCCGACATGTTACGTCGCCTCGGTCGGGGACGGCGTCCGAGAACTCGTAGAGGAGGAAGTGAAATGAGTGTACTTGTCGTCGGCGGTGCCGGCTATATCGGATCGCACGCCGTCCGTGCCTTATTGAAAGACGGGGAGGACGTCGTCATCCTCGATAATCTTCAGACGGGACACGTCGAGTCGATCCCGCAAGATGTTCGTTTCTATGAAGGGGACTTACGTGACCGCACGTTTGTGAAAGAGGTATTCGCGAAAGAAAGGATCACGGACGTTCTTCATTTCGCTGCGAACTCGCTCGTCGGTGAATCGATGACGGACCCGCTCGCTTACTATGACAACAACGTCTTCGGGACACAGGTGCTCCTTGAGGCGATGCGGGACGCGGGGGTGAAGCGGATCGTCTTCTCCTCGACGGCCGCGACATACGGCGATCAGACCGTCATGCCGATCGATGAGACGGCGCTGACGAACCCGACGAACACGTACGGGGCGACGAAGCTCGCGATGGAGTCGATGATTCGCTGGTGTGACCAGGCGCACGGCATCCGCTCGGTCGCGCTCCGTTACTTCAACGTCGCTGGTGCAATCGCGACCGGGGAGATCGGGGAAGACCACGACCCGGAGACGCACCTCATCCCGATCGTCCTTCAAGTGGCGAACGGGCAGCGTGACGCCATCACCGTATTCGGTGACGACTATGCGACAGAAGACGGCACGTGTATCCGTGACTATATCCACGTTCAAGACCTTGTCGATGCGCATCTTCTCGCACTTCGTTATTTACGGGAAGACGGGGCGAGCGACGTGTTCAACCTCGGGACGGCGAACGGACTATCCGTGCTTGAAATCGTTGAAGCGGCACGCCACGTGACGGGGCATGACATCCCGGTCCGACTCGGAGAACGCCGCGCCGGCGACCCGGCGAAGTTGATCGCCTCGTCTGAGAAGGCACGAAGCGCCCTTGGTTGGACACCGACCCGCTCGAATGTCGAGACGATTTTGACGGACGCGTGGAACTGGCATGCGACCCATCCGTTCGGTTATCAGGCGAAAGAGGTGAGACGATGATCGATGTGACGATTGAGGCACTCGTCGAGGCGGCGATTCGTGCAGAGTTGATCGACGAACAGGACCGGATCTATTCACGGAACCGTGTGCTCGCCACGCTTCATAAACTCGACATGGACGTCCCGACGTCTGTGCCGTCGATGGCAATCCCAGACGCATTAGAGGAGCTGGTCGCGTATGCGCTCGAACAGGAGTTGATCGAACCGATCCTTGAAGAGAAGGACCGCTTCATGGCCGAAGTGATGGACGTCTTCGTCTCGAAACCGTCTGAAGTGACGCGTCGCTTCAATGAACTCCGTGCGACGGACGTGACAGCGGCAACGGATTATTTCTATCGGATGAGCCAGGCGTCAAACTATATCCAGACACGGCGGATCGCGAACAACATCACGTATCAAGCACCGACCCGCTATGGCACGCTCGATATCACCATCAACTTCTCCAAACCGGAGAAGGACCCGCGTGAGATCGCACTCGCCCGGACGCAGCCGACCCCGACGTCGAACTATCCGAAAGGATTGCTCGCGATCGAGAACGAAGGCTACGGCGGACACTTGAAACACCCGGCGCGTGCGAACCATCGCGTCATCCCGCTCACGCTCGGCGGACAGCCGTGGTCGTTCCAATATTCACCGTACCTCTACTACAACGAGCACTCGATCTTGTTGTCGAACGAAGTACGCGACATGGTCATCGACCGGGGCGCGTTCGAGCGTCTGCTCGACTTCATCACACAGTTCCCGCACTATTTCGCCGGGTCGAACGCGGACTTGCCAATCGTCGGAGGCTCGATTTTGACGCACGACCATTATCAGGCCGGCCGCTACCGGTTTGCGATGGACGATGCGCGAGTCATCTCGACGTATCGCTCGGAGCGCTATGACCAAGTCGAGATTGAGACACTCTACTGGCCACTCTCGGTCGTACGTCTCCGTTCCCGTCAACAAGAGCAGCTCGTCATGTTGGCGAATCAGTTGCTAGGGTATTGGCGTGACTATGAGGACGAATCGAGTGAGGTCATCCCGTATACGGACGGCATCCCGCATAACACGGTCACTCCGATCGCGAGACGGCGGCACGGGCGCTACGAGCTCGATCTCGTTCTTCGGAACAATCGGACGAGCGACGCACATCCGGACGGGATCTTCCATCCGCATGCTGACGTTCACCATATCAAGCGTGAGAATATCGGCTTGATCGAAGTGATGGGGCTCGCCGTCTTACCGGCACGCCTGAAGACAGAACTCGAACAAGTCGTCCGTTATGTCGCGGGTGAAGACGTCGAAGTCGAAGCAATGCATCAGGAATGGGCGGACACGTTGCGGAAGAAGGCAGGCGACCCGAAAACAATCGTCGACCAAGCCGTCGTCGACAAGTTCGTGAAAGGACTCGAAGACGCCGGTGTCTTCAAACAGACGGAAACGGGGCAGGAACGGTTTGATGTGTTCGTCCGTTCGCTCCTGAGTCATGTCGATAAAGTGGAGTACGGAACACCAAGGTCGGGAATGAGAGAGAAAACGAACTAAAGGTGGTTGTACGAGTGAAACAAGCGACGATTCAAAACACCAACGGCATGAAACTATCCGCCATCGATTATGGCTGCGCGATGACGGAACTGACGGCCCCGGACCGAGACGGCAATCTCGACTCGGTCATCTTGAAATATGGGGACGTCTCTCAATACTTAGAAAACCCGGTCTATCTCGGATCGGTCGTCGGGCGAATCGCTGGACGGATCCGTGACGCGGAGATCGATGGTGTCGCCTTGACCCCAAGCGAGGCGCCCCATCATATCCATGGAGGCGACAAAGGCATCACGGCCCGTTACTGGGAGATGGATGCCGACGAACAGTGCATCCAGTTCACGTATGTGAGCCCGGACGGGGAAGAAGGATATCCCGGAAACGTCTTCTTCAAAGTGTTATATGAGCTGACAGATGACAATGAACTGATTGTCACGATGACGGCGGAGACGGACCAACTGACGTGGGTCAACCTGAACCATCACAACTACTTCAATCTCGGGGGACGCCCGACCATCCACGACCATGAGCTGACGCTACCAGCCGATTCGGTCGGGGTGCTCGATACGGAGTCGCTGCCGACAGGAGAGCTGCGGGATGTGAGCGGTACCCCGTTTGATTTTCGTGACGGGAAAGTGGTCCAAGAGGCGCTCGAGTCAGGAGACGAGGCGATTGTAAAAGCCGGTGGGCTCGATCATCCGTTCATTTTGAAGGACGGGGAGACGAGATTACATGACCCGGTGAGCGGACGGACGATGACCGTCGAGACGAATCAACCGGTCATGGTCGTTTATACAGGTAACTTCCTCAGTGAAGAGACACCGGTAACGCTCGACGGCCGACAAAAACATAGCGCGATTTGTCTCGAGGCACAGGCGTTCCCGGACGCCCCGAATCATCCAGACATCGCGACCTCGATCGAACTGAAACCGGGTGAGTTGTATCACTCGCGGACGGTGTATCGATTTGGGGTGGAGTGAGAAAATAGATTTGATGACGTAATAGCGTCATCAAATCTATTTTCTCATAATGGTTACATTTAACGATTTAAAATTAATTATTTATTTTTATATTACTGTTTTGAAAAATAAAAACGAGTTCATGACACGGTAGAGTCGATTTTTTAGTTTCTTAAATATGTGCAAAAAGTATTTTGTTAGTAATGAACGTTGCACACATAAGAAGAAGTTATTACTCAAATAACTGTTCAGGATGCATAGTCTTAAGATAATCTGAGATTTTTTTCTCTTCAATTAATTCATAAATACTTACTTTATTCAAAACATTCATGATGAAATCAGTCGCAACATACATTCTATACACATCTTCGGTAAAGTTATAAAGTCTCTCAACGGCATATTCTTCAATTAATTTTGCAGGTTGTTTCCCAATCTCATATGGGTGACTTAAATTTGATGCTAACCAGTAATGATTAGAAGCTTTTTTAAGTAACTCTTTTAAAAAGAGGGAGTAATTCTTTTCAGTATCTTCTAGTATTAGGTTATAATTTTCTATCATACTTTTAAAAGTGATGTTTGGATCATTTTTTTGTTTTTTCCAAGAGTTGATTGACGAACTAACATCGAAAGAGCTGTATCTAATTTTTTTAATTTTGTATTGTACATCAGAATGTACAAGGGCAGAAGTTAGTAAGTGAATAGCAACTTGAAATCTTTCTATTAATACCCTGCCATTTCTATACTTTGAGAGCATTGATTGTCTCTCGCTAAAGATTTCATAGTCACCGTCATTGCGATTAATAAACTCACTTATCCAATTGTTTTTTGATTCCTCGTTCATAAAGTTAAGTGAATCATCAAATGAATATGACAGTGGAGTGAATTCGAGTGAGCTTTTTTGAAAATAGGATTCATAATTATTTTTTAATTTTTCAGGTGAATATTTTAAAGTTCGCCCAATTTTTTCAAACCAATCTTCCTGGTTTATAGGGTCACCTTTTTCTACTCTGATGATACTACTTCTATGGATACCAGTTTTTTCTGCAAGTACAGATTGCGTCATATTTAAGGCTTTTCTGCGCTCCCTTATTAAACTTCCTGGATGGGTACCGAAAGTATTCATATTAAATTCCTCCTTGTAACGTAACAATTTTATTTAATACACATCTATATAATAACGACTTTTTTATAAAAAGTTATTTTTTTTTGATATATTTAATAGAAAAGTATCAAAAATATCTTATGTGTAGTATTATTTCCTCAGAGAGTCGCATTTTAAAAGTGAATAACGCCGAGTGATTTCTATTATTATCAACTGTTCTGCTGTAGAAATTTATATCAATGTAAGAGAATATGAAAGACTAAACTTAGTATAGTGTGGTGAGAACTTTATAATTGTAGCACTGCGTTTCAATTTGAAGAAGGATTAGAGATTTCACTGGATTTATCTTTCGGAGGAGTGAACTAAATGAATAATTTCATATGTTATAGTTGTGGCTTTCGGATTCATGACAAACAAAATGCGTTAATAGTTATTGAAAAAAGTTTTAGTGGTGAATATATTGCAGGTTTTATTGTTCATAAACAAAAATGCGATGATAAACTTATAGCGCAAATTAATAAGAGAAGAAACAATTCTAATTCCTCTATGGAACTGTCAGCCTTTAACACAGATTTGGAACTAATGAAGTATCTAGAAACTGGAAAACTCTAGACTCAAGGGGGCTATGCTATGAAAGTGTGTGAAGAATGCAAAACTAATGTAGAATTCTTAGTGTATATCGATGACGCATCAAATTCCGAAATTTGTGAAAAATGTTTAGGAATACACTTGAAAAGAAAAGATATAGTCCGTTGCGACGACTGTGAACAGTATATTGAATTTGAAATTTCCAAAGAATATGAAGACGAATACGGCGATAAAATATACTATTGCGAGGGATGCGATGAGAGTCAAATGCCAGATTTCGTTGATAGTGAGAAAGAGTATGAAGAATATCTAGAAACTAGAAATTTTGACGATTAATCCTGAAACAAAAAACAATATTTATAGATTGACCTATAGCGATATAAGTCATACTTAGAAGATCTTGATCAGGCTGCTTGATTCCCGTATTTTAACGGTTTTAGGCAGTCTGATTTTCATTAAATACGTTCTTAGTTATAAAAAAATAATTGTGTTTAACCCGTTCGTAAAACTTGTATGCTCTTAAGAAAATAAGTTTGAAGTAGTGGAAATTCTTAAAAGTCTTAAAGGCTTAACAATTTTCAGAAATAATTCTTTTCAAGATTATTTAATTATCATGCACTTAATTTAGAATTCGTATTTCTCCATGATTTTTTTAATCCTCCATTGAACATTTAGTTTGTCTTAAGCTACTCTCGATTTCAATTCGTTTGAATATTCGTTATTGAACATACAAAAATACCTTCATTACAAATGATTTTAAAAGTGTTCGTTCTTAAGCCTTCGTTCCTAAGATTATGTGCAATATTTCAATAATTTAGATTAGTCTAGACTACCAATTTGACAAAATGGTAGTTTTTTTTTTTGCTTTTTGGTTAGTTAATCAAGAATTCTGAGAACATATGCTTATTTAGCCAATCTCTTTTTTTAAAACTAGAATAATTATCAATTAATTATGAAGAATCACTATTTTATTGACCATTAACAAAAAAAGTAAACCCTAGCCTTGTTAAATTCCTTATAATAACAACTGAGGAACAAGGAGGGTTATGCTTGGAATTATTAAGTAAAGAGCAAATGAAACAATCACTTGAGGAATGGATTTCTTTATATGCAGATGATCCATTCCTTGCAAACGATATTCAACATCTTCAAGAACACTTTGAGCATACAAGAAGCCAAATTCTTGCCGTCGGTCAGTTTAGTGCAGGAAAATCAGCTTTGCTCAACGCATTGCTCGGTCATACATACTTAAAAGCACACACGAACGAAACGACAAAAACGATTACTCGAATCTTTGCTATACAGAATGGACAACTCCCCACTTTTAAAACTGTTGCTGCTAATGGAGAAATCATTGAAGAAGGACGAATGGATCCAGAGAAGATTGAAAAGTATACGACTTTTCAAAAAGAGTCTTCTGTATCCTTAGAACCACGTTATGTGGATCTTTATCTCGATGTTCCGTTTCTCAATGATGATTTGATTTTAGTGGACACTCCTGGTGCGAACTCACGAACGATTGAAGCATTCGAGACGACGGAGGACATTTTATTTTCTTCAGCGACGGTGCTTTACCTGTTTCAGGCACCCCGAGGAATTGATGTGGTCGATGATGAATTGATTCAACGCTTTCTCCAACAAGGCAAACATGTCATTCTTGTCGGAACCCGTTATGACACGATTAGCGAGACACAATGGCAAGACGTGAAAGTGGCAATGGAAAAAAGGTTAGCCACATACTGTTCGGATATCCCAGCTATATTTCCGGTAGCATCGCTTCAGGCGATGGAAGCTAAACACTCGGGGAATGACAAGCTGCTTGCTGAATCCGGACTTTTACACCTCGAACAGACCCTCGCTACCTACATGGAGACAAAAACCTATGAAAGCTCGGAACTAAACAGTCTGCGACATGCGTACGAAGAAGTGATGCTGCGTATTGAATCGTACGAAAGTGTGAATCAGTCTTTATCGATAGAACAGGAAAAAGAGCGTCAATTACGTGAGGCACGACTTCGACAATTGATTATTGAGAGCTACGATCACATCGAAACACATGGAACGAACTTGCTAGCAGATATCACATTTGATTCAGACTCAGCTGATGAACAGTTAATTCTTCAACTGAAAGAAGTCCAAATGAAAAAGAATAAAGAGGAGCGACAATTCCGAAAAACTTTTCGACGAGAAAGTGATAAGCATTTAGAACGCTCGAAATTTCAAAGTGTTATGGCTGAATATCAGACGTATCAAGATGAATGTCTATCTTTACTCAAACAATGGAATGAAGAAGTTCATTCCATGTTTACAAATCATGTGGACCGACGTCGTGTAGATATTGAAGATGAACTTGCTCGCTTCTTTCAAGCGATGGAAGTGTTCGACTTAGAACACAAGGTAGACTGGGATGTTGCCAAAGTTGAGTTGAAGAGCAATATTCAACTGAATGAAAAGCTAGATTTAATGCAAATGATTGAAAACCGAACAAAAGAGATGAAACAGTTCAAATCGAAGCGTACGAGGTTAATCAACTCATCTAAACGTGCGGATCAAAAGCTCAAGGAACTGCCTAAACAGCGTGACACAAAAGTTACAGACATTGGTGCAGATTGGAAGCTTGAGATTCAATCGCTTGGCAAGATGCCTGAAGTCGAAAGGAACGTCGAAGTAAAACGGAAGTGGCTGTTATTTAAAGAGCGCACTGTGCATAGAGATTCGACGGCTCGCGATGAGTGGTCGGAAAGGTATGAACAGTTGAAACAACAACATGATCAGACACTTCAACAAGTAATGGAGCAATCCGCCAAGCAAATGAAAGAAGCGGAAGAAGAATTAGTGAGGCTAGAGGAAGAGATTCGGCTTCACGAAAAGAAAATAGACGACTATGAGACGAACACCATTCAAGAGATTCAAGAATTGCTTCGTTTCAGTTCTTCGGACACTCAATTTATGGATGAACAAGCAGATGAAGTTCATGCAACAATCGTCGACGCGCTAGAAGATACGAATGAAGCGATGGCTAAAGCGCTACGACAATTCACAATTAATTTTAAGAAATACATTAACCAAGAAAAAGCGAAGACACTTCAACACCTTCACGTGACTCGCTATAAAGGAGAAACTCATGCGTAAAGAATTTACTCAACAACTTGATGCGATTACTCAACTCTTTACAGAAGCCAAACAGACAGCAGAAGAAACATTATCCGTATTTCCTGATTACACCGAGTTACAAGATTGGATAGAACTCCTACAGCAACAAGAAAAACAGTTTTTGCAACAACGCTTTGAAATCGTTGTCGTCGGAGAATTCTCGACGGGTAAATCCACCTTTATTAACGCTTTGTTGCAGAAGGAAGTGTTGCCGTCACGTGTCACGCCAACGACGGCAACCATCAACTTCATCCGTCACCAGACGGAAGGTCCGGGTCATGAATGTGCCATCGTGCACTACTATGACGGTAAAGAAGAAGAGGTGTCTTTTGACCAACTCGATCAATATGTGACTGAGATGAGTAAGTTGTTGGATGTATCACACGCCATTCGACATGTTGATTTATTTATCGACTCCCCTTATCTCCAAAACGGTGTTGTTCTTGTCGATACACCGGGGTTACAGGCCCTCAACCCTGAACACGAGCGTATCACAAAGGAAAAGATTCGGACGTCTCAGGCGAGCATCTTACTCTTTAACATGGAGCAACCTGGAAAACGGACAGAGTTTGAGTTTTTGAAAGACCTGTCGGATTCGATCGACCGCATTTTCTTTGTCGCAAACCGGTTAGACGGCATTCCGAAAAATGAGATTGAAGAAGTCGTTCGATCACTTGAAACCGCATTGCGTCAAAACGAATATTGTAATGTGCCATTGGCCCAAGTTTATCCGGTCAGTGCCCTTCAGGCATTGAAAGCCCATGATGCAACTGTCGAACCCGATAAGTTTGTAGATTGGTCGGTCGAAGACTTACGTACTGCCTCACGTTTTGAGATGTTCGAAGAGAAGTTAGAACATTACTTGTTTGACGGTGAGCAGACGAGAGATGCCTTGCAGTCTCCTTTCTTTGATTTGGAGCAGTACTATAAACGCATGGGTGGCTTGCTTCACAAAATTGAGGATGTGTTGAATCAATCCATTGATGTCGAAGAAATGGCGAAACAGTTCGATTTGCTCAAACTTCGTTACGACGTTCGGCGAACCGAATTAAATCAACAAGTCAGAGAGATTAAGAAGACGTTCGACACGTCCATCGAAAAAAGTGTGGAAGACTTAAACACAAGTGTCATTCAACTCGAAAATGAATTGATTGATTCACTGAATCAGATTGAATGGATTGGGGACTTAGAGGACATCGAAGAAGATCTAGAACAACATACTGCCCAACTCGAGCAATTATTCCAGCAATCTTTGAAGAAGCTATCCAAAACGTTGAAGCGTGAAATGGATGAGTATGTCGAGCAATTTGATCTTCAATTTAAAGAAGAGGTAGCCATTTCATCAATGCCTGTTTCTTTAAAAGTGAAGCAGCGACAAGTTGATGCACATGTGACTTCTCAAATTGAGCTCGAGGATATTGAGGAAAAACTGAAAGATATGGATGAAGACTACCAACAATTGATTGAACTTAGAAGAGTTAAAGGGATAAAGAGTGAAAAGAATCATCACTATGAGATGGAACGTAAACTTTTGCAACAAGAATTAGAGAGCAACGCACTATTACTGGGACAAAATCCAAAACGGATTGAAAAAACGGTCATTCGAACGCGTGTGATTCTATCGGATAAAGTAAATAAGATGTGGGTTGAAAATAAGGAGTATGAACGTTTGATTGAGCAACAAGATGAATTACGAAGAGCGCTTCGAGAATTGACAGCTCGTCACCATGACAACACAGATGGTCTCATCGAAGGGGTTAGTCGATTCGAGTCAATGGAAGAGTGGAGAAAAGCAAAAGAAGAACTCGAAAGAGAAAAGAAACGGATTCGTTTCGAACAGATGAAAGAACAAAATGAAGCGGATAAAAAAATGGTGACAAAAGAAGTACGTCGAGTCATCAAACAAATTAAGAGTAACGGAAGACGACAGCGTGATGAGTTTGAAACGTTTTTCGAAGAATGTGACACGCTTCAAGTGGCAAGACGAGAAATTGATTTACATTTAGAGGCTCAAGATGAGTTGCTAGCAAGTCTCCGCGAAGAACAAACCGTGATGGAAAAGATGATGAACGAGTCAGCAGAGGAAAAAGAACGAATTCAACAACAATTAAGTCGTGTATCTGTAGATTTAGAACAAGCGAAAGAGAGGTTACAAGAATGCAAATTGAACGTACTTCTACCTTAATCAATGAATCCCTCATGGAAACGGTGCAGCAAGAGCTCGGTTTATTGGAACGTGAGGAAAAAGAATTTGCCTCTCTGTTTGGCTCTTTACAAGACCAAACGGTTCGAGTCGGCGTATTTGGGTCATTTAGTGTCGGGAAATCAGAACTTCTAAACCGAATCATCGGGAAATCGCTTCTTCCTACCCATACGAATGAGTCAACGACAATCTTGACGACCATCGGTTATGGCGAACCGGAGATTCATGCTACGACAACGGATGGCGAGATTGAATTCGTCAGTTCAGAAGAATTTTCTCAGTATGTGGCGAGTGGTACACAGAAAAACTGGATATCCATTCACATTGCTACTTCTGAACTTGCGAATCAGCCGACGCTACAGCTCGTCGATACACCAGGACGCAATACAAAGTATGCCCATCACATTAGCATGACTGAAGAAGCGATGCTCCGTTGTGATGCGGCCATTTATGTGATGTCATGGCAAGGACTTACGGCGGAAGACATTCTATATTTAAAACAGTTGATCCCGTATCAACCAAATTTGTATTTTGTCATCAACAAAATCGATCACTTATCGGAAACATCGCTTCAAGAAGTCATGGAGCATACGACGAATCAATTAGTTGAAGAGCTCGGCAAGTATTATCCACTTGTTGCTGTCAGCGCGAAAACTGGTGCCGGTTTGTCACAAGTGACCGAACAGTTGATTCCTGATTTAGTGACCAATACGCACGCACTTAAAGAAAGTCGTTTCGTACATGCGATGATTCATTGGTTGGATCAAGTGGCCGTACGTTTAGAACAAGACTTATATCTTCAAAAGCTTAGTGCAGATGAGACAGGTGAACAGTTACAAGAAGCGATGGAGCGGGTTCACCTTCAAAAAAATCAACTGAATGAACAAGTGGAAATCGAATTATCTCAATTTCACGAATCATTGAAACAAACTTACAAAAAGATGAAAGAAATAATCGAAGAACAGCTTGAATGGGCACAGAATCAATTGGAATCTCAATTGATGACGAAGCTCGATGAAAATGTCGCTCAAGAAGTACTGATCGAGCTGCGCAGAAATGTCCATGACTCCGTGAAGCGTGAGTTAGATGGATTGTTAAGTGGGATTCGTTATACGTTACAACCGATTGAGGGAGACGTGACGGTTAGCTTTAATGCGTGGTCGTTTGATGAGTTCCAACAAGCTTATGATGAACGGCGTCAACGTATGGTGGAAGAGCATGAAGCAAAATTAGCTGAGATTGCTATCGTGGAATCGGATTCTTCTGCAGAAACCGTTCAAATCTTGCGTGATGAACTTGAAAAATTACAAGATATCTTGCATCAACCGTATGAGCCCGTTTACGTCGTTGATGAATCATTTAATCCTCATAAGATGGAAAATACTTTGAAAATGGTGGGTCGTGTCGCTGATATTGGTGCTGCGGTTGCATTGGCTGTACTGACACAAGGGGTCAGTGCGGGAGCGCAAGCAGGTGGGAAAGTTGCAGGGAAAGTTGCAATTACTGAAGGCGTAAAGCAAACAACTGGAAAAATGGCGAAAGACCAACAAAACAAAGAACAAGAGAAAAATGAGCAAGAACAAAATCAAGAACAAAATCAAGAACAGCGTCAAGACGAGAGCTCTGAAAATGAACAAGAAAATCCAAAAGAAGCGGCGAAACGTAGAAGGAAAGAGATGTTAACAATCATTGCGCAAACTGCAGTAGTGGAGACTGAAAAACGTTCTACTAAGAAAGAGGTCTCGATGTGGAAAGCGCTCGATCAAATTACGAGTCCACTAGAAACGGTTGCTGTTCGAATTGGTAAATCGATGGATGCCGATCGGCAACAAGATATGCGTATTGATTACGAGCATCAAGCTCGCTTCTACGCAGAGCGTCAACAAGTGTTGCACGCCTTCACGAAAAAACAAGAATTGTTAGATGAGATGCTACGCGAGGCTGGCGAAAAAGAAACACTTAAACAAAAAATCGATCAGAAGCGACAGTATTTACAAGACGAACGCGAACGACAGCTTCAACAGTTAGAACGAGAAGAAATCGAGGCAATGAAAAAGGCTGAAACACAGCACATCCAAGAACAAGTAGAAGGAACGGTAGACAGGCTCATTCGAGAAGAGGGTGAAGCATTCGAACAATGGTTACAACTTGAGACGCTCAACATTCAACGAGTGATGGAAGAAGAATTACCGCGGCATTATCGTGAAGAATTAGGTGAATGGGAAGAACGTCTCACGAAACTAAAAAATGAGGAATCAACTGAACGAGTTGAATTTGATGCATCAGAGGCAAACATTGAACGTCAAATTGCCTACATTGCACAATTGAAAACGGAGATTTTGCAAAAATGAAGTGTATGACGATGCTCGGGCAGCAGATTGATGCTGCCCGTCTCACTTCTGAATATTCGTACTGGCAAGCGTTGAGCAATGAACCGACACCCACCTACACGTTTCAAAGAACGAAGTTGTTTGTCGTCGGAGAGCCGCGACTTGTCACTGAATTGTTTAAAATATCCGTCACCTCGTCTGGTCCATTTCCGATTCTAGAAGACTCGACATTTACGTTGACGAATTTCTATGACGTGGAATATGTTCATCCGAACGATTTACATCATATATCGTTTAGGGCGGATCATACTGTCAGCGTCGTCATAGGGGATCGATTGGAAATATGGATGAAGCCTTTGCTCGATCGTAGACAATGTCACACCGTCATTTCAAAAGATATTGTTTTAAAAGGAGACATGTGGTCGTGGATTCATCAAGTTTCCTTTGACACCTTTACTTTTTCCGATTTGCTGAAGAGAAACCCTTCATTATTTCATCAATCAGTACCTCCAATCGCTTTATCCTTTTTGAAGCATGCGGGTCTTCGCCTTGAGACAAAGGATGTTTCTTATAAAGAATGGCAAACCGAGTGGTTGAACATTGGGATGGATATGTTGAACGAGACTTGGCTCTACTATGGCTATCCTCCCCGGCCTTATTTTCAACAAGTGGTCAAACGCTTAATTCAACTAGAGCAAATTGGAACGCTTGATTTGTATGGAAAGCGGGATGTGGCTCAGTGGTTACAAGTGTTAAAGAAATGGGGGAGTCTGAATGATTCATTTGCTGGATGAGAACTGTCGAAAAATCGAAAGTAATCTATCACAGTTTCTAACGAGATATCGACCAGATTGTCTGGAAGATTGGCGACAATTTTGCGAAACGTTAGAAGCGTTGTCTGTTGTGGAACGAACGAAACGACTAGATGATGTCGCGACCATTTTTCTAGAAACAATTTATCCAAAAGTAGCCTTAGAAAAATGGACAACACTCGAACATGCTATGGGTCAAAAAGTATCGAAAGACACCATGCAACTTTTTTATGAAACACTTCCTGAATGGCATGAGGAAGTGAAATTGGAGGATTTGAAATGAAGAACTATCAACTATCGGTCACCATGGCGATTGCAGCAGGTTCGCTCGCGGCCATCACACAAACGACAGATTGGGTGAAATGGACGTTGATTGGCGTATTCTCGTTAGCGATTTTCGCAGTCGGTCAGACACTCTTTAACATGTTTGAAGAGTCAAAAAAACAAACTTCTGAGAATCAACAAGCTCTTGTGAGCGAGCTTAACAACTGGCAGAACGTTCTGTCGCACCAATCGCAACAGTCTCAAACCGAATTGTTCGCACTTATGAATGGTCATCAAGCAGAATGGTTTTTGAAAATGGATGAGTTTTTCACAATCAACCGTCAGCAACACCTTGAGCAGGAGAATCGTTTTACACTCATTCAAGAAGAATGGCAACGTGTTAATACAGAGCAGGCGAAACGAGAGGAACAACGCCAAGTGTTGATCACAGAAAGTATGGAGCGTTTGTCTACTACATTACATACGCAAATCGAACAATTAGAACGAATGCATTCGAGTATGCAACATCAACTCGAGACGCAACGAACACATACAGAGAGTCAATCAGAATTTGGTACGAAACTGTCTCGGTTAGTAAAGAATCAAAATTTATTGCTGCAAGATATACAGGAAGAACTCAATACTGTAAATGAGCATGTCGAGGAGTCGCATGAGGCATTTAGTTCTTCTCAAGAACAGTTGGAAGCGATGTCGAACCATTTCGAAGATCGGATGCGCTTATTCCATGAAGGCATTGTAAAGTTATCTGAGATTGTAGATGAATTATCAGAATCACGAGCTGTCGAAAGACAAGAAGCTCTACAGGTTCAAGAAGGACTAATTGAGAAGTTGAAACGGTATCAAAAAATAGATGCATAAAACAACAAGATCAGTTCAAATTGCCTGAGGCAAAACAGACTGGTCTTGTTGTTAATATTTAGTCATTCACTTCAGTTACAAATTATTAAAAAATTATACATTTTATTAGTGTATAATCATGCTAATAATAGGAAAAGGAGATGGTAAGGTGAGCGGCAATTGGGATTTATCTTATCGTGTTCATGCATTGATTGACGAATCAAAAAAGTATCGATATCAATTTACGTGTGAGTGGAATGATGGGGGGCGCTACGTTACATTCATCATGTTAAATCCTAGTGTCGGAAATCAAACCCGACCTGATCCGACTCTTCGTAAATGTATAAGTTATGCAAAAAAATGGGGTTACGATGGCATAAAAGTAGCGAATTTATTTGCTTACATTTCTACAGATCCAACCGCACTAAAGAATATTGATGATCCAGTTGGTCCAGAGAACGACCATCATATTTTAGAAATGGTACGCGAATCGGAACAAGTCATTGTTGCGTGGGGACAAGCTCTCCCAAGTCCTCTCAAGACGAGACGAATTCAAGAGACCCTTCATTTATTGCGCGAACACGATAGCTATTGCCTAGAACGAACGGTCAGAGGTAACTATCCGAAACATCCACTGTTTTTAAGGGGTGATCTAATACCCGTGATTTATCAGAAAGCTCTAGAAACATAAGTAGCACCTGCTCATCTCATTAAATGAGCAGGTGCTTTTTGAAAAGATTATTGTGCATGTGAGTAAAGTGAATTCAATGTATTCAAAACAATGGTTTCAAACTCTTTAAAAGAATCTGTCGTCACGAGTGAAGTCATCGCTCGTTCCACGCAGACAGGATCTGTCCAGTCCTCAACGTGTGTATTCGAAACGTAAATCTTCGTATATTTTTTTCCTTCAAGCATACCTGAAGGACGGAATGATACATTTTGTTCCTGCAGGGCGCTAAGCAGTCGCAAGCGCTCTGGATAGTCAATCGGTCCTACTTCTACGTGAACTTTCAAGTCTTGATTCCATTCTCGTGAGAACCAAATAATTAATCCATATCCACGCCAATACGGACTTTCAAGTGGACCTATGTTTTCTAAAAAAGGAGCCCACGATGAAGGAACATAATTCGGTACTTTTGCGTGTGGGCGATGTAAATGTTCCGGTAGTGTAAAGCGGTCCGCAAATAGTCGAAATGCTTGGTACATGACATTGCTCCCAATTTTAAAGATGTAGTCAATCGTTTTGCGTTTCTTCGAATAAATTTTCGTCAGGTGGTCGCGCTGAGAAGAAGATAATTCGTTAAGCGTATCCACGGCTGTCCGTAATTCAATTTGTTTTTGACGATGCGTATCTCGATAGGCATTTGCGCAAATCAAATGAATAGCAGATGCATAGTTTTGATAGAGTGTCATCGCCATCTGCATCGTATCTTCATCTTCGACTAATTGTTCCTCGAGGAGTGCCACATAAAAACTTAAAAAGTCGTAAATGCTATCGGCAATTGTCTCTTTATTGAGTTCAAGTTCTTGATGAATGATTTGCAAAACATCTTCGTATGCCAGCATCCAATACGCATCGTGTGACGGTGACTCCCCAGATAGGGTCAAAAATACAGGAAGGATATCCCAACCTGGATAGCGCGTCATCACACTGTTTAAATATCGTTCTAGTTGATTGTTCGATTCAGCAGAGTGAAATTTGTTTTCGATGAGCAGGATGATATTCAAAGACGGGATTTCAATTAATAAGTCGATGGCGCCGTTTCCATTCGTTGACCACTCCCGATGTACGATTGCATCGGAAAGTGGTGTGTGCAGAAACGCCAAATAATCAAATTCATCAATCTTCTCCTCATTTTCTGCTTTCGTGACAAGATTCATGAGGATTTTCCGCAAAAAGAAGCTACCGAGGCGGTGATTCTCGTTTGGGTCGAATAGCCAGGCGAGCACGTTCGAGTGACGGATTTCGTATTGATCGACACGGAGCACTTTGAGTGGGTTGAATTGATGGAACTGCTGATGAAGACGATTGAATTCGGTCGAGTTTTCAAGTTGTAAGATGGTATCGAGTGAGTAAGACATATGTTCCTCCTAAAATCATTGATGAGACAAGTAAACAATAAAAGTATGTAGGAAGTAGAGGAAATAATGAACGTGGTTATAAAATGTTCGTGGTAACCATACGTACATATCGTTATTACATAATGAATAATTGGTTGTGTTAGCTAGGAAGATAATCATTTTCGATGTTGACGAATGAACTCGGTTCAATAATGATGAATCTGTTTTTAAAACGATTAGATGAAATCCTATACGCTGTGAGTAAAAAAATGTATATGAAAATTTAATCGTTTGAAATTTAAGTCTTTTGGTTAATATCATTTTTCTATTGTTTTTTGATGAAAATGGAAGTGACTACTGTTATGAGGGTGGATGTATGAGTTCTATGATGATTGGAATGGCTTTGCTGTTGATTTGTTTACCTTTGGGTTGTCTGTTAGGAGTGCGCGCTTTTCAGATGTTTCGGATTCACACGCGCTTACGTGCCGGCTTATTCTCGGCCCGTCATGCGTTACGTGCTGCGAAGCATCATCCTGGGCGTCAGTTTGACATACTCGATCCCATTTATCGCGGTGTCGTCTTTCAGCTCAACGGAAGAAACTTAATGAAGCGTCATCAACTCGAGCAAGCCGTCAACGATGAGCTGAATCGTGTGTTGAAATATGGATGGTTGTCTTCCTTGGCTCTTGTCGGAAGATGGGCACTTGCGATAATCTTTTTCGGAATTGCCAGCGTGAGTGGGAATATCGTCGCGCAAGAAACGAAGTCGTTTGACGTGGCGAACTGGTTTGGTCCACAACACGTCGAAAGTGAGACAACCGTGCTCGGGAAGTCGTTCAAACTCCCATACGAAATTGATTCAGCCGAAACGCTCGGGACGGCTATCGCCTATCATATGACCCGCTTCGATGAGACGTTCTCGATTCCATATACAGGGGATACGGGAGACATGCAACAGACGATGGATGCGGCGTGGGAATGGATTGAGCGACATCACATCTATGTGTATCGCCTCTCGCGTGGAGGAGAATCGAAATGGATTGAGCAGAATGGCGTCTCCAACTTGCAGATGAAACTGAACTACGACATGACGGCTTCCGAGGCCGCACAAGTACAAGAACGCGTGAGCAAAGTGATTCGCGACATGCCGCGTGATTTGGACGAGGTCGGGAAGGTCAAATACGTGAACGACTACGTCGTCTCGCACACTGCCTATAATCTAGATAGTCTGGCAAGTCCATATACGCCGTATTCGATTTTGTTCAACGGGGAAGGGGTGTGTGAAGGCTATGCGCTGACGACGCTCTTATTGTTGGAGGCGGCAGGCATCGAAGCACGTTATATTTCTGGGGAAGTCGCAAATGGTCTTCATGCGTGGAACCTCGTCCGTGTGAACAACGAATGGTACCATCTCGATACGACGTGGAACGACCCGGTCCCGAACCAGCCTGGGAACGGGCGACTCGATTACTTCCTCGTCTCAGACGCAACGCTTCGCGCAGACCATACGTGGGCATTCGGTCGTTATCCGGTGACAGCCACGCAAAATATTCAATTGTGAGAGCGAAAGGTGATTCCTTTCGTTTTTTTACATACGAAAAGGACCGATCTCTCAATCGGTCCTTTGACTACTCGGGAATTGGTCACATCAGGTGACCAATTCGTCTTGTATGGAATTCATGATTTTGTGAAAAAGATGCTCTCATCATCAAGAGGTTCTCTTATTGCGTCGCATATAGAGTAGGATGATGATAATCAATCCAATTAACACGATGAATCCGACGAAGTACCATTTCGAATCGACAGAAATCGATGATTGTTCATCGGATGTCGCATTTGCATTTGAGTTCTCACTAGCCACACTCGAGCTATTCGTAAAAATAGATCCATTCTGGTTTTTTACCGCCACACTAAACGTCTCGCTCGGAAAAGCAAGTGTTTGAATCAAGTTCGGGTCGATTGCATCTTTGGTGGAAACAACAATCATCGCCTTGTCCTCGTTCCATGGAGAGGGTTGAATCCAAGCAAATTCGGAAGACGTTTCTGGAATAAAGCCATACTGCGCCAAATCAATTTGCTTGTCCTTCGTGACAATCCAATTTTCTTTTTGTTCATTGAACAAAGGGCTTTCCTCTGGATTTCCAATGAAGAAAATTGAGCGATTGCTCACCATTTCTTCAGTCACTTCGCTAGAACGAACGAATTCGACTTGTGCTGTCAAAGGTGTGATCGGTAAGCCGCTCATGACATCTGCCATATTTTTTAATGATTTCTCGTTCGCTTCATCCGGAACGACGAACACGATGCCAGAATCCATCGTGAAGAGGCTGGCCATATTTAAAAAGACCTCGTTATTTGCCTGTCCGTTGTTCACGGGTAACGTGACTTGACTGTCACTCGAAACGAAAATCCAACGATCTAAATCACTTGCGTTACATGGTGCCTCTGAGCGCAATCCATTTGCCTCAAATGATACGTCTAAGAACGTTGCTTTTTTAAGTGTCGAAGCATCAACACGGATGACGTGATGTTGCCATTCATCATCTGTCTCCATGTCTGTTAATGGGATTGAGTGAGGAATACCATTTACCCATGCAATCAATTCAGGTGCGAGGGCACCTTCTCGTTCCACTACTAAATTTTCTGAGGCTTTGAAACGTACATCGAGCTCAACCACAGATTGTTTATCGATAACAGGTAACGGATAAAAGTAGTTCGGACTAACGGCTTGACTCCCGCTCAACATTAAATCCGCAGCACCAAGCGCACGTAAATTAATCGTATCTCCGATCTTTGGGATGGATGGTGCGCTCGTTAATGTCAATTGTTCCCCGTTTAGTTGCTGACGTTGTTGGACGAGCAATAGATGGTCTAATGTTCCTTCAAAAGCATCAGCCTTCTCAGCGAGTACAAACATCGCATCAGCGGATTTTCCATCACTTACAAGACGGGCTTGTTCAAACAAAACTTCTTCATCTTTCGGGAGTGTCTTTAATTCTTTGATGAAATCTTTGACAGGACCATTGAAGGAGTCCGTTTGACCGATGAAAATATAGCGACCATCTAATGATTTTAACTGCTCTTCATATTGAAGCGACACATGATCTGGGTCGGTTGCATCACCTTTTAACTGTCTGTATAGGAGAAGACCTGCTTCCAATGAGTCTATTTTAGGTGAACTTGGAAGAACAACGGTCAACTTTTGGTTTGTCGTCTGTGTGAATGGATTCGGATAATCGTTTAAGGATAGTTCAGCCTTATTTCCGACTGAAACAAAACTAGACGGACGAACGGTTAACCAACTTCCTGATGTATTCCCGGTATCACACATCCGACCTTCGATGATTCCTGTGAATCGGACCGTCACTTCATGTGTACCTTTTGTTAAGTGTTGATTTTGAAGAGGTACCTTCACATTTCCTTGTGACGTCTTCTTCGTCAACGCTACCGATTTCAATGGTTCACCATCAATATCAATTGTAAGGGCTGACGGCGCAATCAATAATTCAGAATGGACCCAATCAAGTGACAAGTATTTCGCTGAACCGGCCTTCTCGTCACCCACCATCGTGTATGTATAAGTCCGGGAAGAAGTTTCTCCGGGCAACACATCATCATTTGTTGTCAGCAGGCGTTCCCCAGCATCGCTTTTTGATTCGATTGGAAGGGATGAACGGATACTGCTGGCAGCTTGAGCAGAAGTTGTCGAGAAAATTAAAAACGTACTTAGTAAATATGGCATATAAGGTTTCATAGTGTGCTCCTCTTAGTCGAATCGGTCTGTTTTGTACCATTTGACTTCTTGATTGAATACTATACGTTTTGTTTCAAGATAGAGTGAATAAATGACAAGTAAAATCCAAAGTTGACTATACGTGAAGTACATCAAAATCACGGTGAAAAAGTTTTGTACGTTGAATTCAGAACGCTCGATACTGAGTGTGACAAATACCTCGGTCACAAATAGCAAAAAGGCGAGAATCCATAAGATGAGTGTGATGTTTCCAACTTCAAGACCAATATCGATAAATAGATTAATGATGAATAAACTGTTCGAGAGAATGACTCCAAAGAAGAACAGGAAGTAAGTGAAGAAGAAGTAAATAATGTCGAAAACGATTTTTTTTCGTTTCAATGAAAAAAGCTGACTCATGAATTTTAGTACGACATACTGATTGCCACGAGCCCATCGTGTGCGTTGTTTCCACCAAACGTTAAGTGTCTGGGGCTCCTGTTCCCACGTGATGGCGGCAGGGAAGAAGCGAATATGCCACCCGAGCTCATAAACACGAATGGTCAGCTCTGTATCTTCCGCAAGTGCAGCTTCATCCCATCCACCTAACTCTTCGATGATTGAGCGACGGATTGCGAAGTTTGTTCCAGGGATTGTAGCGATATTGAACCATTTCCATCGTCCAGCTTGAGCCATCCACTGAAAACAAATCGTTTCAATGTTGATCAAGCGAGTGAGAAGTGTCTCATACGCATTTGTCACTCGGAATTTCCCTACGACCGCTCCGGCTTTCGGGTCATTCAACAATCCCATGACTAAGTGATAAACACTGTCTTTTTCCGGTGTGTTATCAGCATCATAGACAACAATCACATCTCCTGAGGACTGAGTTAATCCATAGTTAAGGGCAGATGATTTTCCTCGTTCGGCATATGCGGGTGACGTTTGTACGACATGGATAAAGGCGTACTTGTCAGCGAACTGTTGAGCGATTTCGCCCGTTCGATCTGACGAGTTGTCATTGATTAATATGACTTCGAGTTTGTCATGCGGGTAGGCGATTCGAGACATTGCTCGTAACGTCGCGGCTACCACAACAGCTTCATTATGTGCCGGAATCAAAACAGATACTTTGGGCAAGTCTTGCATATGCTTTGACCATTCCGGGATAGGGTTTCGAAACGTCATGAAGTGCCAAAACCCACCTTGCATTAAAAACATATGGTATAAAAGCATCACCCAAATCATGACGAGTGAAAATAAGAAGAGGATGTTTGCCATGATTACCCACGCTCCTTGAAGAGTCGTTTTTTACGTTGCGTGCGCAAGTAAAGTGTATACGTTAAAAAAGTAAGGACTGCTACTAGCGTAATGAGGGCGAGTGCCAAAAGTGAGCGTTCAAGAAATGATGTCGGGAGATATGGCTTTAGTTGATTGATTACTTGAGAACGGTCATCCCGCAATGTGAGGGTGCCATCCACACTTGTGATCCGTACATCTGCCGTGCTCACCTGCTCATCTTGCTCACGCAAATCGAACCATCGGAAACCAGGAGTCGATTCCATCATATTCACGAGAGCGGGTAAGTGCTCCGTTCCGATATAAGGGTGGTAAAACCCACCAATCATCGACTCTCGGACAATCATCATCTCATCACGTGCTCGACGCATTTCCTCAACAGGTCTAGGCAGGTCGGTACGCACATATCCAATCGTTTCTGGATACAGCGTCATTCCATGTAACAGAGTGGGTTTTGAGATGTAAGGCGTGGTTCCCATGACTTCCCAGTCGGTGTTACTCCACTGCACTTGCCCGAAAATATTAGAAAATTGCTCCGATGCCAATTTATAGCCAGAGTGCGACATCGTGTAGTGGGGTGCTTCAAAACCTAAGGGATGCAGGTCAAGAGAGACGAGCTCATGAATAGAGCGGGTCAACTTCGAGCGAATGTAGTTCGTTTCTCCTTCAAGGACCGTTTTCATGTACTGTTTATAGTCATGGTCGTTACTGAACGCTTCTTGTTGCTTTAATATCGGTGGCGTCTCATTTGAAGGTACGAGAACCGGTTGATTGTTTTCGACATCCCAAAATTCAAACCCTTCTCCTGTCTCAGAAGAACGATATTGGTGGGTGTATCCATGAGAAATCACTGTAGCACCGCGTTCTTCGAGTCGATTGATTACTTGTAGCAGTTTCGGACGGTCGGTATAGTGCACATTTTGTCCGCTATCGGGATCGACATACACGGCGATCACGGCTAACAGAATCGGGATATCACGATTTAACAAGTAATTACCGACCTTCTCGAGAAGCACCGGGTCTGTACTCGGATTAATATCTTCTAATCGAAGATAGCCAAGATGTTCATCTTTTGCTTTGACCTTAAAAAAGTCATATAAACTGTCTGCCACGAGTAGGGAAGAACGGTTCAAGAGGTTATAGGCTCCCGAATAAAAATGAGTACCTGTTTGGATGATCAACGGCCGTTTCGTATTTTTTTCAATCAAACTCGCATGTACGATTGAATCATCCTGATTTACCGAAAAAACAGTGTCAGCTAACTCAAAGGTTAAATTCGTATCCGTTCGCGCTTGATGAAACTTCGAGACACCCTGAATGCGTATTGCCTCAAGTTGCTTGAATACATTGAGTTGATCGACATTGTAACCAATGCCATAGAGTGGAATATTGGACTGATTGATTTGCTCAAGAGTCGACTCAGGGATTGAAGAAGGATTTACACCGTAGTAGAAAAGATGACTCGTCTTACTAAGCGAATTTGTCATTACTTCTGTATCGCGAACGATATCAATATTTTCAGAAAAACGAGAAATGAGCGCATCCAATTTATATACTTCTGGCGGTATATCGTTCGATTGAGAACTATAAATGATTGTAACGTGAGAATTTTGTGCGTGAACCAGTTGTGGCATACAAAATATCGCGAATAAAAAGAAGATTACTTTATAGCGCATAGCTCTTCAACTCGTTTCGCATGAGACCCAAAACGTCCTTTGGTGATTCAACGCCAGATTTGTTTGTGACGGTATAATGGGCAATATGATTCGTGAATGAGACGGTTTTCCCGTTCGAAATGTGATAGTCCCCAATCATTTTTCTGAAGCGGTTCAAAATAATTTCCATATGTTCTTCTGAAGCATACGGCAAAATAAGAGCGAACTCTTCAGTGGACAATCGAAATTTTTTATCTGTCGTTCGTGTGGATTGATGTAACCGCTCACTGAAAAATGTTAAGAACCGAGTCGATTCTTCTGCTCCATACAATCCTTTAAAATCCGATAAATGATCAATTTTGTATAAAAGAACGGTGAACGATTCACCATGACGATTTGTCCGGTCAATTTCTAATTGAAGCTCTAATTCGAAACGATCGGCATTGTCGAGTCCGGTCTCATCATCGATTGCGACGAGGCGCCTGACTTTTTCGAGTAATGCGATATTGGATTGACTCAATTGGTTGATTCGCTCGTAGATGCTTCCGCTCAAAATCACGAGTCCGATAAGCCAAAGTCCATAGTAGAAGAGAGTGGCTTCTGAAAAAAGGAAGGTTTGGTCACCCGGACGAAAGAAGATATTCCAAAAATAAAGACTTCCGAAAAGGAATAAGATTAATAAGGTAGTGAATAAACCAGCTCGCATTCCTGCAAACAAACTAATACATATGGCTAGAGCGATAAGCATCATTCCCTCGTTTTGCACTTTCCCTAAATCGGGCACATACATAAACAATACGGCGACGGCAAAGAGCAATAAACCGATTTGTACACTAATCAGACTTGTTTTACGGAATGAGGTATCCATTCTCAAGTCCCCCTTCTGCTAGTAATGGTAATAAGTTATCAAATGAGTGCGTCTCTTTTGTTGAGATGTCAAGATACCCTCCGAAATATTCAGATGAAGAATCTGAGACCATCGAGGACTGTAGACGTTCCATCACTTCTTCCGCGAACTCACGCTCGTCGCGTTCGAGTAAATAAAAAACAGCTAACGCATAGACGGCTTGAGATTCATAATCAACAATTCGTTCTTTTGTCATTCGGTCGTACCGACCAAACACCGGACCTTGATTAAAGGCATCTTTAAAAAACATATAGAAAGAGTTTGTTGATAATCCGAATTGTTCATAACGAAGAGCGACATAAAGTTGGTCAATCATATTGATTTCATCATCGAATTGATATGTTTTCTCAGGAATGGAATAGGACTTTGCAAAGAATGGATCGCTCAAAGGCGCATTTTCAAGTAGTTTCTTACTATTTTCGTATAAATTACTTGATGATGACATAAGGCTGAGTGCGGATTCATCTAAATAACTAAGGGTCAACACATCACCTGTTTCATTTGTAGACCGATTGATATAATCGACGGGAAGCCCGTCCTTCACTGCATAGGTCGTCAGTGGTTCGGCGATGCGTTTGGCTAAGACGGCGTATGACATCTCGTCAAATACATCTGCTGCCTGATATAAAGCATGAACGATTCGAGCATCATCAATCCATGCATTGGCTGGACTTTGGGTGAGCGTGTCATCGCTTTGTTCGAGTCGCCAACTGACTAGATTGGAGTCATCCAAAAAATAGTGTTCGAGCACATCGACTTGCTGGGCAAATTCGTCTTCACGTTTTTGTTGAACTAAAAATAGTAAATAAAGCCCGAGGGACTCAGACAAAAATTCATGATCCCGATTGGTGATATCTGTTTGAATCAAACTTTTGTCCGTCATTAAATGTTTTCGAATAAACAATTCAGTTGGGAATTGACTGTTATACTCTTTGGACGGTTTTGGTTCATCGGTGAAACAACCAGATAATAAAAAAAGACATGAAAGTGAGGCAAAAACGAGATATCGCATGAAGATCTCCTTATCAACTTATCGTAAGTCATGGAATCCGGTAAACAACCAGTAATTCGTTACATGAAAGGTCTATCCTATTCTAGAATCCATATATGATTAGAATTTATTTTTCATGATTGAATGTCAATACATAAATCATTCGATCATTTGTACGGGCAGTAGTTAAAAAATCATTACTATATATATCGGTATATCGGTGTTTAATTTGAAAAAATTAAGAGAAAAATAGAATTTAGGACGATAAAAAATCTTTTATCAACTTTTTTAGTGTATAGGAATTGAAGCATAGAAACACCTCGTAAAATTCGGATAGGAAATCCAAATTTTACGAGGTGTTTCTAACTTTCTTCTGCAGTTTTATAAATATTTCTCTCGAACTTCTCGTCGACGTGTCACTTTTGCGGGCGTACCGTAAGCAATCACTTGGCTCGGCAGATTGGAAACGACCGTCGCGCCAGCCCCGACAACCGTATCGGATCCGATGTGAATATTATGGATGACTGTCGCGCCCATTCCGATGAAAGAGCGTTCGCCGAGACGAACATTGCCACCAAGGTGAGCACCAGGTGCAATGGATGAAAATGGAGCGAGGTGACAATCATGGTCGACAGAAGACATCGTGTTGACGACGCTGTGTGCGTCGAGTCGTGTGTTCGGATTGACGACACTTCCGGCCATCACAGCGACACCTGGACCAATGGTTACGTTTTTTCCGATGATAGCGCTAGGATGAACGGCGGATATGAATTCAAAGTTTGGCATTTTCTCGTTTATTCGCTTCGCAATCGAGGCACGTTGATCATTATCACCGATGCCAATAATCCCCTGTCGAATGACAGTACTTGCACCAATCATACCGAGTATGGGGTAACCATAAATGAATTTCCCGACTAATTCGGGATGGTCGTCATATATTCCAGCTATTTTGTAAATCCCCATTAATTCCAAGATATCGATTAGTACTTGTGCGTGACCACCCGCCCCGAAAACAACAACCCATTCCATTTGGAAGTCACCCCTTTGCCGAAACTTGTCGAAAGATTTTGTCTGTAATGACATTATTGCCGATTCTCTTGATTTCAAACAAAACGGAAAAGAAGTTTCGAGCATGATTTCTGTACGATAGTCAGAAGCCATGTACGTTGCAAAAAGATGCTATTCTTTTCTGTTTCATTGTTTTTGGTGATGGCTAATTTCAAATCGTAGTGATTTTTTAAAGGGGGATGTGACGATGTCCTTGGCATTCATGTATATCACCAATCAGCCAGAAGTAGCACTTTTGGCCGAACAGAATGGAGTCGACTTAATTTTTATAGATTTAGAGCTGAACGGAAAATCAGAACGACAGGGGCATCTCGACACGGTCATTTCAAGACATTCGATGCACGATATCAGTCGCATCCGTTCGGTCTTGAAACATTCGATGTTGCTCGTCCGCATCAATCCGATTCATGCAGGGTCACGTTTCGAAATAAACGAAGCGATTTTTCGTGGTGCGGACATGTTGATGTTGCCATATTATAAAACGGTAGCTGAAGTGGAGACATTTATCGAAATGGTCGGGGGGCGCGTCAAAGTTTGTCTTCTCTGTGAGACGAAAGAAGCGGTCGCGTGCATGCCGGACGTATTACGTTTACACGGAATCGATTCAATTCATATCGGACTGAACGATCTTCATTTGAGTTATGGTCAGGCGTTTCTGTTTGAACCGCTCACGAATGGACTCGTCGAAACGATTGTCACGCAAATCCGTGATGCTGGTATTCCGTATGGCTTCGGTGGGATCGCCCGAATCGGGGAGGGGCGGGTGCCTGCCGAGCGAATCATTCCAGAGCATGTCCGCCTCGGTTCGTCGTGCGTCATTTTGTCTCGGAGTTTCTGTCATATCGGAAATGCGACAAAAGTGTCGTCACAGCAGGCTCAATCGTTCCAAGAAGGGGTATGGAGAATTAGGGCATATGAGCAACAACTCGAAACGATGCCTGTGGAGTGGTTTGAACAAAATCGTCTACGGCTCGTCGACGAGGTTCAAGCCATCACATCAGAAATACAACAACAGAAAGGAATGTTGTCATGAACGTATGGGTGACAGGGATGCGTCTATCCCTCGACCAACAAGCACGACTTGAACAGTTAGGCCACAACGTCACCATTCTTGAAAAAGAGTCAGACATTCAAGAACGAGATGTATCTGAAGTGGAGGTGCTCGTCTGCCAAAACGTGTTTGCATATCGGGCGCTTGAAGATTTTCCACGATTGCAGGTCGTTCAAGCAGTGAGTGCCGGCCTTGACCGTTTACCCGTTCAAGCCTTGAAAGAAAAAGGAATTCGCGTCTATAACGCCGGCGATACATATGCCGTGCCGATGGCGGAATGGGTCGTCTGGCAATTGCTCGACTTTATGAAACATGGGGCCGCGTTTCGGGAGAAGCAACAAAACCGACAATGGGAAAAAGAACGACGGTTACTTGAACTGACGGGCAAGACGGTCACGCTACTCGGTGTCGGCAACGTCAGTGAGGCAATCGCCAAACGACTGCGTGCATTTGATATGCATCTGATTGGTGTCGGGCACCGTGAAAAAGACGTACCGTTTGTCGATCGTTATGTGTTATTGGACGAACTCCAAGACGTGTTGAAAGAGAGCGACGTCGTCATTTTGGCGTTACCGCTCAAGGACGAGACGTATCACCTCATCGATCGGGATGCGCTTGCGGCGATGAAAGAAGATGCAATCCTCATCAATGTGGCGCGCGGGGCGATCATCGACGAGGATGCACTTGTCGAGACGCTCCGAGAAGGCAAATTCTTCGGCGTCGCGCTCGACGTGTTCGAAACGGAGCCGATTCAACCGAGTCATCCGTTGTATGAGTTTGCGTGGGTGAGTCTCACGCCACACAACTCCTACGTATCGGATCAGGTGAACAACCGACTCTTCCAGAACGTGCTCGCAAATCTACAGAATGAACAACCATCTACCACATGACGACGAACAGACCGAAACTTTCGGTCTGTTTTTTTGTTGTGCCGCTTCAAAAGGAGCCCTTATGATAATTCACTAAAAAATTATTCGCTACTCATTTCAATTCGTATTTATGGAAAATGTTGAATGGGAAGAATGAGATATAACATAGCTTGTGAATGTGTTTTTTCTACATGACAACTAGAATTTACAACTTAGAGGAGTGAAGAGTAGATGGTGCATTCAATGCCACTTGTTAGTGTGGTTGTTCCAGTTTATAACGCAGAACAATACATTCGGCAATGTATCGACAGTTTAATCAACCAAACTTACCCACATCTCGAAATCATTTGTATCAACGATGGTAGTAACGATCGTAGTTTAGATATCCTGATGGAATACGATGATAAGCGGCTACGGATTATGGATCAAACCAATCGTGGTTGTGCGTTTAGCCGGACTCGCGGTCTAAAGTCTGGAGCAGGTGAATACTTCATGTTTATTGACAGTGATGACTGGATTGAATTAGAAGCGATTCAGACACTTGTCGAATATGCAGAACGGGAGCGTGCTGACGCCGTGATGGGAACTTACGTGCGTGAGTATGGTGAACGTTCTTTACCAAAACAGATTTTTAACGCTAACTATTTATCCTACGACAAAGAAGAAACAAGACAATTCGTACATCGTCGCTTGTTCGGATTAATCGGGGAGGAATTGGCACACCCAGAAAATGTAGATGCACTTAATTCGAATTGTTTTACTTTATATCATCGTGATTTAATCAAACATTTGAAATTTGGGAACGGTCCGTATGGAACATTTAGCGATTTATACTTTCAAATCGAAGCATTAGAACATTGTGAACGCTTCGTTTATATTAACTATCCTCTTTATCATTATCGAAAAACAGATCAACAGTCCATGTCAAGTGCATATAAACGAGACTTGATTGCATCTCGTGTTCACTTCTTTCATATTTTAATGAATTATATTGAAGTTCATCAACTCGGTGAAGAGTACAAAGAAGCATTAAATAACCGAATTGCCTTAAGCATGATTGGTATCGGAATTAATGAAATGGCTTCTTCTAAATCACTGCGTCTAAAAGCAAACACGCTGAAAGACGTTCTTCGTCGAGATGAGTATAAAAAAGCGTACGCCCACATGGATTTACATTATTTTGATTTGAAATGGCGAACTTTCTTTGAGTTTTGCAAACGAGAAAGAACGATTCCTCTCGTTTTCATGTTGCGCGGCGTCAACTATTTGAGAAAACGCGTGTGAGGAGGGAATGAGATGAAACGTGTTCTAATGGTGGCTTCTGTCGTATCCATGATTGAAAGTTTCAATCGTGATAATATTCGTATGCTGCAAGAGATGGGCTACAACGTGGACGTTGCCACGAATTTTGAGTGGGGGAGCATGTACTCTGAAGATAAGATTGCAAACATCAAAAAGAATTTGCAACAACAAGGTGTTCGGCTATTTCAAATTGACTTCGAACGTGACATAAAAAAAATGAATGCGCACGTTCGAGCTTACCAACAGCTAAAAGAGGTTATGACATCCACATCGTATCATTTCATTCACTGTCACTCTCCGATTGGTGGCGTGATTGGACGCCTCGTCGCAAGACAAACTCATACACCTTGTATGTACACTGCGCATGGTTTTCACTTCTTTAAGGGAAGCCCCTCATTAAATTGGATGTTATATTATCCGGTCGAACGAACACTTGCACGTATGACGGATACGCTCGTTACCATTAATGAAGAAGATTACTCACGAGCCAAAACATTTAAAACCTCACAAACATTTCGGATTCCTGGCATTGGAGTGGATACAAAGCGCATTGAAGAAACCGTGATTGATCGTCCGAAGAAACGACAAGAGTTGGGAGGATTTGAAGAGTCAGATTTTGTTTTACTATCGGTCGGTGAACTAAACGAGAACAAAAATCACGAGACCATTATTCGGGCGATTGCCACGCTCCAAGAACCGACGTTACATTATATGATTGCCGGAACAGGAGAGAATCGGAAGCGGATCGAGGAAATCATTAGAGAATTGAATCTAACCAATCACGTTCATTTGCTAGGATTTCGAGAAGATGTTTTTGAGGTGATGAAAGCCTCTGACTGCTTCGTTTTCCCTTCAAAGAGAGAGGGATTGGGTATGGCGGCGTTGGAAGCAATGGCGGCAGGGTTACCGTTGATCACATCAAATGTGCATGGAATCAATGATTACTCAATCGAAGGCGTCACGGGTTATAAGTGTGCCCCGAATGATGTGACTGGATTTGCCCGAGCGATTCGTACGATGCAACTTGATTTTCAACTCTCTCGAAAAATGGGACTTCATAATAGTGAATTGGTCAAATCGTTTGATATCAATCAATCACAGTCTGAAATGCGTCGGATTTATCAAAAATTCAATTCACCACCTGCATAACAAAAGGAGGAAACGTCATGAAAATGAGTAAGGAGGTAGGAGTCGTCAAGTATCTGATTCTGTTTTATTATTTGCTCGCGACAACCGCCTTTTATATGTTAGCCATTTACACGACTGGTAATGGCGTTTCCTATCATTTGTTTGGTGAAGGCGATGACGGGGTCTTTTATTGGGAACAAGCCATGAATGTATTTTATGACTTATCATGGATCCGCACATCGATATATCCATGGGTGATTGGGAAATTGATGCAGTTGATTGGAGTGGAGAGCGTCTTTGCAATCCGCCTTTTCAACTTTGCCGGGGTGGCCCTATTAATTCACTTCGCCTTAAAGCTAGTCTCCATTCAAATCGTCACTTCTCGATTTGAGCACAAAGAGGACGAGATTCGTCAGCAAGCCTATTTATTTGCACTCTTAGGTTTTGCTGCATATATCAGCTTATTTATTAATATTACGACCTCGATTTATCGAGATGTTTGGATTTATATGTTGTTTGTTGCGGCGACTTATCTCGCAATTCGCTGGCTGTTTGAAAAGAATTGGACGTATTTCATTTTATTGATTCCCACGGTTTGGTTACTCGGTCAATTCCGGACGTATGCACTTTTATCCTTTGTGATGGCAACTGCCATTTGGCTTGCGATTCAATTCCTTTCAAAAGTAATGCGCCCAATGATGATCATTTTTCTGGTCGTCGTTGGTTTTGGCCTCGTGTATACGTTCTCGATGGATGTGGTGATTCCGATTGTCGATAAGACACTGCGCTCTGCATTACAGTATCGTTCCGACGGGATTGGGATACTTGCTGGTGGCAGTCAAATGGGTATTCAACTTGATACTGCCAATTACGTCCTGTTTTTAGCGAACTATATGCACAGTTATCTTGGAAATTTGATTGGACCGTTACCATGGCATGTTCACAGCGCGACGACACTAATCGTATTTTTTATCGAGGCGTTACCGATGATTCTCATTTTAAGTTTTCTATGGATGAAGCGCGCGTGGCTAACGAAAGTGCAAGGTTTTATCTTGACACAGGCGTTTGTTTGGAACGGTCTGATTGCGATAACAAACGATAATATTGGAACAGCATTACGTTTACGGGCTATCGCCTTCATGTTGATATTATTAACTTTTGTCGTCATGTATAGCAAATATCGAATTGAACGAGCTGAAGAAATAAAGGAACTTCAGATGATGCCGATGATGCATCTTTCAAAAAAATAATAAACATCTCCTTTAGGTTGGTAATTGAACGTCTTGGAGAGAGGGAAATGTTTTTTATCAATTAACAAATCTATTTTTCTTCACACTAACAAAGGAGGTACCGTTGTGAAAGACATCAATGCATCGATTCGTGATATTTGGTTCATTCTAAAGTCTAAGAAATGGACGATTCTCTTGACGATGATCATTATCGGTGGCTTGGCCTATTCTTTAAGTCGTTATGTCATCCCCCCAACATATGAAGCATCGACACAAATTTTAGTCGTCCCAAAACAAAGTGGTTCCGAGACGCTCGATAGTACGCAAATTCAATCCTCTCAAGGGCTTGTAAATACGTACCGAATCATAATGAAGAGTCCAATCATTCTGAACGAAGTTCGTCAAAACGTGACGAATGCACCTGAAAAACTTGAAGATCAAATTGTCATTGAAAGCGAAGAAAACTCACAAGTCATCACAATTCGAGCAACGTCAGAATCTGCTATATTGGCCACGACGATTGCCAATGAACTAGGTCGCGTTTTTTCGAATGAAGTACCAAAACTAATGAATATTGATAACACACAAATCTTATCACCGGCTTTTACTCCGACTGAACCAGTGGAACCGAATATTCCAAGAAACACAGCTTTAGGCGTGTTAATTGGTTTCATCCTCAGTAGTGGCGTGATTCTCGTTCGACAGTTATTCAACAAACAAATTCGGTCGGAACGAGAGGCTGAAGAAGTTCTCGGAATTCCTGTGATTGCCTCGATTCCCTTATTTGAGCGACCCCATGTTAAAAATGAAAAACGTGAACCGAAACAACAGCAACCATTGAAGGAGGGAGATCCGTATGTTCCGAAAACGCAAAGAAAATTATCATAGAGATATGACCAAAAATCTCATAACTATCTATGACCCGAAATCACCGATTTCAGAACAGTATCGAACATTACGTACGAATCTCGAATTTACCTCTCTCGGTACTCAGTTACAGACAATTCTCATTACATCCACTTCTACCGGGGAAGGGAAGTCGACGACGGCGAGTAATCTAGCTGTTGTGTATTCGCAATTAGGAAAACGGGTGCTATTGATTGACTGCGACATGCGTAGACCGACACTTCATCAAATTTTCCGTTTAGATACTCGTGATGGCTTATCCAACATCTTGGCAAAGCGCTCTTCCGTTGAAGCAGCGGTTCAGGCAACACAGTTAGACCACCTCTTTGTCATCACTGCTGGTGTGGTGCCGCCTAATCCTTCAGAATTACTTGCTGCTCCGAGCTTTCTTGATTTACTAGAAGATGCCAAGTCACAGTTCGATATCATCATTCTAGATGCTCCGCCTGTCATGCAAGTGGCTGACAGTCGAATTCTTGCCCCGTTAGTAGATGGGTCAATCCTTGTATTAAGTTGTGAAACGTCGGATCGAGATGAAGTGATTAAAGCGAAAGATCAACTTCAATTGACAGGAACCAAAATTCTCGGGCTGGTGTTGAATCGTAGAGAAACACGTTACGATAAAAATCATTATTATTATGCATACCAGTAAGGAGGGGGACCATGGCGACCAAATACGAAGTCGAACCTGAACAACACAGCACAAATCAAATTAAATATGGCGCTTTGGTCTCTTACGGTTCGATTGGGTTCAATATCATTTCGGGGTTACTGTACACACCGTGGATGATTGGAAAGATCGGACAAAGTGATTACGGACTATATGTATTATCTTTCTCTATCATTGCAATTTTTGCATTTAATCTTGGTTTAGAAATTGTTGTCGCACGATTTCTAAGCAATTATCGTACAAGCGGAGATCGAACAGGAGAAATTCAATTTCTTGGAATTGCCTACAAAATGTTTTTCTTTTTGACTTTCTTATTGGCCATTCTCCTTGTCGCATTATATTTTTTCCTTGATGTACTCTACGGTAACTTAAATCCATCTGATATGGATAAGTTAAAAGTGATGTATCCAATCGTCGGATTTTATATTTTAATCACATTACTAGCTAAACCGATTGATGCCGTTTTCATTGTAAATGAACGATTCATTCAGTTGAACAGTTTGATATTTCTCGAAAAAATCCTCATTGTCAGCTTTACAATCGGTGCACTCCTTGCGGGATACGGAGTTTACTCACTTGTTGTGATCAATGCCTCAATGATTTTACTTATTAACGTATTTAAGTTGTTGTATGTATGGAGGTGGACCGACACTAAAATTGATTTTGCAGCATCTGGGAAAGGGATGTATCGAGAAATTTTTGTATTCGCTTCCTGGCAAACGGCCGTCTCCGCTACCCAGAACTTTTTGATGCACATTATGCCGACTGTCCTTGTTATTTTTGCAAGTGGGGTCGCGGTTGCTATCTTTTCAATAGGGATGGTGATTGAAGGGTATGTTCTGTTGATTGCCACCGCCATCAACTCATTATTTTTACCCAAAGTGACACGCCTCAACCACTCGGGTGGAGTAAAAGAAGTTGAAGATCTCATGATTCGAGTCGGCCGTATTCAACTTTATGTCATCGGTTTTATTACTATGACCTTTATTGCGATGGGTGCCGAATTCATTCACTTCTGGGTAGGTGATGACTTTAAAGAGTCTTATGTTGTTGCTTCGTTACTTATTGCGATGGGCCTCATCACACTCCCGCAAGAGATCGCCAATATTCAACTTGTCACGACGAATAAAGTACGTTATCGTGCATACGGCATGATTATCTCCGCAATCATAGCTCTCATCTGTTCAGCATTTTTAAGTGGTCCGTATGGAGCAAGTGGAGCCGCATTGTCCGTCATGATTGGTTATTTAACAGGAAATACGTTATTCATGAATATCGTATACGTACGCGTTCTACAGATAAACGTATGGCGCTTTTTTAAAGAATGTCACTTGAAGTTGGCTCCTGGTCTTCTCTTTATTCTCGTATTAGGCATCATGATGCAGTTGATTTTCCCTGCTAGTTCTTTATTAGGCTTCGTAATCAAAGCGATAGGGCTCGCTCTCAGTTACGCGCTATTTACGTGGGTGTTTACAATAGATCTATTTGAGAAGGAATTGTTACAGTCCATCTTACCGTTGAAACGTGCTAGAAAGGGGGAGGCGTCATGAGGATTTACGAAACATATGTAAAACGTCCGCAAGATTTACTGTTAGCTTCTTTCGTATTTATTCTTCTGAGTCCATTCTTACTCGTTGTTTCAATTTTGATCAAATGGAAACTCGGTGGACCGGTCCTTTTTAGGCAAAAGCGCCCGGGGAAAGACGACGTTATTTTTGAAATGGTAAAATTTCGAACGATGACAGAGGAACGAGATGAACATGGAGAACTGCTTCCCGATGATAAGCGTTTGACACCATTCGGTCAGAAGTTACGTTCCTTGAGTATCGACGAGTTACCGAGCCTGATTAACATCATAAAAGGAGACATTTCGATTGTCGGTCCTCGACCGCTACTTGTAGACTATTTATCCAGGTACAATGAAAAACAGAAAAGACGTCATGAAGTGCGACCTGGACTTACCGGACTTGCTCAAGTGAACGGACGCAATCGATTGTCATGGGAAGAACGGTTTGATTTAGATGTTCAATACGTGGACCATATCACGTTTTTAGGGGACTGGAAAATTATCATTCAAACGGTTTATAAAGTGTTTAAACGAGATGGAATCTCTTCTGAAACCTCGGCGACGATGGAAGCGTTTATGGGAAGTGACATCAAGAAAAAACAAGACGTCCTCAGTCGTTGAGGGCGTCTTGTTTTTCGTTGAGCAGATATGGTTTGACGAATTCACTGTATAGCTGACGATCGAGTAAGTATCGATTGATAAAAAGAGACGAATTTTCGTTTGTGATGGGGTTAGGACTCAAAATGAAAGCATCGGTATAGCCTTCCGATTGGGCAATGGCAGTCACTGCATCATCCGTTTCTCCGAATGGATAAGCGATTGCGGTAACATCCAATCCGAGTTCTTGTTGGAGAGTGTCACGACTTGTTTGGAGGTCTTCACGAAACGCCTCATGTTGAGCCGGGTCGAGAAATGTGGCCTGTCCATCTTGGCTGTAATGAAAGTCATGGGTATGGGAGCCGAAGTCGGCAAGTCCACTTTCATTTATTTCTCGCAACTCATCCCATGTGGAGAGTTCTAAGTTTTGGAATCGTTCCCCTACATGACCTGTAATGACAAATAAGGTGAACGGCACTTGTTCTTCTTTTAAAATCGGAAATGCATTCTCATATACCGTATGGTCCACATCATCAAAAGAAATCCATACACATTTTTCCGGAATCGGATTCCCTCGGACGTATTCAGATATGTCCTTTGCTGTCGCAAAATGAACACCTTGTTGCTTCATCCAAGTGATTTGGTCCTTAAACTCATCTTCGTATACGTTATATCGTTTTAAATGATCAGATCCAGATACAGTCTCGATTGCTTTGTTCCATAGATTCGGTGACTTGATTCGATGATAATTGAGACCAAGACAGACACCGTCCTTGGCAAGAAGTTGCGAATCAGGTACTTCTGATTTGGTGGACATGACATCTTGTACTTTCCATATGATGAAGAGCCCGGCAATGAGTATGAATCCCCACTTCAGCCAACGTTTCATTCTTCGAGTTCCTTCACTGGATTTTTTTCGAATATGATGACTTTATCCTGCTGTAACATTTCGATTGTTGAAGGTTCAATTAGTCCGAGATTGTTCAACTCTTCTAAAGTCGTTGGCGTAGGAGTTTTTCGGCGATTCAGTGGACCATATCTCTTCTTGTTGTATGTTCTCCAGACGAAGAGCAGGGTCGCCAATCCAATTAGAATGAGGACAGCAAAACTAATTAGACTACGAATATCTTCATTTGTTACGTTGAGTGCAGATTTTAATGTGGCGATGTAGCGGTCGTTTTGGTTGAGAAGGGCGCTTACGAAAAACCAACTTACGACAAGTGTGTAAATCCAGAATACGACGGTTAGCAGGATTTCGATAAACGATCGAATGAAAGAGCGCTTCGTCTTGACGAGGACGTCTTCACCTATAAGCTGCTCCGTCTCGTTCCGCGATCGGGAGAATTCCATGTCGCATATCCTCCTTTCAAAGTCGAACGAATCGCTTTTGGTGTTGCCGCGATGACGACAAACGTATTTAACATCCAATAGACAGCCGGATACCAAGCTGCCCATACATAATAACGGAAGACATTGTCATACTTCGCGTCGTTCCAAAGAGAGATGAGCAATTGAATGTGACTGATTAAGACGAGTGCAAAGGAGTTATATGTGAACCAAATCAACATATCTTGAATCGTATCTGCCGTGACGAGTAGATAGAGCGTGACGATGAGCCAAGCATATGCCCAAATGACACTGATGACTTGTTCAATATAGACCGGCCAAATCCGGCGTTGTCGCCAGTCTTTAAAGATGTCAAAGTGACGTAATACGACTTCTTGTCCCCCTTGAGACCAGCGGACGCGTTGTCGCCAAATTCCAGATAGCGATTCTGGTACGAGCATCCAACAAAGAGCGCGCGGCTCATAACGGATATCCCAAAACTTACGTTGGAGTTTCCAAGAGACGGCGATGTCTTCGGTGATCATATCGCGGTCCCATAAGCCAACAGAGAGTAGTGCTTTTTTACGAAACATGACGATGACACCAGATACGGTCATGATTTTCCCCATCACACGTTGCGTCCGTTTAATTGAGCCGATGATAGAAGCATACTCGACGATTTGCATCCGACTGAGTAATGTATCCCGATTTCGAATACGAGGGTTTCCGGTGACAGCACCGACGCGTTCACCTTTTTCAAGGAAGTGACGCACCAGATAATAAGGTGCTTCTTCAGATAAAAATGCATCAGAATCTACACAGAGCAAATATTCAGAATGAGCGGCATGCGCAGCCATATGTAACGCATTTGCCTTCCCACGGTTCTCATGACAATCGATGACACGGAGACGTTCGTGTTTATCGGCTAATTCAATTAATATTTTACCTGTGTCATCCGAACTCCCATCATTCACCGCGATGATTTCAAGGTTAGGGTACGTGAGATGGTCGAGATACGTGATTGTTTCTTCAATCGTTTCCACCTCATTATAGCAAGGAATGAGGATGCTGATGAGCGGCCACTCTCGCTCGTTTAAATCGAGCTCTTTCTCACGTTCGCGGGTGACGCTAAATAATAAAGCACCCGATATCCAAAACATGGCCATGACAAATGGGTACCAAAAGACGAACTGTGCAAGTGGTTCAATCCATGGGGAGAACTCTAGTAAGTAGAAGGTCATAAGCAAGTTCCTTTCTATCGAAAAATAGGGCACTAAGGAGATTGAACTAATAAAAATGCGATGGATATTTTTACATTATACTAGATGTAGATTTGATTGTACGATTATCCGCTTCAAAAATAGATCATATTTTAGGTGGTAAATGACACATGATATAGACGGTATTCTTTTAAAGCAGTAGTAGGCGATTACATGCGATTTTGAGTATCGAAAGCAGGAAATTCAGAAGCTTTCTCGAATAGGACAAAAAGAAAAAGCGCCCGACCGAGGTCAAACACTTTTCTTAAATTGCTGTTTTCGGTCGCGTTGTACTTTCCAAATCACTGACGCAATGACAATCAGAATTGGAGCGAATACCCATGGTCGAGCTTCTAAGATTGAAACGAGCTCAAAGATGGAGAGCCAACCACTCACCATGATTAAGACAAGTAAAAAGGTTTTCAGTCCCCCCCGGACTGGCAGCCAAAAATAAATCAATAACGTCACCAAAAAGAAAGCGATTAAGCCCATACGGTTTGTCCTTTCACCCATCATTTTGACTCATTATAGCAAAGAACATCGAGAGAGTGTTAGAAGCTTCACTTCTTGAGCGTATTTGAGTACGCTTAGGAAAGATGATTGAAGGAGGAACTGATGTGAAATTTGGAATTATAGGCTTAGGATATGTTGGATTGGCGACACTATGCGGATTGGCCAAAGCTGGTCATGAAGTCATCGGGGTCGAGACGCACCAAGGGAAGTTAGGTCTCCTGAAGAGTGGTCACCCCCCATTCCACGAACCGGGCATGGCGGACGTGTTACAAGAGCACGCCGATCAAATCACGTTGACCGACGAAATCGCGGATGCAGATCATGTCGACTATTTGGTTCTCGCGGTCGGCACACCGAGTAAGCCCGATGGAAGTTGTGACCTCTTTTATATCGAGACAGCTCTATCTGAATTGAAGACGAAGCACAAGGTCGTCATTCGTAGCTCGGTCCCACCTGGCACGACAGATTTGTTGAAAATCATGTATCCTTCTCATACGTTCGCGATCGTACCCGAGTTTCTACAGGAAGGGCGCGCCCTCGCAGATGTGATGAAACCACATCGTGTCATCATCGGATGTGAGGACCTTGAGGTTTGCGAAGAGTTGGCAGGGATTTATGGACGACTTGGCGTCCCGCTCATCTGTACGACACCGATCAATGCCGAGCTCATCAAATACGCCTCGAACGCCTTTTTGGCGACAAAAATCAGCTTCATGAACGACTTGTCTCGTCTAGCCGATGAGGCAGGGGCTGACATCACGACGATTGCGGACGGAATGGGGCTCGACCCACGGATCGGGCGTTCGTTCCTCAACGCTGGAATCGGATATGGGGGCTCTTGTTTCCCGAAAGATATGGATGCGCTTCTTCATGTAGCGGAAGAAAACAACGTCAATCTTCGCGTCATCAAGGCGGCAGCGAAAGTGAACGAAACACAAGCGCCGTACGTATTGTCGAAACTTCATCTAGAACCTAAGATGCGCGTCGCCATTCTCGGCTTGGCCTTCAAACCAGGAACGGATGATATGCGAGATGCACCGTCCATTCTACTCGCACACCATATGGTCGCCCGAGATGTCGAAGTCATTGGCTATGACCCGATCGCAACATGGGAATATCCACAAGCAGCGTCTGTAGAAGAAGCCTTGAAAGATGCAGATTATGCGATTCTCGTCACGGAATGGGAAGAGCTTGTGAACTTGGCACCGGAAGCCTTCTCGGGCATGCGTCAACGTCGGTTGATTGATGCGCGGAATGCGTGGAAGTTCGCACGTGACCCGGGTGACGTCGCGTACGAAGGCATCGGCCGGATGCAACGTCCGTCCAACACCCCGACATCAAACTAAATCTTCTGAGGGACCGCCCCATTCAGCGGTCCTGTTTTTGTGTGGAATGAATCTTTTGCGTGACTCATGACGTAAAGGAAAGAAGAGGAGGTGAGGCACATGTGGATTCTTGTATTGGCCGCGGTCATTGTCATCTCACTCGGTTTTGCGGTGGACCGTCTCGGATGGCACGATTTGATTTCTGGCTACAATACGATGTCGAGAGAGAAGAAGGAACGGGTGAACATTCAAAAAGTGGCACGTCTCGTCGCGTGGATGTGTTACGGGATTGGTGCCATTTTTATCCTCATCGCGCTCATCGAAGGATTTGAATTGGACATTCCGCTCGCTCCATTCTTTATCGTGATGATTGTCTTCACAGTGGCGATACTTTGGCGTATGCAGCGTTATGACGGCAACATCTATGACGAATCGGGACGCTTGAGACCGGGTGGTAAAAAACGTCTCATCCCGATTGTCATCGTTTCCGTCGTCTTACTCGTTGGGGTGCCAGCGCTCATGTTTTGGTTCAGTCAACCGACTGACGTGACCGTGACGGACTCAACGATTGTCATTGAGGGGAGCTATAGCCGTAAAATCCCATTCGATGAACTCGATGATGTGACGTGGACGACGTTACCCGAAATCGCGCGACGGACGAGCGGGGCGGAATCGGGATCACGTCTGACGGGACATTTTCGAACGAAAGCAGGGGAGGACGTTCTTCTCTTTATCGACCGTGATGTCGATCCGGTCATTCGACTCGATTGGTCGGAAGAACCGATTTATTTGAATCAGTCTTCGGCAGAAGCGACGAGGCAATTATATGAGGACATTCGTTCTCGCTGAAGAAAGGGACACTCAATTCGAGTGTCCCTTCGTCTTGACCCATGATTCAAATGAAGCCGCATCGAGTGCGGGTGAGAAGTAGTAACCTTGCCCGAGCTCGACCCCTTCCCGAATCATACGGGACAGGTCGCTCTCGGTCTCGATTCCTTCCGCGAGAGCGGTCAACTGTTGCTCGTTCGCAAAGCGTGAAACGGCACGTAAGAACGACGTGCTCTCTTTCGCTTTCCCGCTCACATACATCCGGTCGATTTTCACTTCCTGAATCGGTAAGTGCCAAATCGCTTCGAATGAGGCATACCCAGTCCCAAAGTCATCAATCGAGAGACAATACCCGAGGTCGGCGATATCTTCTAACCGCTCGAGCTCGCTCGCATACGACATGATATCGGATGACTCGGTCAATTCGATTTTCAATCGGTCCGGTAACCATGGATATTTCTCAATCGAATCCCGAAGTTTCGTCACGATGGATGGGTCGACGGAGTGGGCCGACAAGTTGAACGAGAGAGAGATGTCTTCAAACGAAGTTCCTTGCCAAGCGACGAGTTGTTCAATCGTCTGGTCGAGGATGTTGTGTGACAGCCACAGGATTTGATCAGACCGCTCGGCAATTCGGATGAATTCGTTCGGTGGAATGATTCCAATTTCAGGATGTGTCCAACGGGCGAGTACTTCCGCACCGACGACGCGTCCGGTTTTCAGCTCGACTTGCGGCTGATAGGCGACCGTCAAGTCCCCTTTTCGAATCGCATCCGGAAGTGCCTGTTCAATCAAGGCGGCGAGCTGCATCTGAGCTAAGATGTCTGAGTCATACCAAACGAGTGGTGTACGTGTTTCTTTCGCATGTTGCAAAGCTTTCATCGCCTCGAATAGGCAATCGTTATACGCCGGTTTCGTCTCGGTCGCGCCGATTTGGATGTGTACGTTTTGTCGCTTGTGATTGACCGTCACTTCGCTCGGGAACAATTCAAGCAGTTCATGTTCATCCTCGGCAGTGAAACCTTTCACGTATAACATGAACATATCATCCCGATATCGACCGAAGAGATGGTGCGCATATTTCGATAGACGGGCTTCGACAGAGCGGGCGAACTCTGTCATGAGTAAGTCCGCATACGCCGGGTCGTACCAGTCGACAAGATGATGGTAGTCGTGCAGTCGGATCAGGACGAACGCTCCGTCAATCTCTTGACGCTCCCACTTCCTGATGAATCCATACTCGTTATAGAGATTCGTCGCCAAATCGAAGCGGACGAGTCGGTCGACTTTTCGCTCCCGTTCGACCCGGTCGGTCTCATCTTCGACAATTAAATAGTACGTCAATTTTTCTTCCCGTTTGAGCGGGGTGAGTTTGATGTTCAAATAGCGTGTGTGTTCACCTTTTAAATGAATGATGAACTGGGCGCTCGTCCCTTGGTCGGTCACGCCTTCAAGTGCTTGCTCGAACATGCGCCGTCCCGTATCAGTGAACAGCTGATTGATTTCGTATAAGTTTCGGTCCCCGAAAAATTGACGGAACATCTCGTTTCGTTCGATTAGATTATACGAGTCATCCATCAAGGCGATGGCGAGACCCGTCTCGGAGAAGAGCGATGACCAACGTTCGTGATAGCGGACGAGTTCTTGTGAGCGATTTTCGAGCTCATGGACAGTCGAATGAACGCTCGTCGCAATCTCACGTAGTTCGTCCTCGATGCCACGGAAGTCATGTGTTTTCGGGAATGTCGCTTCGACCGGTTCTAAGCTTGGGTCGATGGCGAGCGCACGTGCTTTCAGATGCGCTAAATCGTGATTATACCGTTTACGCGTATAGTAGAGCAGGAAAAGCAATCCGAGCGACAAGAGGAGCGTCACGACAAAAGATGCCGTGGCAAGGACTTGATAATGCTTACTTTCTTCTCGCAACATCGTCTCGGACGTGGAGCGAATCGAGCGAAGGGCAGCGTAGGCATCTTCGTAGACGTTCGTCGAATTGACGTAACGAGCTTCAAGCGATGCTTCACGACTTGCCATATTCGCAAACGATTGACCACTTTCCGCGACATCGATGACGGCTTTCATTTGTAACGCTTCGTTCTGGTCGATAATTTTTTGGATGATGATCGCTTCATTGACAATCAAGTCAACGGTACTCATCAATTGTTCCTCTTCAATCGGTTCTTGGAGCAACGTATCGTTACTGCGCATGAGCATCGACTGCATTCGCATCATCGCATCCGTCAGCTCATACGTGGCGTTCGGTTGATTGGTCTGTTCGAGCGCTTGATAGAGCCAACGCCGATTGATGGAACTGATGACATCAGATGGGACCGCTTCGAACTGTTCTGCATCGAGAACGCCTTCCAAGTCATCCGAAAATGTCTGAAGCGTCTCTCGTTCTTGTTCTTCTACACCTGATTCAAAGTCTTTCTGCAGTCGTTCATTGTATTGAAGCGCGCGCTCTTTATAAGGGATAGAAAGGAAGGATGTCGTCTGATTCGATTGATCTTCATAGCGAGTCGCCGCCTCGAACAAGGTGATATATGCTTCGACACCAGCGAGGTTTGCCGCCTGATTCAAGTTCATGATCGTCTCGTCGATCGCTTCTTGTTTTTCATGCCAGTAATAACTCGTCCCGAGTCCGAACATCAAGACACCGATGAGGCAAGCAATTGCTAGTACCATCGTGTAGGTACGGTATGGAATTTTAGCAAAGCGGGGTTGGCCCATCCGGCACCTCCTTTTTTCCTTCATCATACTTCCGTTTTCGTTTCACTGGATGAAAATCCTGCAAAACGAAAGAAAAACCCGACTTTCGTCGGGTTTTATGGCGTGACCAAAGTCACGGTCGTTTGTAACCGATCAAGCGTGATTGCCAATACGGTTCTTGAATTTTATTGTAGCCAAGTCCAGAAGAACCGGAATGAATGAATGTGTTTGCATCAATCATAATACCCATATGAGATGGGCCTGCTGTATATGTGTTTTCGAAGAAAACGAGATCACCCGCTTTTGGTGTAAAGGATGTACTTAATTGCTGACCGAAATAAGATCCAGTCCAATAATTATATACGTTCGTTCTTGGAATGGAGACGCCAGCTTGATTAAATACATAGTAAATAAGTCCGGAACAATCAAATCCTCCATTTGACGGACTAGATGAAGCCCATACATAAGGAGAGCCGATATATTTTTGAGCAATTGCAATCGTTGCGAGTCGCGTTGCTTGAGGGCTTTGTCCATTAATTTGAGTAACAGCTGACTTTAGAATATATCCGGATGTCGTGCGATAGTGTGTCGATGTTTCACCGATTATATTTAAAAGTTCTCCTCTTACAGTAGAACCGACAACTGGACTGGATTCATTTGCCTGTGATCGAATGACCGTTGGACGGTATGTGTAGAAGGAATGTTGATCATATGTCCCTTCCACCCAAGATGGAGATTCTGTTGAACCTTTTGGAATTGATTTGACATAAGCGGAAGAGACGAACCCGGTCGTATTCCCATAATAAATTTGATGCCACCCGTTCGAGGTCTGAACAACGCGTAAGGTCTGACCAGCTTTTACACTTCCGATTATGGACGAATTTGTCGTGGCACTTGCACGAACATTTAGCGATGGGGTATTCACGATATAATCAACACTCGTGTTGCCTGCTCCGGCATCGCCATCATTTGGAGCAATCGGTTCACTAGGAGTTGTTGATGTTTGCTTCAGATAGCCGGCACTGACATAACCAGACTTTCCGTTGTACGTGACATAGTACCAGTTCCCCGATTTTTTCGAAGCTTTGACAGACGTACCGTTCGGAATTGTCGCGACGAGCGCATAGCCAATCCCGGCCCCTTGACGCATATTCAAGTTTGCTGTTGTGACGAACTGTTGATTAAGCGTGTTTTCAGTTGGTGTACTCGGCGTACTTGGGACGGACGGTGTCGAAGGCGTCGCTTGTCCTGTTGTTGTTAAATATGTATGAGCGACATATCCTGTTCGTGTTCCATACTTGACTTGCGACCATGAGCCTTCACGCTTTAAAATCGTGACTGTTTTTCCTTTTGGGATGGTCGTTAGTATACTCGCGTTTGTTGAATTTGAAGCACGAAGGTTCAAATTGACTGTTGTCTTAGCGGTCGAAGAACTAGGTGTCACGCTAGGCGGTGTAGTCGGTACGGGCGTTGTTGAGGTAGAAGTTTTTTTCAAATACCCGTTGTGCACCCAACCCGTTTGACCACCGTAGCTCACTTTTGTCCACGTGCCGTTCGTTTGGATTGTCGTGACGATTTTTCCTTTTGGGATCGTCAATAGAATTCGATGGGACGTCCCGGCGCCCGAACGTAAATTCAGTGCATAGGTTGTCGTCATTTTCGTTGTGCTCGACGTTGTTAACGATGAACCAGCTGTTGAACTAGACGAGCCTTCAGACAATTTGAGAGTTTGTCCTACTCGAATCACATCTGAGTTCAGACCGTTCAATGATTTCAGCGCTGATACGGAAAGATTGTAGGAACGGCTGATGGACCACAATGAGTCACCGGATCGCACTGTGTGTGTGCTTGCGGCAGAAGCCTCATCTGCATGGGCGAGAAAACTAACTGCTGCAATTGCTGCGAATGAATAGGCGAGACCAGATTTTTGATTCATGAAGCCACTTCCTTTCTCGGACAACTTATGGTGATGGTTTACAGGCATATCAATACATTTCCATTCCATTGTACTTGTTATGCAATTTAAGTCGCAATGATATTGATGATCTTTTCAAAAGGTCTCTTAGCAAAAAAGGTCAATGTTTTGAATGAGATCTTGTATACATCTTTTCTTTGTATGAGATGGTGGTAACCATTGACTTTCTGTTGAATTTTGGAAAACGTGAGGTGGAAGATTTCATGCTATTATTAATGTCAAATCAAATGTGGTGAGGTAGAAGACTGATGGTCGAGAAGAACTTTTCAAACCAAACATATCGTAAACATCAAGAGAAACTGTTCGAGCTCGTACGCATGCCGATCGTGACGGAAGACACGGTAAAAGAGGCAACGCGATATATGTGTGAGATTGTCGCCGACATGTTAGCGGTCGATACGGTGTCGATTTGGCATTTTGATTCATCCTATCGGTCGATTTCATGCCAAGTCGCCTATTCTCATGAATCAGGTACGCATTATCCAAAGTTAACCATTCATCGTAACCTCGCTCCAGATTATTTTGATGCACTTCAAAAAGATCGGGTGCTTGCGATTGAAGATGTTCGGAATCATCCTTGGGTGAAGGAACTATACACCGATTATTTCGTGGAAGGACAGCGTATCTACTCGATGCTCGATGCGCCGATTTATGCGAATAATCGCGTCAAGGGTGTCATCTGTTGTGAGTCATTCTTCCCACGAGAATGGATCTATCTCGAGGAATTAATCATTAGTACACTGACAGACTTTATTTCGATTCTCTACTTCCGGCTTGATCGACAGGCGGTCGAGACACACATTCGTCGTCTTGCCTATATCGATGAATTGACGGGGCTTTTAAAAGATACAGGTTTCATCGAGAAGATGGACGAGGAACGCCAGCTTCAACCTCAACAACTTGGCGCTTTAGTCTATTTGAAGGTCGACGATTTTCGGTCGATCGAAGATGCGATTGGAATCGAAAAATCAGATGAGATTGTTCGAGAAGTGGCCAATCGCCTACGTCGTTATGTGGACGAATCGAATCTGAGTCGCATGTCGCAGTCTGGTTTTGCGATTTGGTTACCGTACGGGGATCGAATCAAACTAAATGCCGTCGCAGATGAGTTGTGTGAAGTTCTCGTACGCGACCCGTTCCATGTCGATGAGTTAGAAGTCATCTTGACGATGAGCGCGTTTATCGCCATTGAGCAAAAGGACATCACGACCCTCGAGCTGGTTCATCGGGCACGCATCGCCGCGAGTGAACGAGCGTTTCAGCGGGCTGCGATTGTCTTCTATGAAGAAGAGATGGGGACGAAAGCGGCGAACCGACTGATTTTAGAGATGAATTTACGAAGTGGGCTCGCCGGGAATGAGTTCATGTTGTATTATCAACCAAAAATCGATGCGACGACCGGAGTGCTCAGAGGATTCGAAGGTTTGATGCGCTGGAATCATCCAGAGCGAGGTCTCGTCCCTCCGCTCGACTTCATCCCGCTCGCCGAATCGACGGGGGTCATCATTGATTTAGAAGAGTGGGCATTCGTCACGGCCTGTCGCCAGCTCAAACGATGGCATGATCGGGGAGACAGGTATTCACTTGCCCTCAACTTATCAGCTCGTCACTTCTTGTCTGAAGGAGTCGTCGAGAAGTTCGCCCAAATTGCCCGTGAAGAGGGTGTCTGTACGAGCTATTTGACCCTCGAGATCACCGAGAGTGTCGGCATGGAAAATCAACAGCATGTCATCGACCGATTTGTTGCGTTCCGAGAAGAAGGGTTTTCGATTTCAATCGATGACTTTGGGACCGGCTTCTCGGCGTTCGTCTACTTGAAGCACTATCCGATTCACGAGATCAAAATTGATCGTCAGTTCATCCAAGTGACGGAGAACGATCCGACCGGAAACGTCATCGTTGAGTCAATCGTCGACCTCGCGCGAGGATTGAACTTGAAGACCGTCTGTGAAGGAATCGAGACGATTGAACAGTGGCATGCGTTACGCGAGCTCGGCTGTGATGAGATGCAAGGGTATTACTTCTCTAAACCGTTACCGCTCGAAGAACTCGAGACATGGATTGATCACTATTCAACTAAGCAAAGGGACGCCTGAGTGCGTCCCTTTTTATTATGAGAAAAACACAAAAAAGCCATTCGTCATGGGCATCATGGCGGATGGCTTTTGCCTGCTCAGACGACAGGCGCTTCATAGGCGTTCAGTTCGAGTTGTAATATGTACGTCAATTCATGATGCGCCAATTCCGAGAAGTTTGTCTTTTTGACATGTGTCCGTGGACGCAATCCGCATTCTAATGCGATGTCGACAATGGTACGAATCTGATTTTCCGTATAGAATCGCTTCCGGCCAAACGTAAACGGGGTAGCTGGCAATACGCCATCTGTCTCCCATTTGATCAACTGTTGTTGGCTGCGCGGGATGCCGGCCACACTAAAGGCACGGCTCAATTCTTTGAGCGGATAGACAATCAAATGTTGCTCTTGATACGAGATTGGTTTTCCTTGTTCCGGTCGGTATGTATCCCATTCGGTCGCTGAAAACGTCAGGTCGGCCTGGTCGAAGTCGTGTTGAGCGGAAGGAATAGAAGTAGTACGTGCGAGGTCTAAGCTGTTCATATGATGGATCTCCTTCTTCAAGACTGACTGGTCATTTCAAAATGTCTTCTTACGTATCGTACCCCATTTACAAGATTTTAACTTACAGTTTTTTCAAAGTGGGGAAATGATTCATGGGACTTTTGGCGTAATTTTGAACGATGTCTGTCGAACATTAAGATACCCTAATTGGTATCAAAACTCAAGTTTAGCAGTAAAAATCTGAAAAATGAATAAAAATTCAGACAATATGGGACTTTTGTCTTGAAGAGACTTTGAAAATAGTTTGAGCACATTATTCTTGTAAGCGGTTAATAAGAGCGAAGGAGGTGAGACAGATGGCAACTTACGAAGAAGTGGCGACGATGTTTTATTTGGACACTCGTCGACTCGTGGATGGGAAAGAGAAGAAGCAGCTTGTCCGCTACGGACCGCTCGGCGGTCAAATGGATGAGACGTTGATGCGGCAGTTCGGAGATTTACTGACGGCACTCATCGATGTCGAATCCGTCAATTACGTCGTCGCTAAAGAATCGATCGTGTATTAACACGGAGGACTTATGCAGAACCTCACTCGTACCGGCACCGGCATTCGGCATGATGAGCAGGTGGTCACATGAGTTGGCCCGAACTCATCTCGAATCTCGGGTTCCCGATCGTTGTTTCGCTCTATTTACTTCATCGAATCGAGACGAAGCTCGATCGGATGATCCAGCTCCTCGAGCGCATGGATGATTCGACCTTATCAGAAACCTAATCCCCCATTGAAAGGAGCCATCCCCCTATGGCTGTCTTAACGGAAAAGAAAGCGACACTCGTCTTGACGACGCACCACGACATTGAAACGGCAAAACCGACGAAAAAAGCACAACGGTTCGGTCCAGTCCGTGCCGACCTCACAGCCGATACGGTCAACGCGTTCGGTCGTCTCTTGATCGACTTGGTGATTCAAGAAGACGCAGACCTCGGCATCATCCGCGAATACGATTTAGTCTAACCCATACCCTAAGGAGGACATAACCCATGACTGAAACAAAACTTGAAATCTCATTTTTAGACGCATTCCATAAGGTCGTTCGTTTCCGTCTCAACAACGTGAAGCAACCCGTCGACTCACAAAAAATCGAAGCATTGGCGGACTTTATGGTCGCCAACGATCCACTTGCGAAAAACGTGATGGAGTGGACGGAAATCAAAATGATTGAAGGCACGCAGACGGTATTGAGTGCAAAATAATCTTTTGGCTGGCGACTCTTGCAATTGGAGTCGCCTTTTTTAAGTTTGGTCAATCCCCTTCACTATTTTCAGAAAATTGTCGATAGTATAGGAAACACTGCATGATTGAGAGGGGAATACATAGATGGCATGGAAATCAATCTGGTCTAAGACACTCAGTCGGATCAAACGAAAACCGACATGGACGTGGAAACCGACACTCAAACGAAAACGCGGAGAGAAGCGTGAACGCACGACATCTTTCGGAGCGAACGTCGGCAAGAACTTGACGATTCGTCAAAAATTGTGGGGACTCGTCATCATCTCACTCGTCATGGTCATTGGCGTCGGTGGGTATGCACTATTTTCGATGAACGACGCGAACCGTCAAGCGGACGATATCGTCAACAACTGGAACAAAGGGCTCGATTATGCCCATGAATTGAACACGCTCGCAGCGAACTATCGCACGCTCGAACTCGATCACATCGTGACAGAGGATGCGACGCAAAAAGAAGAATTGATGACGCAGATGAAAGAGATTCGGGATGAAATCAATACGATAGCGCCGAAGTATGAAGAAAGAGCCGTGAATGAAGAGGACAAAGAACTCTTCCATAACTTCTCACGTCAATGGGAGATGTATCAACGTGTCTCGGACAACATGTTGACGTTCAGTACGACTGGAAACACGGGCATGGCACGTTCATACTACGATGCCCAGTCCCAGTCGACATATGACAACTTCACACAAAAACTGAGTGATCTGGTCGCATACAACTCAGAAGGATCGCAACGTGTCGGGCAGGACATGGAGCGCGAGTTCATGCAGTCGCTCATGGCGCTCGTCGCCGTGACGGTCGGAGCCGTGGTCATTCTATTATTCCTCGGACTCAGCTTGTTACGCTCGATTATCCGACCGATGCAGACACTGCAAACTCGCTTCGATGAGCTCGCGACACAAGGTGGCGATTTGACGATGACAATCCCGGTGACGTCGAACGATGAGATTGCCCAAGTCAGTCGCTCGTTCAACACGTTCCTCGGGACACTCCGTGAAATCATGATCGATGTCGATGAAACGGCAAAAGTCGTCCTGTCATCTTCAAAAGACGTATCTGCTGAAGTGACGCGACTCAGTCACTATATGGAAGAAACATCTGGAACGGTCGAAGAATTGACGGCTGGGATGGAAGAGACGGCAGCATCTTCGCAAGAGATGAGTGCTTCGACGACCGAGATGGGTAGCTCGATCGATTCCATCGTCGACTTATCCAACGATAGTGCCGAAACGGCGACACGGGTCGAGACACGTGCTCACGAGATGCGTGAACAGGCTGTCGTCTCGAAAACGGAGGCCGTGACGATTATCGAGAAGAAACAGGTTGAACTCGCGGAAGCGATCAAGGGAGCGCAGTCTGTTGAAGAGATTCGCGTCTTGACGACGGCCATTCTCGCCATCGCTGATCAGACGAACTTACTCGCCTTGAACGCATCGATTGAAGCGGCACGAGCGGGAGAGGCGGGGCGCGGATTCGCGGTCGTCGCTTCTGAAATCCGTAAACTTGCGGAAAACTCACGTCAGACGGTGAATGAGATTCGTGACGTATCGAACTTGGTCATCGATTCGGTCGAGCGCCTCAACACGAGTTCGGCTGACATGCTGACGTTCTTGAACACGAAAGTCATGGCCGATTACGATCGTCTCGAAGAGGCCGCAACGCAATACGAGCAAGATGCAACGGTATTCGGGGAGACGGCGAAAACGTTCGAAGGCAACGCACTTCAACTCCGACATATGACGGACAACATTCTCGGTGTCATTCAAGAAGTGGCGACGACCGTGACAGAGGGCGCGGACGGAACGCAGTCAATCTCAGAGAAAGTTCAACTTTCGGTCGAACGCTTCAATGACGTCCAGGCGAAGATGAGTGAGACGGAAAAACGTGCGAGCGAACTATCGAATCGTGTCGCTCAATTCAAACTATAAGTCGTTCTCGGAACCAGGCATACGTCTGGTTCTTTTTTTGCTGTCTTTTCGAAAGGTAGGTCAATGCATTTATGAATTTCAAATTGTTGGTACAAATTAGGCTGTGATGTCCGATATAGAAAAAGGCAGTACATATACAGAGAGAAAAAGAGGTGAGAGAGGACTTGTTCCTCGAAAGTAGTGAAAAAATTTTTTAAAAAATTGACGTTAACCCAAAAGTTGTTGGGTGCTGTTGGGATGGTTTTAGTTTTAGTGGCTTTCGGAATGTTATACAATTTATCGTCACTTCACAATGCAACAAGTCGATACGAAGAAATGATTGCAAAAGATGTTATGCGAATGAAAGCGGCTGACGCCCTATCACTCGGAATGACACGTCAAGCTTACGGGTTGAGAGGGTACATGTTAAATCAGGATTCGTCTCATTTAGACAAAGAACAATTGGGCTCGACTGAAAAAGAAGCGGCATTACGTGAGTTGATTAGGTTGGCAAACTCAAAAGAAGAGAAAGAATCCTTTGAAAAACTTCTTGAGTTTGCTCTTAACTACGATGAACTATCAGAAGAACTTGTAGCGGCGATTGATGCTGAGAACCAAAGAGAAGTGAATCGTCTTGGACTTGAAGAAATGCCGGATGTTACTGTTTTCATCGCAGAGCAAGGTGAAATGATTCAAGAGAGTACAACGACTGACATGCTGGCGAAAAAGGATGAACTTGAACATTATAGTGACAAAGTGCTGTATTACGCGGTAATCATAGCAATCCTTATATTTATCATGACGACACTAGCTGGATATGGATTGTACGTCATGGTGACAAGACCGCTTCGTCAGTTAGCGAGACAAGTGGACATTGTGGCTCAGGGAGATTTAACAGGAAATGATTTAATGGTTTACACGCAAGATGAAATCGGACAGTTGATGACCGGTTTCAACCGCATGAAGGGGAACTTACGCGATTTGATTGACCGTGTCACACAAAACGCACAAGAAATCACAGCACAATCAGAAGAACTGTATGCGAGCACAGAAGAGATGGCATCACAAACAGAAGAAACGACTCGCCTCATCGACCGGGTCGTAGAAGAGACGGTTGCTCAGGCGAAAGAAGCGAGTGATTCGTCTCGTGCCGTGGCAGCTGCGGACGAAGGAATCGGTCAAATCGCCGGTTCAATCGGTTCGATTGATGATGATGTGTCACAAAGTTTGAAACTCGCTGAAGAAGGCGGGGCAACGATGACACAGGCGAAAGACGAAGTGCGTGCGCTTGAGCGGGAGACACGACTCACCGGGGAATCGATTTCGGCCTTGAAACAACAGTCTGATGAGATCGCCCTCATCACAGAAGTCATTCAGTCGATCACTGACCAGACGAACTTGTTGGCTCTGAATGCAGCCATCGAAGCGGCACGTGCCGGCGAACAAGGAAAAGGATTCGCAGTCGTCGCAGAAGAAGTGCGTAAACTCGCAGAGCAATCAAAACAGTCGGCGACACAAATTGCTGGTCTAATCGAGTCGATTCAGGCGCAGTCGAATGCCGTTCTTGATCAACACGTCGTCAGTGCGAAGCGTGTCGAAACGAACTCACAGTTACTTGAACAAGCGACACGTGCGTTCGATCAAATTGTCCGTCAACTCGAGACGTCGGTCGATAACACGTCACACATCCGTATCGCGTCAAACGAGATTGCGAAGACGACGAAGCAAGTCGCAACATCTTCTCTTCATATGTCACAAGACAGTGAAGCGATGGCCGGAACGATGCGTTCGGTCGGAGAAACGGCTGACGCACAACTTGCGATGATTCAAGAATTGAACGGCGTCGCCGAGTCACTCGGAAATATGACGAGCGACTTACAGACATTGATTGGTAAGTTCACAACATAATAAAATTCGGGCGTGGAAATCAATCCATGCCCTTTTTGTGAACGTTATATGAAAACCCTTACATCATTTATAGGGAATTTCTTCTTGTTGGTACAAGTTTGATTTGTACAACCGATATATTCAGTGTGTAAATCCTTTTATCAAACTGAATCGAGGTGAAATAAGGAGAAATCCTTACTGCATTTATGAAAAGATTGAAGCAATTATCATTGACCAAAAAACTGTTTGGGGGCATCTTTGCCATTCTTCTCGTCATCGCATGTGGGATGGGCTATGCCATCTTTAACATGGAACGTTTGACGAGTGAGTACGAACATGTCATCAAACAAGATGTGGCAAAGATGTTGGCAGCCGACCAACTATCGCGTGAAATGATGCGTCAAGCGTATGGAGCGCGTGGATATGTCATGTCACCTCAGCCGGATCGATTGGAACAAATCGAACAAGGTAAAGAAGGGAAGAAGGCGGCTATCATTGAACTTCTCTCGCTTGCGGAAACGCAGGAAGAGACAGACGAGATGAATACGTTATTGTCTTATGCGACTGGTTACAATGACTTGACCGTTCAACTCGTTGATGCGGTCGATGCGAATGACACGGAAACGATTGAGCGCCTGACGACAAAAATCATGCCGGACATGACGACTGCGATTACGGAAAAAGGTGAATCGCTTCAAGAAAAAGCGGAACAGACGATGCAACAGAGTCAGCTTGAACTTACCGAGCTAAGTAAAAAATCGAATTATTATATGATTGGCATCTCACTGTTGACGTTCCTCTTAGCTCTCTTGGCAGGGGTCATCTTGCAGAGAATCGTCACGCGCCCATTACGTGAATTGTCTAATGAAGTCGCTATTGTCGCAAATGGGGATTTAACACGCGAAAATTCGAAAGCGCTTTCGGAAGATGAGATTGGCCAATTAATTATTGGATTTAACCAGATGAAGACGAATTTGCGTGAGTTGATTGATGAAGTGAGTCGGAATGCACAAGACATCACGGCTCAATCAGAAGAATTGTACGCGAGTACGGAAGAGATGTCTTCTCAAACAGAAGAAACGACGAGACGAATCGATCAAGTCGTTCAACAAACAATTCTACAAGCACGACAGGCGACGCAAAGCGGACATGAAGTGGCGGCGGCTAATCTTGGGGTGGAGCGGATTGCGACTTCGATTGGCACCATCAACGAAGACGTGGAAAAGAGTCTTACGCTAGCGGAACGAGGAGAACAATCAATCCGACAAGCAAAAAATGAAGTACTCGCACTAGAAGAAGAAACCGTGGCGACGGGAGAATCGATTACTGCTTTAAAACAACAATCGGACGAAATTGCCTTGATCACAGAAGTCATTCGTTCCATCACTGACCAAACGAACTTATTGGCCCTAAATGCAGCCATCGAAGCGGCACGTGCCAGTGAACATGGGAAGGGATTTGCCGTAGTGGCGGAAGAGGTTCGTAAGCTCGCGAAGCAATCGAAACAATCTGCTATGAGAATTGCAGGGTTAATCGAGTCGATTCAAGTACAGTCGAATGCTGTCTTGGAGCGACATGTGCAAAGTGCAAAACGTGTAGAAACGAATACAATTCTGTTGGAAGAGGCGACGACCTCCTTCCGACAAATTGTCAGCCAACTCCAAACGTCTGCTGAGAATGCGGCGCACATCCGTGTCGCCTCAAACGAAATTACAGAAACGACACGACAGGTGGCCACAACGACTGCTTCGATGGCATCTGAAAGTGAAGAAATGGCGAATACGATGCGTTCGGTCGGAGAAACGGCTGACGCACAACTTGCGATGATTCAAGAACTGAACGGCGTTGCGGAGACACTTGGCAGTATGACGGGAGATTTACAGACGTTGATCGGAAGGTTCACAACATAATGTGAGGGAAATCCTGTCTCTTCGGAGTCAGGACTTTTTTTCATTCACATCGAGACGATTCATGAAGCAGAAAGTAGGGAAATGAGAACAGGGTAAACGAAAAAAAGGGAGTGGGTCACATGAAATATACCGTCATTACAGGAGCAAGTTCAGGAATTGGTTATGAGACAGCGAAACTACTCGCTGAAAAAGGGAAGTCCCTCGTCCTCGTCGCGAGACGAAAGGATGAGCTCGAATCGCTGCGAGATGAAATTAAGTCCATCTCGTCAGACAGTGACGTCATCATCAAATCGACGGACCTCTCATACAGTGAGAACGTATATGGTCTGTATGAATCACTCGCCGACCTTGATATCGAGACGTGGATCAACAATGCTGGGTTTGGAGACGCAGACCTCATCAAAGATGTCGATTTAGGCAAGATTGAGAATATGATTCGCCTGAACATTGAGGCGCTCACGGTCTTGTCGAGCCTGTACGTCCGCGACTACCACGATGTTGAAGGGGCGCAACTGTTGAATGTGTCTTCCGTCGGTGGCTATCGCATCGTGCCGAACTCGGTCACGTATTGTGCGACGAAGTTTTACGTGAGTGCTTATACGGAAGGGCTCGCACAAGAATTGATGAATAGTGGCGCGAAGCTTCGGGCGAAAGTGCTCGCACCGGCTGCGACCGAGACGAGCTTTGCCGACCGTGCACGCGATACGGAAGGATTCGACTATAGTGAGAACGTGGCGAAGTATCATACGGCACGCGAAATGGCTGAGTTCTTATATGACCTTCTCGAAGGAGATGAAGTCGTCGGGATTGTCGATCCAGAGGACTATTCGTTCAGTTTACGCGGACCGATTAAACCGTACGCCGGATAACCTAAAAAATCACGCCATTTTGTGGCGTGATTTTTTCATGACATCGGGACAGTGTAGCCACCTGTGAAACGGTGCGTCAGGCGGCGTGTCCAATAACGCATCCGAAGGCGCAATACGTAAAACTGTGACGTGTTCGGGAGAATGACGTTGTTCACATAATCTGCGAACATGTGGCGGAACGTCCGATCTTCACTGCGGTCATATGTGGCACTCCACATCCCGTGGTTCTCGACTTCGAGGAGCATCCAAATCATTTCTTCGGTGAGCGGGTCCTCGTCTTCAAGTCCGGCGGAGAGGGAAGCGAAACGTTGACTGCAGATGGCAGCGTATAAGGAATGGGCATGTGAGTCATGCGGATTGGCCGTCAAATAGCCACTCGCCGTTTTCATCAGTTCGTCCACCATCTCAATCGGGATGTCATCGTATACTTGGAAAAACTCGAGAAGCATCGGGACGGTATCCGGTCCGAGTCCGGCAAGGCGGACATAATGCATGACGTGAAGGCCGGCCTCTCCGTAGAACTTCCGCTCGAAGTAATGAATGGCGATGGCACGGTGCATGAGCGGAACGTCAGGATAGCGTTCGACACCTCGGAGGAAGTGTTGCTCCGCCTCGAACGTGAAGCCCGTATCTTCGCTGACGATCCCGTTCAGCATGTGAAGGATAAAGTGGTCACCGAGTTCACTTGCTCGATCGAGCCACTCCTTTGCCTTTGCGGTGTTCCCTTCACGAATATACGGATAGGCGCGCATCGCAGGAAAGAATGGATCTTCTGGGAAAGCCGTCTCGCCACGTGTCGCAAGTGCCGTAATCGCTTCTGTGTTATACGCGTCTGTTAATTCTGCGAGGAGCATCATCTCAAGAAACGTGCGTTGGAAGTCTGGGCTGTGTAAATCGATGGTGTGTGTCATGTGATCTCCTCCTCACGAATATAGGTGTGGCTTTATTATACTTGTTCTCGAAACGTGGGAGTAGCATCTTTTCAAAAAACGGGAAATGGAAAGTAAGGCGTGAAAAGGAGGGGAGGACATGGCGACGTTCACAGGTTATATCGCAGAAGTGATGGAAAGGAAGATTCGGGTCGCTCCGTCACGGGAGGCAGAACCGTTCGACGGCATCGTGTTTCACCTAGAGGAACCATTTCCTGAAGAAACACCACTTCTTGTCGGTCAATATGTAAGAGTCGAGCACGATGAACGGATGACGCGTTCCCTGCCGCCGCAGACGACGGCGCATCGCATCGATGTGTTATGATGAGGACGAGGTGAACCATATGGGACAACGTAACTTTTTGTGGCTCGGAGCCGTGATTGGATTCAGTGCCCTCGTCGTCTGGTTATTGCAAGACGCGCTGCCGTTTTGGGCATTATCCATTTTGCTCCTCGGACTCGGAGCCGTGCTCGGTAATTTGCAACGACGATTCACGCAAGACAAATGACAAGCACACCATCATTCGGATGGTGTGCTTGTGTCGTTTTCTTCACCATTTTCTTCTTCCACCACATCTTCTTCCGTGACCGGGTCGTCCTCGACGATGGAGTCGTCTTCACCATCTGGTTCAAGTGTGGTCGGTTCCTCCGGCTCAACTGGTTCTTCAGGTTCGACAGGTTCCTCTGGTTCAGTAGGCACTTCTGGCTCTGTCACCGGAGGGTCATCCTCAATCGGCTCTTCCGTTTCGGGTGGATCAACTGGTTCTGCTGGCTCTGTAGGTGGTTCTGTTGGTTCTTCAGGAGTGACTTCAGGTGTAGCTGGTTCGGTCTCTTCGTCTACCACCTCTTCCTCGACGTTCTCTTCAGCAGGTGCTTCCGGTTCAGTCGCTGGCGGTAGCTCGGGCTCTGTCTCTGGAACGCTTGGAGTTTCCGGAATGACGACCGGTTCTTCTGTCAAATCAGGTCGGATCGGCTCGACCGGTGCGAGTTCGACCGGTGGTGGCGCGGCTACGTCTGAATCGATCAACGTACGGAGATCTCGTTCGAACAAGGCGCTCGGTAAGGCAATCCCTCGTAAATGAATCGCGACGACCCGACCGGATGCTGAAAGGAGCGGACTGCCATACGCATGACGTGGCAATTCAAAGTTTCGGATGTAGCCGTTCTCTGCGAATGTGACCGTACCATTCATGCGTTCCTTCATGGTCAATGTGATAAGGTTTTCATCTTCTGCGGCGATGGCTTGTGTCAGCAAGAACGGTGTTTTGTCGGTTTCTTCAATGCGAATGACGGCAATGAAACTCGTACGACCGACGACTGTTCCGGAGACGGCCTGTCCGTCATGGTACATGATGATGTTCGTCAAGCCGGCTACGTTCGAGGCCGCAGTGACGACGTCGCGGGAGCTGACCAAAAAGCCGGTCCCGTAACTGACGGTAAAGAGGCTGTCCTGTAACGTATCGAAGTCGGCGGTCGTTGCTTCGTCAGCAGAAACGGTATCCTCACCAATCGGTAAGTCGACCTGATCGGCGAGCGAGTCGGTCGAACGCAACATATCCGTGAAATAGGCGTTTCCAATGAAAGCGACAAAAGCAATGAGTGCAATGGCGAGCGGGGTGGCGAGTAACCAAATTGTGCGACGTGAGCGGCGGCCACACGTCGGACAGACCGTTTTCGATCGTGTCTTCTTTCCGCAGTGGGGACAAGTCACGGGGGCACCTTCTTTCTATCAAGTTCGATGTTATGCTTATTCCTTCAATTGGAAAGAGGTAAACAAATATTTTAGGAGGCTTCTCCACTCGAACGTTCGTGGTAAAATCGTCAAAAGCGCAGGAGGAGATTCAATGAAGTTCATCATCTTATTCGGTCCGCAAGCCGTTGGTAAAATGACGGTCGGTCAGGCACTCGCCGACCGAACCGGGCTCAAGTTATTCCATAACCATATGACGATTGATCTCGTCGGCCCGTTCTTCAATTACGGGACGCCGGAAGGGAAGCGACTCGTCCAACTGTTTCGTCAAGAGCTGTTCGAGTCGGTCGCGAAAAGTGATTTGTCCGGTATGATTTTCACGTTCGTCTGGGCGTTTGATATGCAGGAAGACTGGGACTACGTGAAAAAAGTGACGGATTTGTTCGAATCACATGGGGCGGACATCTACTACGTCGAGCTCGAGGCAGAGATGGAGGAGCGGCTCGCGCGCAATACGACGGAGAACCGCCTCACCCATAAACCGTCGAAGCGGGACATCGCCTGGTCCGAGGCGGAACTGAAGCAGACTGCGACGATGTATCGCTTGAACTCTCGTCCGGGAGAATTGGACGTCGAGCATTATCTTCGTATCGACAACACCCGTTTAAGTCCGAAAGAGACGGCTGCACAGATACAAAGAGTGTTTGACCTATGAAAAAGCGGGTCCCCAACAAGGGAACCCGCTTTTGTCATGCCCACCAATCGGGGCGTTGATAGTCGACCAACACCTGTTTTTCGAGGAGGCGTGGCACGAGGTAAGAGGTGATGCTCGGAAGATCATCATCGAGGTCGGCCGGATGGACCATCACTTCGATGGACCCCCCAGGTTCGATGGCATCAAGCGTCGCATGGGAGACACCGTCTGCGTAAAATTGATCACTGAACCGTTCGGTCACCCACAAGTCTCGGCGCGACCCGAGCGTCGTTAAGGCTCGAAACGTCGTGTCATATTCTTCAGCGAGACGAATGATGACGTCATGTAGGACCGGCCAGCCGTGAACATGGTGATGACTGTCGAGATGGTCGAGCGGGAGACCTGTCGCGAGAAACGCCTCGATTTGGGCTTTCCACTCGAGATAGACGAGCTCTGGGTCAGGCAAGTCTTCAGTCAAGAAATGGCTCGTGTAGCGGAACGTGCCGTCTTCTTTTGTAAGGGGGGTACTCGTGTCGGCAAGCGGTTTGCCCCAAGTCAAGACGAGATGGACACCGACGCGGAGCGATGGCTGCTGTTTCGCGAGTTGGACGGCTTCTTCGACGGCATACCCGTTCATAATCATCGTCGCCGAATTCACGATTCCATTCAGATGACTCTCCAAGGTGCCGGCGTTCACACCTGTCGTCAATCCGAAATCATCGGCGTTGACCAAGACGAACGTGTTAGGCATTGACGAGACCGAGTGCCTGGTCGAGGACCAGGTCACCTTTCATCATGCCGTACGCCATGTTGTCGATGATCGCGACCGGTACGTCGACGGACGACTTGATTTTGCCTTCGAGGTAGCGGACTTGAGGTCCGATCAAAATGACGTCGACGTTCGTCTGTTCTTTCAAACGAGACTCGGGGATGGCGTCAATGGACGCGTCGATTCCGCGGTTCGCCGCTTCTTTTCGCATTTTTTCCACTAAGATCGATGTCGACATACCTGCCGAGCAGACGAGTAAGATGTTCATGTTGTTTCCTCCAATCGATTCAAACGGGTGATCATGTCAATCATTTCGACGGCGAGTTCTTTCACGGTCATCGCTGTCATGAGGTGGTCTTGTGCGTGGACGAGGAGGACACTCATATCGCTCGTCGTCCCTCGTGCCTCTTCTTGTAACAGTTGGGTCTGAAGTTTATGTGCTTCTAGAAAAGCCGCATCAGCTTCTTTTAATTTGGCTGTCGCCTCGTCCGCTTCACCGCGTTTTGCCGCAGCGATGGCTTCGAATGCCGACGAACGGGCATTTCCGGCGTGCAAAATAATCATAAATGAGAGTTCTTGAATCGTTTCGGTTTTCACGAAATCTTTTCTCCTTCCTCAGAGGCAGCTTTGTTTTTATTGATTTCGGCTGTCATCGCTTTTGCTCCAGCCATGACAAATGGAATGTACATTGCGGTCGCGATTGACAAGTTGACGATTTGAAGCAAGACACCACGTACGCTACCACCAGTGACCAAATATCCGCTGATGATTGGTGGCGTCGTCCACGGAACGATAGCGACCGTCTTCGGAACCATCCCTGTTGAGAGGGCGACGTATGAGATAATCGTGAGCGTGACCGGCACTAAGATGAACGGTACGAGCATGATTGGGTTCAAGACGATTGGAAGACCGAAGATGACCGGTTCGTTGATGTTAAAGAGACCAGCTGGCGTCGACAGTTTGGCGACTTGGTGGTACGGGTGATTCCGTTGTTTTCGGACGACGATGAAAATCGCGAGCAAGAGCGCGAATGTCGTACCCGATCCACCCATGAAGACGAATGCATCCAAGAACGGTTTTGTGACCGTGTATGGGACATCAAACGCTGATGTTCCCGCTTGGAAAGCTGCCAAGTTCTGTTCGATGAGTGGGAGGTAGACCGGCTCGATGACCGAACCGATAATGTTTGTCCCGTGAAGTCCGAAGAACCAAAGGATGTGATTCAAGAACGCGATGACAAGGGCAGCTGGGAGCGAATCTCCGAAACCTTGGAGCGGTTGTTGAATCGCCTTGAAGATGACTTCAAACACACTGAGTTCGACGACGAGCGTCATGAAAAGTTGGAATCCTGCGACGACTGTCAAGATGATCATAGATGGGATGAGCGCCTGGAACGAACGTGTGACCCCACCCGGTACACCTTCTGGCATCTTGATTGTCAGTTTCGTATTGATGAGATAGCGGAACATTTCCGTGACGGCAATCGACACGATGATGGCGACGAAGAGCCCTTGGGCACCGAGCCATGCGAAGTTGAGACCCCAGTCAGCAGTGACCGGTACGAGCATGATGTATGAGGCGAGCGACAAAATCCCTGCCGCGAGCCCATCAATTCCGTACGAACGGGCCAAGTTATACCCAATGGAGAAAGCAATCAGCAGTCCGAGTATGGCGAATGAAGCGTTCCAAATACTTCCGCCGAGTCCTTGCCAATTTCCTTCGCCGAATAGACTGTTCATCGAGCCGACGAAATCGAGCGAGAGACTACCGATGTTGACAGCAGGGAAGTTGTTGATAAGGACGGCAAGCGACCCGACGATGATGAGCGGCATGACGGAGACAAACCCGTCACGGATGGCGACTAAGTGCCTTTGGGACCCGATACGTCCCGCGATTTCAATAAACTTGTTCATGAATAGACCTCCTTCTGAAATTGGGGTAGGTACGCCTCGTGCGCTGTGAACAGCTCCTTGAGAAGCGGGTCAATCCGTTTCTCGTCTTGGATGAGCGGGTTCATGAGGCAGGCAAGGTAGGCGTCCTCGTAAGAACCGGATACAGCCGCCTGAATAGCGAGCTGTTCAAACGTTTTTAAGTTCGTGATGAGTCCACGAATCGGGAGCGGTAATGACCCAATTGAGATTGGACGAGGACCAGACTTCGTGATGACGGCGTTCACTTCGATGACCGCGTCGTCTGGTAAGTCCCGAATCGTGCCGTTGTTGAGCGTGTTGACGGTTTGGATGTCGCCACGGTCATTGTGAATCGAATCCATCAAATTGCAGGCGGCGTCTGAATAGTAGGCACCTCCACGCTTTTCAAGCTCTTCCGGTTTGACGGCGAGGTCGACGTCTTTATATTTCTCGAACAACTGCGCCTCGACTTGTTGGACGACTTCGGCACGTGTGCCATTTTGTTCGTACGCCTCGAGGTCTTTTTTCAACACGTCTTTCGTCTGGAAATAGTACTGGTGATACGGGTTCGGTAACATACTGAGTGACGACAGGAACGATTCGCTCCATCCGAGACCGACGATGTTCGCTGGCGAGTAGTCGTTGCCTGCGTTGAGCGAAGCAAGGACGTCATTCGTCCGATCCACGCCGTCGACCCAGACGTGACGACCGAAGACGAAATGGTTCAATCCGATAAATTCAATCGCGACTCGTTCGACCGGCGTCTTGAGAATCTCTGCGACCGAGTTCCGCATGTTGAACGGGATGTTGCAGACACCGATGACCTTCTTATGAGATGAGTGCTTGAGTACGGCCTCGGTGACGATGCCCGCCGGATTGGTGAAGTTGACAAGCCAGGCGTCCGGACAAATCTCGGCGACTTCATTGGCCAAGTCGATTAAAACGGGGATCGTGCGGAACGCTTTGAATAATCCACCTGCGCCGTTCGTCTCTTGTCCGATGAAGCCATGCTTGAGCGGGATGCGTTCATCGAGCGCACGTGCCTTGAGTCCACCGACCCGAATCTGTGTCGATACAAAATCTGCGCCGACGAGTGCGGCTCTTCGGTCGAGCGTCCAACTGAGTGTGATCTCGGCGTTGGCCTTCTCGATCATCCGCTCTGCGAGACGACCGACAATCTCTAGTTTCTCCCTCCCTTCTTCGATATCGACGAGCACGATTTCCCGAACGGGGAACGAGGCTTGCCGATCAATCAATCCTTCGATGATTTCCGGGGTGTAACTAGACCCACCGCCGATGATGACGACCTTGACTGCCATGGTGTCAACTCCTCCTTTTGAAAGCGATTTCTTTTTGTCGTAACAAATATAACAAATAGTACAACTTTCGGCAATATAAAAAATACAAATAATACAATTAGTTTTTTGTATTTGCAATTGTATGCTTGCTGTATCACAATAAAGGAACCAACCTAACGTAAAGGAGATGGAGGTATGTCGCAATCGACGCTCCAAACCGCAATCAAGGATGAATTGTTGTCCCGCATCAAAAGTGGGCATTATAAAGAAGGGGAGAAATTTCCGACCGAGTACGCGCTTTGCGAGGAGTTTGATGTGAGCCGAACAACGGTGCGTGGCGCCCTCAACCAATTGACGACGGAAGGGTATTTGGTCCGTCAACAAGGTCGCGGCACGTTCGTCGCCGGAAAGAAAGTCCAGCAGACGCTATCGTATACACCGAACAACTATGCGGCCCAGCTCGCTGTTCAAGGGAAGCGTGGTCAAGTCGCGTTGATCGACATCTCCGTCATCTCAGCGTCCGGTCAAATCGCTTCGGTGTTTGAAGCAGAGGACAATGCGCCGATTCAAAAGATTGAGCGGATTCGTCATGCGGACGGGGAACCGACACAGTATGAGGTCTCATTCATCCCGTGGAAGATTGCACCGGGGATCACGAAAGAACAGGCAGAGCATTCGCTCTTCCGGACACTCGCTGAAGTCCACAATGTCCATGTCGCGAAGACGACCGAGGCATTAGAAATCGCACTTGCCGACGAGAAAGTGAGTACGCTCCTCAACTGCCCACTCGGGTCACCATGTTTCCATATCGAGACGGTGACAGAGGATGAGTCGGGACGAGCGATTGAATATTCACGCTCGTACTTCCGTGGGGACAAGACGAGCTTCGTCATCGAACGGAATTATAACTAACAAAAGCGTTCGACTGTTTCGTATGGAGACAGTCGAGCGCTTTTTTATGAAGTGATTCAAAAAGGATATGAGGAAGAGAAAAACGAAGATACATACGATCAAATTGGATGGTGGGAGTGAGTAACATGACGATGTTTACAATCTTAGGTGTCTTGGTCCTCGGACTATTGCTGTTAGGAATCGGTGCTGTGATGAAGAAGCGGTGGTTATCCTTATTATCGATTGTTCCAATAGCGATTGCTGTAGGACAACTTGCGTTTCTTTTTTTGATTGGGATGTAATTTTTCTCAACAACGATTATGAATAAACTTTTCCCATACATATTGGATGCAGTCGATTCCTGAGTTTATGTACACTAGAAGCAGGAGGCGAGAGAAGCATGTCAATCATTGAATTCAAAGATGTGAGTCATCAAGACATCCTGCACCATGTGTCCGGGACGTTTCGAGAGGGGCGAATCACGACGTTCGTCGGACCAAGCGGTGCCGGCAAGACGACGTGTCTGAAGCATATCAATGGATTGCTGTCACCAGACACAGGCACGATTCTTTTCAAAGGGGAAGACATCGCGGAGATGGACATCCTCGAACTACGAAAAAAAATCGGGATGGCGTTCCAAAGCGCGCCAATGATTCAAGGGACGGTGTACGACAACTTGAATCTCCCGAAAGCCATCTTCGACGAGTCACTCGACCGCGACCGGGCTGCCGAATTGCTCCATCGTGTCGACTTGAGTGAGACGTTCCTCGACCAACCCGTCAAATCATTGTCGGGTGGGGAACGGAGTCGGGTCGCCATCGCCCGGACACTCGTCAATAAACCCGATGTACTCTTGCTCGATGAAATCACGGCGAGCCTTGATTATCGGACAGTGAAAGAAATCGAGCGACTCATCCGGAAACTGCAACAATCGTACGGTGTGACCGTCATCTGGATCACCCATGATTTAGACCAGGCGCGGCGGGTGAGTGACGACATGTGGTTCTTGAAAGATGGGGAGCTGCTTGCGTATGGGGACGCATCGTTCATCGATGAATCGGACGATCCGGTCATCCAACAATTCGTCAGGGGGGAAGATTGATGTCATATATTGAACTCGCGACAGCACTCATCTTCGTCGTTATCCCGCTAGCCTTGACGCTCGTCCTACGACTCGGGCTCGAGCGAGATATTATCATCGCGACCGTCCGTTCCATCATTCAACTGCTGATCATCGGCTATATTTTGACGTTCGTCTTTGAGAGCGACAGTCCGATTTTCATGCTGTTGATGATTTTACTTATGATTGTCGCGGCAACACAGAACATCCGCCGGAAAGGGGACGGCATTCCGGGCATCATGTGGATCATCGTCTTGACACTCGTGACGATCGAAGCGCTGACGATGGGTCTCATGCTCGGGCTCGGCATCATCCCATTCGAGCCGGAAAAGGTCATTCCGATCAGCGGGATGGTCATCGGGAACAGTATGGTGTTGTCACTTCTCTTCTTGAACAAGTTCAAAGACGAGGTTGAACGGAGTGACGATGTCATTGAGCTTATCCTTTCGCTCGGCGGGACACCGAAAGTGGCCATCGATCGTAGCTTAAAGAATGCGATTCGCACGAGCATGATTCCGACCGTCGAGGCCCAAAAGACGATGGGGCTCGTCCAGTTACCTGGAATGATGAGCGGTCTCATCATCGGTGGGGCCGACCCGATGGAAGCGGTACTGTATCAACTCTTGATCCTGTTCTTAATTTTGACGACCGCCTCCATCTCGGCGACACTCGTCGGTTACTTGGCGTATCCACGTCTGTTTAACGAGAAGATGCAGTATATCGGATTGACTTATCGGAAGGGGGAATGAGCATGATCACAGGGATTCATCATGTGCAGCTCACGATTCCAGCTGGAACGGAGCAAGAGGCGAAGGCATTTTACTGCGATTTTCTCGGTCTACGTGAAATCGAGAAGCCGGATTCATTGAAGGGGCGAGGTGGATTTTGGCTTCAGGTTGGCGACCGTTCCGTCCATGTCGGCGCAGAGGACGGCGTCGAACGACAGAAGACGAAAGCGCATATCGCATATGCGGTGACGGATTTAGGTCATTGGAAGGCGGCCCTCACTGAAAACGAGATTGCATACTCCGAAGGCATCCCGATTCCAGGATTCGACCGATTCGAGTTCCGGGACCCGTTCGGCAATCGGGTCGAAATGATTCAAGCACTTTGACGAAAGGGAGCATCCATCGCGGATGCTCCCTTTGTCGTTCGTCAAGAAATACAGAATAGCTGCGTCAATTGTCTCCATTGGGCTGGATAGGCGTTACTACCGCTATGTTCATGAATGAGTTTTCCGTTAGCGTATACGCTGAGGTTCCACTGCGTACCATCTACAGTGATGACGCCTTCGGGTTCTTCGAACACGGCTGGCCAGCGGTGCGTTCCGAGTGATTCAAACTTCATACGAATTTGTTCTGCTTCTTCGCCTTCGAATTCTTCAGATATCGAAAGGGCGGATTGATCGACGCGACGAAGGACGGTACCATTTTTAAAAAAGGTCAGGGTACTCATATCAAACACACCAAAGCCACCGACACGAAAAACGGCCTCAATGGACGATTGTTCCGGACGCTTCAATCGACCGGTGAAGCGAAGTAGTCGACTTGGGAACGGGTGGCGGACGAATGGTGGAGGAATGTCAAAAAGATCGCGCAGTGTTTTGTGATTCATGAACATTCAACCTTTCTCGCATATAAGTTGTCCTGAGTATAACGGAGTTCATATGAATGAGCAGGTAAAATAACGTTCAAGGTACGAAAAAAAGCACCTCTCAACGAGATGCTTTGCTGTTAATACACTTCGTACGTTTGTCCCGTCTGCGCGCCTTCGACGCTCTTCACATAGGCGAGGGCGACCCGTTCACCCGGTACCGTCGTGTAACCTCGGAAATATGGTTCGTACGAATCGAGTGCTTCGATGAGGACGTTCGGCAATCAAGTTGCTTCTGATGGGACGAGCGTTCCTTGATGGAAACGCATTTTCCAACGACCGTCCACGAGTACCCAAATCGAGCTGCGACGTGTCACACGATTTCGTTTCGGTTGAACGAGACGATACGTCACCAAAACGTGTCCTTCCGTTAACGGATGCATAGTGAATTCGGATAACACCGCCTCAATCGGATCGATTTGGAGTGTCGTTTGATCCCAGTCTTGATACAGCAATCGTCCCGAGCTGCCGATTTCAAAAAAATCGTCGGTCAACAGTTCACGTAAGCGGTCCGTCGACTGTCTGACTTCCGTCGTGAGTAACGCTTCTTCAAGCGTTTGAAGATGATACGCCAACTTGTTCATGTGACAACCTCTTTTCGTTGTTGATTCATCACAATGACCCCAAGGACAATCAATAACAAACCAATCCCGTTCAATGCGGAGAGGACTTCTCCATATACGAACACGCCGATTAGACCCGTCGCCACCGTACCGAGTCCGGCCCAAATGCTATAGGCGATACTGAGCGGGATTGTCTTCAAGACGATGCCCATGAGGGTGAACGAGGCGGCGAAACTGACCAAGAGAATGACACTCGGCACAAAGTTCGTGAATCCGTCCGATAGCTTCAACATCGACGTCCCGAGTACCTCGAATGCGATGGAAAAGAACAGTAAAAAATAAGCTTTCATCTTGAATCACCTCACAATTTCATAAAGACGAGCCCGATGATCACGAGCGCAATTCCGGTAACTTTTTGACGACTCACTTTTTCGTGGAAGACGACAAAGCCGATCACAGCCGTAAGCGCCGTTCCGACACCGCTCCAAAACGCATAGGCGAAGCTGAGCGGGATCGTGAAGAGCGCTAGTGATAACAAATAAAACGCCGTCCCGTAGCCGATAGCCACCCCGAGAATCGGAAGTCGATTCGTCGAGGTGGCGTTCACTTTCAACATGCTCGATCCGAATAGTTCAGAAACGATGGCCCCAATCAAATAGATGAATCCCATGTCAGCCACCTCCTTCAAGTAACTCATCACACGCCTCTCGGATGAGTGTCGCTGCACGATCCTTGAACGATTCGCTATATCCATACAAAACGGCGAACCAAAAACCGTCACAGAGGAGACGGAGTTTTAAAATCGCATCTTGGTCGGGACCGTCGGCTGCGAACCGTTCGTTCCAACCGGTCGAGACGTTGCTCCAAATCGACTCGCTCGCCGCATCTTCTTGTGAGGAGATGAAGACAGCGATGAGATCTGTGTCTCCATGGTCGACATCATCCAATGTAGCGAGGGCATAAGCACGAGTGAATGGATACGGACCATCCGACAAATGGTCGCTGATTCGTGTTTCGAACGTCTCGATGGCCATCTCGTTCATCTGCCGCAATAAGTTGGCCTTACTGTCAAAATGATAAAGGACACCCGCTTTCGTGATCCCTGCTTTCGTCGCCAATCGTTCGAGTGACAACTGACTGATGCCGTCCTCTCGAATCATCTGGGCGGCCGTCTGCAACAACAATTGTTTTTTACTCATCGATTTACACCCCACTTTCACTTTACTGACCGTTTAGTAAAGTCATCCTACCAAATAATGATTCAGGTTGTCTAGCGAAATGACTGATGGAATAATATGGGAAAGGGGGGGGTGTCGGTATGGGCTCACATTTGATGCATCTCGTTATCGCGAACGAGATGATAAACGAGTTACCAGAACTCGATGAAGTTGCATTCACACTCGGAAGTCTTGCGCCGGACGCGACGACCGAAAAAGGAGATTCGCATTACTATGCGGGAAGACACGACGATTTATCACGTCGTCTCGATCTCGAACAGTACTGGCTTGATAGCAAGGGAGAGGACCGCTCGTTTCGACTCGGTTACTATGCGCATCTCGTCGCGGACGAGATCTGGCTACAAGGGTTTTACAAAGGCTGGTTGAAAGAGGTCATCACCCAAGACCCGTCAAAGCAGGCTGCCTACTATGCAGATTTTGATGCCTATAATGCTCGCCTGTCGAAACGACTAGGGGAGTTCGATTTCGAACGATTAAAAGGGGATCCGGCTTTCGATGAACTAATCGAAAAAGTCGAACGAGACGCGGCGATGACAGAAGAGGGGACGTACACCATGTTCTTGCCGCACCAGTTTGATGGCTATGTCGATACGTGTGTTCGCCGTTGCTTGGAGATGGTGAAACGGAAGCAGGCGATACTCACATGAACAAGCGATTTGCACCGCTATACGCGACGCTTGGACTCTTCATCTTGACGGTCATCACATTCTTCACGCTGAACGGACGGGTGTTTCCGAACCTCGAGTTGATGCCGGTCATCTGGGTGTATATTGTGACTGATGTCGGATTGTTCGTCACATTGATTTGGGGATTGTTCACGAAGGATCCAGTCGTCAAAATATACACAATCCTTGCGACGATTGGATTGATCATTCCGCTATCGATTTGGATTTTCCTGTTGCTGTTGGCAAACGGAATTTCGGAGGCATGAGTTGAATGACTGAAAACGAGAAAAAATTACCTTTTGTGGCTCAAACAGTCCCATTTTTGATTGGTTGTCTGATTTTTGGACCAATCGGATTGGTGATTCTGCTGTTCATGTGGAGACGTTTGGAACGAGATGAACGAATCATCTATTTGATTGTTGCGCTCTTCTTCACGTTACTCGACGTTCTCGACTATTTCACAGATGGTCTACTCTATTATTTGGTTTGAGAAAATGGATCTTTCCATTTTCTTTTTTTGTGCTCTCTATAGAAAGAAAATTTTTCCTATCCGAATCTTTACAATTTGACGTTGCGTATCCTTTTTTTGTTTGATATGCTACTTGATGAAAACGACAATGATAATCATTATCACTGATAGCGAGGAAGAAAAAGAGACATACATAACCAACATAACTCGTTTTTGGTGCGAGAATCATTGAAACTTACATACAGAGGAGATGGATGAAGTGGGGAAATTTAAACTTTCACTCATGTTGACGTTACTCGTCTTCGTACTCGCCGCATGTGGCGGAACGAGTGAGACGAAGCAAGAAGAGAACGTCGACGGTGCAACAAAGACAGAGACGGTCGAAATTACAGACGCACATGGCACAATCGAGGTACCGGTCAATCCAGAGAAAGTTGTTGCCCTTGATAACCGTACATTCGAAACATTGGCAGCGTGGGATATTGACTTGGTGGCGGCACCAATCGGACTCCTTCCAGCTGAGTCACCGTACGCATCAGACAAAGACATCGCAGACGTCGGTATGCACTTTGAACCGAACTTAGAGGCGATTGCGGGTGTAGATCCGGACGTCGTCATCGTCGGTCAACGTTTCGCGGATTACTATGAAGATATCAAAAAGTTGGTACCAGAAGCAGCGGTCATCGACTTGAACATTGAAATCCCAGAAGATGCAGGGACACCGGGTGAAAGCTTGGTTAAAGGATTGAAAGACACGACACTCACGCTCGGTCAAATCTTTGACAAGAACGAAGATGCGGCACAAATTGTCGCTGATCTCGACAAGTCAATCGAAGATGCAAAAACAGCGTATAACGGAGAAGACACAATCATGTCTGTCATCGTATCAGGAGGAGACATCGGATTCTCAGCACCGGTGACGGGACGCGTGTTCGGACCGATGTACGATATCTTCGGATGGGTACCAGCACTTGAAGTCGAGAAGACGACGGGTGACCATGAAGGCGATGAAGTATCTGTTGAAGCCATCGCAGAAAGCAACCCGGACTGGTTGTTCGTCCTAGATCGTGACGCGCCACTCGGTGACGCAGAAGGAGCGGTACCGGCTGAAGATGTCATCGACAACGCACCTGCCCTTCAAAAGACGACGGCTGTGACAAAAGACCAAATCGTTTACGCGCCGAAAGATACGTACTTGAACGAATCGATTCAAACGTATTCGGAATTCTTCAACAGTGTCGCGGAAGCACTCACGAAGTAAGGTTCGATTATGCAAAAACCGTTGACAGCCAGGGTTGAGACGATGTCTCAGCCCTCCTTTTCTAAATTGTGGACGAAGTCGTTCGTATTCACCGCTATCATCGTCCTCGGTTTGGCGGTGCTGTCGCTCTTTACAGGCGTATATGACTTATCACGGACAGACGGCTTCGATATGTTTTGGATCACCCGTGTCCCTCGTACGGTCGCACTCATGCTGACGGGAGCGGCGATGGCGATGGCGGGACTCGTCATGCAGCTCATCACGCAAAACCGGCTCGTCGAACCAACGACAACAGGAACGCTTGAATGGGCAGGGCTAGGCTTACTTACCGTGTACTTGCTCGTTCCGGCACCGAGCCTCATGATGCGCATGACCGGGGCCATCGTCTTTTCGTTCATCGGAACGATGGTGTTCTTTTGGTTCTTACGTTCGGTCAAACTCCGCTCGTCACTCATCGTCCCAATTATCGGACTTATGCTAGGGGCGGTCATCTCTGCCATCTCGACGTTCCTCGGTCTATTCTTCCGAGCCAGTCAGGCGATCGAGGGCTGGTTCGTCGGGACGTTCGCTTCGGTACAAATCGGGCGCTACGAGTATCTATGGGTCATCATCATTGTGACGGTGCTCATCTTTTTGCTGGCGAACCGCTTGACGCTCGCCGGGCTCGGGGAAGACATCGCGACGAGTCTCGGTGTGAACTATAACCAATTGATGATGATCGCGACCGGACTCATCGCCTTGTCGGTCGGGGTCGTGGCGACGGTCATCGGGAATTTACCGTTCCTTGGCCTCATCGTCCCGAACCTCGTTTCGATGTTTCGTGGGGATGATTTACGCAGCAATCTGCCGTGGGTCTGTCTTGTCGGGATGGGTGCGATTCTCGTGAGTGACTTGATCTCGCGGACGATCATCATGCCGTTCGAACTCCCGGTCTCGCTGATTCTCGGAACGGTCGGTGCGTTCGTCTTTATTATGATTCTATTGCGACAACGCAAAAAAGGAGGGGTTCGATGAGTACGGTCATTGAACGAGATGGCGTCGAAATGAAAGTTGATGCATTGACAGAAGAACGTCATGCTTCGGCGTTTCAATCGAAACGAGCGGCACGGCGCTACTGGTTCTTTTTAAGTGCGTTTATTCTCGGAGGACTCTTGTGCGCGCTCGGTCTTCTCCTTTACAACAATCCGGTCCCGATGGACTCGCCGTCATTCGTGCCGGTCGTCGAACGGCGAATCGTCGCCATTGTGACGATGCTCATTGCGGCACTGTGTCAAAGTCTTGCAACGGTCGCGTTTCATTCCGTGACGAACAACCGAATCATCACACCATCGCTTCTCGGATTCGATGCGCTCTACTCGACGATCCAGACGAGCATGGTGTTCTTCTTCGGGGCAGGGACCCTTATTGGATTTTCGGGAACAGGCGCCTTCTTGACGCAAGTCGGGCTCATGGTGACTTTGAGTCTTCTCTTATACGGATGGCTCTTATCGGGGAAGTACGCCAATCTTCAGCTCATGTTGCTCGTTGGAATTATCATCGGTACGGGACTGAACTCGGTGTCGTCGTTCATGCGCCGCATGCTCGCACCGTCCGAATTCGATATTCTGGAGGCACGACTGTTCGGTTCGGTGACGAATGCCGACGTGGCGTACTTTCCCATCGTTATTCCGATTGTCATCATCGCCGGGACACTGTTGTTCTTGTTTTCGAACCGACTCAATATCGTTGCACTCGGTAAGGATGTCGCGACGACATTCGGCGTGAATCATCGGAGAAGCGTCATCTATACGCTTGTCCTGATTTCACTCCTCATGTCGGTGTCGACGGCACTCATCGGGCCGCTCACGTTCTTCGGATTTTTAGTCGCAACGCTCAGCTACCAGGTCGCCTCGACGTATGATCATAAATACGTCTTCCCGATGGCGTTCGCCTTAGGGTTCTTCGTCCTGACGAGCGCATATTTCTTCATGTATCACATATTCCAGACGCCAAGTGTCATCTCCGTCATCATCGAACTGTTCGGCGGACTCATCTTCTTGGCCGTCATTCTACGAAAGAGGTCGCTATGATTCAAATCGAACAAGTCAAAAAATCGTATACAGATGACGTCCACATCGGACCGCTCACGCTCGACATCCCAAAAGCCGGGTTCACTTCACTCATTGGACCGAACGGGGCAGGGAAGTCGACGACGCTCATGATGATTGGACGGTTGCTCAACTTAGATGAGGGACAGATTCAAGTCGCTGGGATGGACGTGTCGAGCACGAAGTCGAAAGATTTGGCGAAAATCATCACGATTCTTCGTCAAGAGAACCATTTCGTGACGCGGCTCACGGTCCGGCAACTCGCCGGATTCGGTCGCTTCCCGTACTCAAAAGGAAGATTGACGAAAGAGGATGAGGCCATCATCTCGAAATATATCGACTTCCTCGACTTAACCGCTCTCGAGAATCGTTACCTCGACGAACTGTCAGGTGGGCAGCGTCAGCGTGCGTATGTGGCGATGGTGCTCTGTCAGGAGACGGAATACGTCCTCCTCGATGAGCCGCTCAATAACTTGGATATCGCTCGTTCGGTTCAGATGATGGAATATTTGCGCCACGTCGCGGACGAATTTGGTCGGACAATCGTCACGGTACTTCACGACATCAACTTCGCGGCGAAATACTCGGACCGGATCTGTGCGATGAAAGATGGACAGATTGCCGCATTCGGGAAGGTCGAAGAAATCATGGACGCCAAGATTTTATCGGATATTTTTGAGACGAAACTCGAAATCATCGAAGGGCCGTATGGGCCGATTGCGGTGTATTAACGAAAGGGAGAATTCACATGAAAATTGATTGGACACCCATCACAAAAATCGTGAACGAAGCACCCGATACATACACGTTCCATCTCGCGTTACCTCCTGAGTTCACGTGGCAAGAAGGGGCGCATACGCATCTCGCGCTCGAAGGATTCAACGCCGGGGACAAGCCGAACCGAAGCCTCGTTCGCCATATGTCGATTTCGACGTTGCCGTACGAAGGGGCAATCGGCATCACGACCCGCATCAAGTCAGAATGTTCGACGTTCAAATCCATCCTTCGCGACATGGTGCCGGGGGACAAGGTCGCCTTGTTCAAGACACACTCGAACGTCCCGCTCGAGCGGAGTGGAAAGAACGTCTATCTGTTATCGGCGGGTGTCGGACTTGCGACATTCCGTCCGATCGTCCTCGAGTACTTGGCGAACGGGGAAGGTGTGCCGCATCTCCATTCGTTGAACGTCGATTCGTCGACAGCGTATCTGTTCAGTGACGTCTTCGAATCGAACGAGCACTTCACGTCAGAGTTCGTGCCGAGTCGGAAAGACTACTATGAACGAATTGAAGCGTTGGCTGCCGATCCAGATGGATTATTCTATATCGTCGGCAGTGACGAACTGTTACGCGAGACGATTCACGTGCTCCGGACGAACGGGGTAGCCTGTGACAACATCAAAATCGACAAGCACGATTTTCAGCGTGAAGACTTTTTAGGCTGATACTCAAACCGGGGACATTCGCCCCGGTTTTTTCGTGCACAGCTGGACGAAACGTTCAAAGATACTGCGACCATCTGGTGTACCGATCGACTCAGGATGGAACTGGACGCCATACGTCGGATGGGTCGGATGTTCGAGTGCCATGATGACACCGTCTGTCGTCTCTGCCGTGACAATCAGTTCTGTCTCTTGTACAACGAGCGAGTGATAGCGCATGACATCCATCGACAAGCCTTCGAATAAGACACTCGGTGACGTATTGATGCGCGACACTTTCCCGTGCATGACCTCGTTCGCCCGACCGACGACACCGCCGAACGCCTCAGCGATGACCTGATGACCGAGACAGACCCCGAGAATCGGAACGTACCCGGACAATTGTCGAACGACCGCAAGCGAGACACCTGCATCTTTTGGACCACCAGGACCTGGAGAAAGGATGATCCCACTCGGGTTCATACGACGGATTTCTTCTATAGTATGTTCATCATTTCGAATGACACAGACGTCACTAAATCGGGCGACGTCCTGATAGACGTTATACGTGAACGAATCATAGTTGTCGATGAGGAGAATCATGCGAACACCTCCAATAGGGATTTGGCTTTATGCAGCGTTTCTTCGTATTCTGATACGGGGTCCGAATCATAGACAATGCCGGCACCAGCTTGGACGTGGGCCGTGTCACCTTGGATGACCATCGTCCGAATGGCGAGAGCAAAGTCGAATCCACCTCGGACGTCGAGATAGCCGACCGCCCCGGCGTACACTTCGCGCTTGACCGTCTCGAGCTCGTCAATGAGTTGCATCGCCCGAATCTTCGGGGCACCCGAAACGGTACCGGCTGGAAGACAGGCGCGGAGCGCATCGATTGGCGTCACGTCTGCCCGTAGTTCACCTTCGACTTCGGAGACGAGATGCATCACATTTTTGAACCGTTCGAGCTCGATGTGTTTTGGGATCGTGACTGTGCCGACTTTAGCGACACGACCGATATCGTTCCGTCCGAGGTCGAGAAGCATCCGGTGTTCGGCGAGTTCCTTTTCGTCCTGCAGCAGCGACTCCGCGTGACGCATATCTTCCTCGACCGTCTTTCCACGTGGACGTGTGCCGGCGATTGGGTTCGTCGTCACGATACCATTTTCGACTCGGACGAGACTCTCGGGTGAGGCGCCGAGGACGATCGCTTCCCCGAGGTCGATATAGAATAAGTACGGGCTCGGATTTTGTTTGCGGAGCGTCCGATAAAAGTGGAACGGGTCACCGGTGAATGTGGCATCGATGCGTTGTGACAAGACGAGTTGGAACACCTCTCCGGCGAGGATTGCCTCTTTCGCCTGGAGGACACGGTCGATGAACTCATCTTTTGTCGTCAAAAGCTGTTCGCTCGTCCGGACGACCGGTTCGAGGGCGTGTGTCTCCGGTGTCTCGAGCTGTTCACGGATGGACTCGAGTCGCATCGTAGCATCCGTTTCGCTCGTATCGATTAAGACGACCTGTTCTTCGAGATGGTCATATAAGACGACCGTCTCATAGCGCTGGAAGAGGGCGTCCGGTAAATCACGTGTCTCGGTGGGCGTGTTCGGGATTGGTTCATATACTCGGAGTAAGTCATAGCCGATATAGCCGACGGCACCCCCGATGAACGGATACGGTGCAGCGATGTCGTCACACGTGATGCGTTCAGATAGGGCGTGGAGCGGGTCGTCCGCATAAACCGTGCCACTTGAATCTGTCACGTCGTTCCCGTCGACCCGGATCGTCTCGACCGGATTCGCCGCGATGATGGAGTAGCGGCCATGCTTGCCTTCCGCCCGACTCTCGAGCAGGACCTTACGTTCACCTTGTAGACGGTGAAAGATTGCCACCGGTGTCAATTCGTCGCCATTGATGATCAGTTGTTGCATCGAAATCTCCTCCTTAAACTAAAAAAATCTCCCCGCCCCACATGCCCAATCGGACATGAAGGACGAGGAGATTCCCCGTGTTGCCACCTTCGTTGAAAGACGCCTTGTCTTCCCACTCATCGCGAACCATCATTCGCTGTCCCCGATAACGGGAGGACCCGTCAGAGCCTACATGTCGGTCTGAACGCTCAAAAGCCCATTCACGCAAGGCACGACACCGGTTCCCATCGACCACCGGCTTTCTGGAGACGTCCCTTCGCGCTACTCTTCTTTCTCATCGCGAGTTCGTATGAATGTTATCGTTACTTTAACGGGATGAAGCTATATTGTCAAGCGTCATTTCGTCGAAGGTTGATCGATTTGACGTTTTCCGATAAAGGTAAACGTAATACCTAATGCTATGAGTGGAAGTAGCCACCACTTTGTAAAAAAGAAGAGAGTGCCACGATACATGAACCATTCCAATCCTAAATATGCCAAGAGCGTGATTAGTGGTGTGATAGACAAACGCCTCAGGCGCAGTCCGATAGCGACCCCTAGTCCAATCGTAAAAGTCGGGACTATCACGAGTTGCCATAAGAACGGGTCGATATAGTGAAACATAGAGAGTCCTCCTATTAACGATTAGACATGACACATCAGGCAGATTTCGATGTTTTCAACAATCCGACGAATATGAACGAAAACAAGAGTGAAATTAGCGGGAAGATGACATTCCACGAACTGAGATGACTGACATCGAATGGACTGTGGTCATAATAGACGGCAAAGTACGTCAATTCGATCATAGCGTTAAATAAGAACGTTACCAGCGGACCAACCCAGACCCGTTTCGTAGTCATTGCGACCATGACACCACCACCAATGGTGAGAAACGGAACGATGACAAGTTGCCATAAGAAAGGATCAATATATTCAAACATCATGTATGCACCTCATCAGAGCGATTTATAGCCGAGGAAATATGGACGCCATTGTGGATCATGAATCGAGTTAATTTGAAGTGTTTCGCCACCTGCATGGATGAAGAACTCGTTGCTCAGCATGATTCCAATATGCGATGGACCGTTTCGATATGTTCCCGCAAAGAAAATCATATCTCCACGTCGACCACTTGTTAGACTCATTCGTTTATTCTTGAAGTGGCTACCATACCAGTAGCCTGAAACGTTTGAACGCCCACCGATTTTACCAGCCTGGTTTGATGCGTAATGAATTAATCCGGAACAATCAAAGCCTCCATTTCGAGGCGATTGTGAGCCCCATGTATAAGGGGTTCCTAAATAATTGACCGCAGAGGCGATGAATCGCTCATTCCTTGAGTTACTTCGTTTTATGACCAGTGGATCCGATTTGACGCGAATCTGTGACGTCTTTACGTATACCGGACGCCAATTGTATTGCACTAAATATGAGTCGCCATGTTGACTGCGAGGATAGACACGTCGATTAGCATCTAAATAACCAATTGGTTTTTTATCATACGGATTGGCATAAAACGCGGTACGTTTCGTAGTTCCATAGTGACGAGCTGGATTGACCCATTTTGGCGTGACCGCATTTGGCTTCGTTTTTGAAATGTAAGGGTTTGTAACGTACACGCGTTTACCAGACGATAGGCGAGCATACCAAAAATCATCATCAATCGAGCGAATACCAATCAGTTTTGTTCCGCGCGCAAGCGTTCCTGCAGGTCGTGTATACGCAACATCAGTATGGAAGTATGGCGTTCCATTAAATTGAACATAAAAAACAGTTCCTGCTTTTGGTTTTGCGACCGGTTTATTAAGAGTCAAGTAGTTCGTCGCGATATATCGATAACTGTTATTGACGCGAATTCGTGTATAGTAACCAGTCGTACCGAATGTTTCAACGATTTGTCCACGCTTGAGACGAGAGACGCGTTTCGACGTTGAAGGGGCAGAATAAATGCTTACATTGTCATAGCGAATATATCGTTTTCCTGTTGCGTCATATAACGGAGGTTTTTTTGTTCCAAGTATACTCGTTGGAACAAAATAATATGTTCCTTTTACCTGAACGCGGGTATAGGCTCCAGATGTTCCGTAGATTGTGATTTGTTCTCCACGCTTAAAAGATAAAGTAGTTTTGAACGAATTGGATGCGCTTGAATAAAGTGGCGTATTCTTTAATACATAACGTTTTCCGGTTGATAAGTACGGTGGACGTTTCGTTCCAAGTTTGTTGGATTCAACGAAATAAAATTGTCCGTTGATAAATACCCGAGTAAAATTGTAATCTGTTCCGTATACGTCTATCTTTTGGTCACGTTTAAATGTACCGACAGTTTCTTTTCTATCAAGATCACGATAAATAGGAATGTCAGCCTGTACGTAACGAGATCCCGTTTTGCTATATGTCGGCATTTTATCAATCAAATCAGTTTGTTTCACAAAGACAAATCCATTCTTCGTAAGAACACGAGCAAATCCTTGTTCAATCCCATAAGTCGTGACTAGCTCGCCACGAGAGAATGAGCCGAGAGTTGTTTGACCGAGGTCTTGATAATACGGTGTGGAAGAAAAGACAAATTGTTGTCCGGTTTGAACAGGGGTGTCACTCACATTCTGTATGGAGATAAATACAAACTGTCCATCTAATTTAATCCGAAGGTACCCTTCGAGTTCACCATATCCTTGAACAGATTGTCCTAACGTAAGGGAATTAATCTCCTGTTCACCGGCCAAAAGATAAACATCACTGTTTGACTTCATATAGTAGGTTGTCGGAGTGACGGGATTATCCGAGAGGGCAGAGCGATCAACCCATGTACCTTCAATCGTTTGAACAAGTGGCTGCGTTCCTACATCAAACACTTGAACAATTGAATGAAACGGTAATGAAGTAACCGATTGGTGATCATTATCTTTCATCGTCGTTTCACGTATGACATACATGCTTTTTGAGTGTTGAACATTCTCGTTTCGAATAAATCCTTTTACATCCCCGATTTGTACGAATGTATGCGTTTGTGAAATAGATTGTACATACGCGATGACGTCATGTTGTGTTTCTTGTAATATGATAGTTTCTTGAATATCTTCATAAATCGTTGTTCCAGCTAAAATCATGACGTTAGATTCCTCTGCAGAGACAGAGGATAGTGAAAAAGATAAAATCAAAAGCCATAGACTAAAAATGCGTTTCACGGTTTACACCTCGTTTGTATAGTAATTTTCAGAATGATAATTCCATTTTTTAGTATACAGCCTTTCTTTTCATATATGCTTTTGTCTTTTCATCATAAGGGGAATACGTTTCGGTATGTGAGTAAAACGGGGGTGATTTAGGATAGATTCAAGTTGTGGTATGATAGGCGAGGAAAGGAAGGGACAACTATGGAGACACTCAACATGAAACAACTTTCTGATGAACGCTCAGCTTTTCAAGTAAGTGGAGATATTGAAGCGGTCGAGTCATTGATGCATCACTCGTTCCGCTATGTCGATTCGAGTGGACGTCAGTTCGATAAAGAAACATTTTTGGATCAATATGTTGATTCGACAACTATTCAATGGATTGCACAAGACACCATTACATTTGAGGAAACAATTAAAGGGGACTTAGCTGTTGTCCAACTTTTGCTCGAGGAACGTTTTATTTTAGGTACAAATGCATATGAAGGTCGTTTTTGGGCGCTTCATCTATATGTAAAAGAGAATGATACGTGGTTCTGGCAAGGTGGACAGGCCACGATGATTAATGAAGCAAATTAATAAAGTAATAAAGTAATAAAGTAATAAAGTAATAAAGTAATAAAGTAATAAAGTAATATTTCATATATTAATGCTAATTTTTATGAATTTAATAAAAATGAAATTCTCTGAACATGATATGGTGTGATATGATTCATTTTAGTTTTCATTATCATGAAGAATTAAAATAATAAATAATAAGAAATTTGTATCTAAATGTACAATCACATTTTTTGTAATTAGTTTTGCAAGAATATCATGAAAATAAATTGATAATCACCCGTGAGGTGGAGTTTAAATAGTTCAATAAACACTATTTGAATTAGTTAGAGGAGTTATATGATGCAACCAATTCTTTCAGTCATAATAACAAATTTTAATAAAGGTGATTATATTGCAGAGTGCTTCGAAAATCTACCACTCAAGAATCACTTAGTAGAAATTATTGCCATTGACGACTGTTCAACTGATTTTAGTAAAGAATATTTGATGAATTTAAGGCAATCATCTGCTTCATCTAATCTGCACGTTATTTTGAATAGTAATAATATGGGCGTCTCAGCCTGTAGAAACTTAGGTTTGGAAATTTCTACGGGGAGATATGTCACCTTTATAGATGCAGATGACTATATTTCATTTAATAATTTAGAAGATACATTAAAAAAGATTGGGAATAATGAGGAATACTCACTGATAATAGGTAATATTCAATCTTTCAATAAATCAAAGAAGTGGTTTTCTATTTCCATGAAGAATATATTTAATGATCAATATGAAGGTTCTAAAACAATAAATGAAAATCCTGAATTGCATTTAACACCGTCTGTGTGCAATAAGATATTCCTTAAAAAAGTCATTGATCAAAATAATCTTAAGTTTGACACTACTCAACATATCGGCGAAGACTTACTTTTTGTACAAACATTCTATCAGTATACAAATGCTGTATTTGTAACGCCTAAAATTTTCTTGAATTATCGAGTTTTAGAGGAAAGTAAATCTTTATCTAGAAAATACAATTTAACTTTTTTTGAACAATTAATGATTTTAGAAGAAAAAATAAGTGAACTTTATTTACCGAATCCAGAAAACGCTTTTTTTGTAGAGAAAAGACAAATCAATTATATATCTACTTTATTTTACAAAATTTTATCTAATACAGATAAGCGAGATTTTTTGAAATTTGCTACCTTAATAAAAAAAATACCCGAAACTTTTTTAAACTTTAGTGCATTGATAAAGAATAAAGATTTAGAAATTCCATCGTTGTTCAAGATTTTAGAACTTGTATCAATTGAGGAAACTGAAAGTATATTACAAGAATTGAGTAAATATGGTGAAGAGAGAATTATTATAAAAGATGGTATGATATTGTCCTCTATTTCAAATGTGGTTCCGAAATTAGTAGAATATCTTCAAATCAACAATCTATCGAAATTTTCAAAAATTGAAAAAATTAAAATTTTTGATGGGAAATTAATTCTTAAAGGGTACTTTGGATTAGAAAAAGTCTCCTCTGAATTTATTAAGAATCGCTATATCGTAATTAAAAGCAAACATAAATCTAAAAAAAAGATTTATTTAGAAGAAGACTACAGAACTGACTTAAGTTTTCTATATAGTAACAATAAAATTAACTATAATTTCTATGGTTTTAAAGAAGTTAATTTTCCTTTAAACGATTTTTTAGTTTACGGTAATAATACTTTTTCCCTAGAGGTAGAGTTGATAAATGGTAAAATCGTAACTTTCCCTTTGGAAATTCTCACATCTGAACTTAAAAATAATATTAGACCTTGTGATTATAACGACTCGATATATGTTCCTAAATTTGAGAATGGATTCGAAATTGATAGAGTTGAAAATACTTTTTTAAATAAGATAGATGTGAAATTAAAAATAACGCGTAATATAAGTGGCCATCTGTTAAAAATGATTCGAAACAAAGACTATAAAACTCTGTTAGCATTAATGTTAATTTTCGCTCAAAAGCTAGTAAGAAGAGAAAAGAAAATTTGGATTATTGCTGAAAGAAAGGATTCTGCCCAAGATAATTCTTTTCATTTATTTAAGTATATACGCTTAAATCATCCAGATGTTCCAGTGTATTATCTCATTGAGAAGCAAGCTAAGGATTATGGTAAAGTAAAAGACTATGGAAACGTTATAACTTTTGATAGTCTCAAACATACACTAGCGCTATTAAATTCTAAAATTTCGATAAATAGTTATTTGGAAACAGCTAACATGTACTCTGATTCTTATAAGAAAATCTCGAAAATTTTTCCGAAATTAACAATAAGAAAAAAAGTATTTTTGCAACATGGTGTTATTGGATTTAGTAGATTAAATCATGTATTGCATAAAAACAGAGCAGAATATGATTTATTTATAACCTCCTCTAAGCAAGAGATGACTCATATTATAGAAGAGTACGGATATAGTGAGAGCGAAGTTATAGATCTAGGTTTAGTACGCTGGGATGAACTTCATGATCAATCGCAATTTACTGAAAAAAAGCAAATACTTTTAATGCCTACTTGGAGACATTGGATTCATAATGAAGAAGACTTTGTAAAATCTGATTTTTGGGCTTATTACCGTAAATTAATGGATTCTGAGCATTTAGCGAAAGTTTTAGAATCGAATAATGCTGAGCTAATATTCTTTCCTCACTATTTGATGAAGGAATATATAAATGCAATTCAAGAAGATGTTTTGTTTGATAAAAAATATATAAAAATTGCTGAAAAAGGATCCGAAGTTAAAGAGTATCTTGAAAAATGTACTTTATTAATAACCGATTATTCTTCTGTCTCATATGACGTTAATTATTTGAACAAACCAGTACTTTTTTGCCCATTTGATTACGATCGCTTCTTTTCTGAACACTATAATAAGGGCCCGAGAAAACCAGGTGAAGAATTTGGAATTTCATTAATTGATGAAATAGAAATTATTTCTGCTATTCAAAAGATGTTACAAAATAATGACTATGCTAAAAATAATCCTAAGAGTGAAAAAGAAAATAGAGAGATAGCAAAACAAACTTTTGAAAGGATATCTCAGTTATGAGGCAAGTTAAGCATCAAGTACTTACAGTTTTGAAAAAATTGTTTTTAAATAAGAATAAAGATGAAATATCTTTAGAAATCGAAGAATTCTTTATAGATGAAAAATCTGGGGACGCGATTCTCGTTGGTCATGTTCATGGAAGAAACTGTGCTGAACTATCTTACCATTTCTATATTTCTAGTAGACAAAGTGCTCAGCGAATACAATTTGAACACCTAAATCGTCAGGAATTGATAAGTATTTTTGGGGTTCAAAATTTTAAATCTTTTATAGTCAAAATTCCTTTAAGTAACATTAAAGTAGCACCTCCTTGTGACTTTTTTTTAGAAGCTATATCTCTAAAGAAATGGAGTTACTTTAAAAAGAAAATCATTATAAAAAAATCTTTATTGAAGAATTTTACGGTTGATCAGTTAGATATGCTCTCAAATATATTCACAATATCACCAAATGCAATACAAGACTTGAATCAATCCTACAAGGAAAAGTTGGAAAAAAATATAGCTAGAAAGGTGATTTTTACGAAATGAAAAGATTTTATAAAATCGCTTTCTCTGGTTTTAGTGGAATGGATTATAGAAATGAAGAAATCAATGATGTTTATCTTTTGAAGAGCTTAATTCAAAAGATAAACAAAAATACTGATAACGAAGTTTGTTATCTTTTTAATCCTATAGGAGATGGTATAAATTTAAAAAAATATTTTTATCTTCTTGACACAAATGTTAAAAGGTATAATCTTCATTCCATAAGAGAGAGTACACTTGGAGCTTTTGAGAAGTTAGATGAAAAGCAACGGGAAAGTGTAGAAAAAATTATACATCAAACATATGAATTTAATTTAAAAATGCTGGGAAGGAGTGATATTACTCAAATACGATTAAGAGTTTATAAACTTATCAATAGAATCGATTGGTTAATTGATAACGAAAAAATTAATTTATTTATTGTATTTGGAGATTCACTTGAAAGCTCGGTAATTAGATTAATTGCGAATCAAAAAAATGTGCGATGTGTTTCACTTGAAAATGGTTATTTTAGACCTTTTACACTTATGGTTGATCATACAGGCGTTAATGCGGAATCTTCAATTCCAAAACAAAAAAAGTTTTACGAGAATTTAGAATTTAAGGATTTAGAAACATTATATGATAATCGTCGTACTGTTCCTCAAATTCAAAATCAAGTTATTAACCGTGTAAAGGAATATCGGAATTGGTATTATAAAGAGCTAGGAATAATATTAACAGGTCAACCTAAAGAAAAAGATTCAGTTAGTGTAAAAACAATATCTGAAAAGTTAATTATGAAAAATGAGAGGTATATTTTTGTTCCATTACAATTAGAAACTGATATGCAAATCATCAAAAATGCCCCTCAAATTAATTCTCTATATGATTTTTTAAGTAAGGTTGTCAATTTAGTTACTGAAATTAATAATTCTTTAGTTAGAAAAAATGAAATTCCTTTAAAGATTATTTTTAAAAAACACCCATTGTATATTGCCGAAGCTCACTTAGAGAGTTACAAAAAAATCGAGAGTTTAAAAAAAGACTGTGAAATTTTATTTGAGAGTAATAAAAATACGTCTGATTTGTTAGAAAAAACCGAATGTGTATTTACAATTAACTCTACGGTTGGCTTTGAAGCAATTGAGCGATTTAAAAAAGTAGTTACTTTTGGAAATGCATTTTATAATATTGAAGGGTTAACTTTAAATTATGAAGAGAATACAGATGCTAAAATTATTGAAGATTATTTAAATTTTGACGTGAACACGGATTTAGTAAAAAAATTTGTTTGCTATTTACGATATGATTATTTTTGTGTCATAAATCGCCGATATCCTTCTGAAGTGGAAATAGAAAATTTAATTGATAGAATTTTAGGAGTTAAAAATGAAAAATAAAACTATTGACTATTATTTTGTAGATAAAACAAACTTTCATAAGCGGAATTTCTTTAACTTTATGCAATACGTGGAAAATAATCATTCGTATTTCATTAACAACTATTTTCCAAGATTAAAAAATTCATTTGGGATGTATTATTTCAAACATATTGAAAACCTGGAGAAAATTGATGAATATGTAAATATGTATTCCGAATTCGAAGATATTAACAAATGTGATATAGATAAATTAAAGTTAGTCAAATATAAAGGTATAAAACTATATCCAGTAGTAAAACCGGAGCTACTTTTGTACTTATCTTCAAAGTATTACGATTTGGTACTAGCAGAAGAAATGACATTGCAAAATCAAGATGTAGATGTTCTTAGTATTTTCAAATCGAACTATTTTGGTACAGATGAAAGTATAAAAAATGCTGTAAGAAATAGCTTGATTGTTGCATCTTTTTGGATTGATCACTTTGAAAAAGAATTTCAAAATCGTGAAATTTTAAATGTATGCCTTTACGGTGGAACTTCAATTTACTCAAGGGTTGCAGGGTTAGTTGCACATCAATATAAAATAAATGCGATAGCGTTTGAAGGCTTCTTTTTAAAGCAGTTCCATTTTGCAGATAATACTTCAGGAATTATCACTAATAACCACAGAGCAGGAGATAATTCTTTTTGGCAAAAGATTAAAGATTTAGAGTTAGAAGATTCTCAAATATTGAAACTAGATCATTTAATGTCTTCTAGAACAAATCTAAACGTAGTTCAGCCTAGTAAGATTTCTAAAAAAGAATTTTACGACAAGTATAATATACCTTCTGATAAAAAAATTGTCTTGTTAATTGGACAAGTTATAAATGACTTTTCAATTACTAAGGACCTGACCAGCTTCAACAGTACAATTGATTTCTATCAATCTGTTATAAATTATTTTGAACAACAAGATGAATATCATTTGTTCGTTAAACTTCATCCATGGGAAAACTCTAAACAACATAATGTCGAAGGTGTAAGCAAAAAAGTATTAAATAAAATTTTTGGTGATTTGAAGAACACCTCCATTGATTACGATATTAATATTGAATCTTTAATTGAGTTTTCAGAATGCGCAATTACTTCTTGTAGCCAAAGTGGACTCGAAATGCTTTATGCGGGAAAAAGGGTGCTACAGGTAGGTAACGCTTATTATTCTAATAAGGGGTGGACGATTGACGTAAAGAATCGTTTTGATCTTGATCAAAAAATTAGGGAACTAGTAATGATTCCCCATTTGAATGACGAAGAACAAAAAGAAGTGAAAAACTACCTTTATCATATTGTAGAAGACATTCTAATGTTAAGAGAACTTCCGCAAACTGACTTTGAAAAGAAAGTGAGAAAAGTATCATATATACCTTATACTATTAACTCACCTCAAAAGTTAAAAAAGAAGAAAGATGTAAAGTATAGTAATGTGAAATTAATTAGATGGATTCAGTATGTTTACCATAATCCTAAGAATAGTTATAAACTCTTTAAGAGGAAAATATACGAATTCCATTACAGAGATTATAAAATAATCAATATGGTGATGGGAGGAGGTGCTAATAGTCAAATATTTGAACATATGCTGAAACGTTTTGAGAAGCAATTGCTAGAAAATAAGATGTTAATGGTTGTATCCAATAATCCTATTTATAAAGCAGATGTATATCATTACTGGCGTCCGAACAAGGTTCCATTAAACAAAATGAGACATCCTGCACTTTCGACTGTACATCATGATTTAGAACGAGATTCTGAGTCACTGAAATTGCGACATTTTATTGACAGTTATCGTAACTCAGATATGATATTGACTTTAAATCACAGTCAGAAATCTTTGTTAGAAGGATATGTTAATAATAAAAATAGTATCAGAGTCGTACCACATGGTGTGGACGAAATGTTTACACCTAAAAGTAATTATAATGAAAGCTTTGATTTCAACAATAAAATGGTTATTGGTATTTCAAGTAGAAGATATGGACGTTTAATTAAAGGTGAAAACACTATTTATGATGCTCTTGAAAATTTAAAAGATTTGCCTATTAAGTTTATCTTGATTGGAAAAGATAGAAGCATTGATAAAGGTGTCTTTGATCATTTTGGTATTGAGTGTGAGGTATTTGAGAATTTAGAGTACAAGGATTATCCGGAAAAATACAAAGAAATGGATGTATTTTTAATTGCTTCTGAGGCAGAAGGTGGTCCCGCCTCGCTACCTGAAGCTATGGCTACGGGTTTGGCAATCGTTAGCACTCCATGTGGATTCGTTCCTGATTTTGTTGAACATATGAACGAAGGCTTAGTCTTTTCTTACGGTGATAGTACAGAATTGTATGATTCCCTGAAGTACCTCGTTGAAAATCCTGAAGAGATCAAAAGAATGGGATGTAACGCAGTACAATCAGCAAGCGTGAAAAAATGGGATGAAATTATCTCCGAATATATTCATTCGTATAATGATTTAATAAACTTTAATAAATAATTCAATATTGTATAAAATGAAAAATATCATATAACTGGAGGTATTAATTATGAGAGGCATTAAATCGGTCAAATCAGTAGATGTAAATGGAGAATTTCAAATCGGGAACGGAAGATTCACATTAATTTCAGGTCCTTGTGCAATTGAAAGTGAAGAAATGAGTTTACAAGTAGCACATGAGTTAAAAGAAATCTGTGACGAATTGGGGATTAATTTTATTTTTAAATCATCTTTCGATAAGGCTAACCGATCATCAATTCATGCACCTCGTGGTGTAGGTTTAGAAAAAGGATTAAAAATTTTAGAAAAAGTAAAAAATGAAGTAGGAGTGCCTGTAATTACTGATGTCCATGAACCATGGCAATGTAAAGAAGTTGCTAAAGTTGTAGATGCTATTCAAATTCCTGCTTTCCTTGCTCGCCAAACTGATTTGCTAGTTGCTGCAGCGGAAACAGGGAAAGTTGTAAACGTGAAAAAAGGTCAATTTATGGCTCCTTGGGACATGAAGAACGTAGTTTCTAAGCTCGAAGAGGCAGGTACTGAGAAAATTATGCTTTGTGAGAGAGGGAGCTCTTTCGGATATAATAATTTAGTGGTTGATATGACTGGATTGATCGAAATGCGGGAATTTGGATATCCGATTGTATTTGATGCTACACACGCAGTTCAAAAACCAGGTGGTAAAGGAACATCTACTGGAGGCAATAGAGACTTTGTCTTTCCATTAATGCGTGCGGCACTAGCGATTGGTGTCGATGCCATTTTCGCAGAAGTACATCCTGATCCAGATAATGCTTTTTCAGATGGACCTAACCAACTATACCTTGAAGGTATTAAAGCGTTGTTAAGTGAAGCTGTAAAATATGACGAGTTGACAAAGAATGGATGATATTAGAGTAATCGCACTTGATGTAGATGGGACACTAACTGACGGAAAATTATTTTATTCCAGCACTGGTGAAGAAATCAAAGCTTTTAATGTAAAAGATGGCTTGGCTATTGCCCAAGCCATCAAGGTTGGAATTGAAATCATTCTAATCACTGGGAGAAGTTCTGATGCTGTTTCTAAAAGAGCTCAAGAGCTTGGGATTTCACGAGTATTTCAAGGAATACATTCAAAGGTAAGTGTATTGAATCAAATATCAGATGAATTAAATATTGAGTTAAAAAACTTTATGTTTGTTGGTGATGATATTAATGATATCGATGCTATGAAAGCTTGCAAATATTCGGCTTGCCCAAAAGATGCTGCCAAAGAAGTAAGAGAATATGTAAATATCGTGTCCCAATTTAACGGAGGAGAAGGTGCGGTAAGAGAAATTATCGTTTCCGTTCTTGAAGCTTCAGGTAAATGGGGAAATATTGTAACTAACTATGCTAGTCGTGGTCAATGAGGAAGGATGAATTAACGTGGAATCGATTAAAAATCTAAATTTTGTTGACATTGCCAAAGAAGTGATTGAACTTGAGATTTCAGAACTAGAAAAAATGAAAAATCGAATTGGTAATGAGTTCGTTGATGCAGTTGATTTAATCTTTAATACATCTGGACGAGTAGTGATTACAGGTATTGGGAAATCAGGTATCATCGGAAAGAAAATTGCTGCTAGTTTAGCTTCTACAGGAACTCAATCTTTCTTTATGAATGCTGCAGAAGGATTACATGGTGATTTAGGAATGGTCTATAAAGATGATATTGTGATTGCAATTTCAAACAGTGGATCATCTCAAGAAGTATTAAACTTAATCCCTTCCATTAAACAAATTGGTAGTAAATTGATTGCTATGACTGGAAATGTTAATTCTCCTTTAGCAAAAGCATCTGATGTAGTTTTAAATATTGGTATTGATAAAGAGGCATGTCCACTTAACTTGGCACCAACGTCTTCAACAACGGCAACATTAGTTATGGGTGATGCACTAACAGTAGCACTGATTAAAAAGAGAGATTTTAAGCCGGAAAGTTTTGCTGTGTATCATCCGGGTGGAGCTCTAGGTCGTAGATTGTTAACAAGAGTTCGTGACTTAATGCATACTGAAATTCCTAAAGTGGACTATGATGCGAATATCCAAGATATTATTTATGAAATTAGTTCAAAACGACTAGGGTTGACTCTTGTTTATTCAGATACAAAAGTTGTAGGTATTATTACCGACGGAGATATTCGACGAGTAATTGGGAAACTAAAAGATTTATCGTCAGTAACTGCGAATGAAATTATGAGTCCGAAGTATAAGCATATTTTGGAATCTGAAATGGCAAACGTCGCATTAGAATATATGGATAGTAATAAAATCAGTAACCTAGTCGTTCATGATGCAAATGATGAAGTCAAAGGAATTATTACACTTCACGATGTATTTGGATTCAAATAATTGTTAACTAAAGTTAAGGAGATTGAAGATGAATAAAATTGTTGCAGTTTTACCGTCTCGATATGCATCTACTCGTTTTCCTGGAAAACCATTGGCCCTCATTCATAATAAACCTATGATTCAATGGGTTTATGAAAGAGTAAAAAAAATGAAGAAGATTGACGAAGTATATGTGGCTACAGATGATGAACGTATTATGGAATGCGTGTCTTCATTTGGTGGGAAAGCAATAATGACACCCTCTGATTTACCTTCTGGAACAGATCGAATTGCATATGCAGTTAACGAAATTAAGACTGACTACGACCTTGTACTTAATATACAAGGTGATGAGCCAATGATAAAAGAAGAAATGATTGACACATTAATTTCAGCATTCGAGGATGAGGCCGTTTCGTTCGCAACGTTATGTAAGCGTATCGAGGATGAGCAAGAAATAAATAATCCTAACATTGCAAAAGTAGTGAAGACGACTGATGACTTTGCTGTTTATTTTTCTAGATCAACAATTCCTTTTAATCGAGATAATCATGACAAAACTGAGTATTTTAAACATATTGGTGTATATGGATATAAACCTAGTTTTCTAAAAGAATTTGCTTCGCTTAATCAATCCTATTTAGAAACAATGGAACAATTAGAACAATTGAGAGCTATTGAAAATAATTTACCAGTCAAAATTTTAGAGACACCTTTCCAGAGTATTGGAGTAGATTTGCCTGAGCATATTGCAGTTGTAGAAAACGAGTTGAAAAGTGAATTAATCTAAGTTTTCTTCTTCAGATTAAGATTATGTTTATTTAAACTATTTAAAAATTAATTACAAACTATAATTAACGGTATAAGTCTCTAATTCAAAAGAGCTTATGCCGTTTATTTTTTAAAACGATTTATGATTGAGGGAGGGACGATAGTCGATGATAAATCTTAAGAGCCTTGAATCTATATCGATTTATATATCAGTAGAACATCAGGATTCAACTGATACTCAATATTTTGATGCGTAACAGTTCCCATCCCGCCCGACCATACATTTGACGTTTGATTGTTTTCAGTCGATTGACCTGTCCCTTGCACATGCCATTTGCCCAGAACAGCGTCATCCCGACACGGATGACGTCGACGTCGCCTCCTATATAGGTCGCGAAAGAGGATAGTGGTGTTTCGTTCATCCGTTCTGCCTGTTCACACCACTTTAAGATATCCAGTTCAGACGTCGTCTCCCCGAAAAGTTCCTTGAACGAACGGACAAGCTCGTTCAATTGCTTCAGGAAAGGATAGAGGCCAAGTATCTTTAGGAGAAGTGGCTTGTTAGAAGGCTCATCTCCCCAAAGGACTATCTGGATGATTCCTCGATTAATGATTTTTTCGTGAGGGATTGTTTTTTTAACTTTGCGACATATGAACGAAATGCACTGATTCCACTTTCGTTTCAATGCCCGATGCACCCATTCTGTCATCCTGCCTTAGCGGATTCATCTGGCGATATCTTGTTTATGGATGTCTGCACTGTGACGTCGATGTGACTGATTGACTTTTGGTGGCTCTGTCAGCTTCAAATATCTCATACGCGTCTTCGGGTTCTGACCAACTTGGAGATTGGGTCACCTTGTTTTGCATCATACTGTACGGCTAGAATAAGTGTCCATTTCCTTCTTTCAGCATCTGTCAGCTCACGTTCGACACTTAGACTATCCGGTTCGAGAACAATCTTTGCGTTTGATGGAAGTTGTCGTTTCAAAACTTCTTCAATTTTCTTTCCTAAATTATGAAACAGGTGCCATCGGTCGCTCACCTGTTGAATCTTTTCATCGGTCAAGCGGATTGACTCCCGAAACTCGACAGATCCGTCCCGTGCCACGACCTGGATGGTATTGTGTGAGCGAATCCAGGTAGGGACAGTGTTCACATCCCGAGAGGGGAGTAAAGCGATTGGGTGTCTGGTCTTAAGATCGCAGATGATTGTCCCATATTTTTCGTTTTCTCCAGGCCCAGTCGTCAATGCCGATAACGCGAGGAGCAGTTTTTTTTCACATGATGTTCCGATCGTTTCAACATTCAGAGTAGCGTACTGTCGCTGATGTTGTTCAAATATGTTCCAGCCCGATTGCACTCAACCCACTCAATAGTCTCAACAGACTGCGCTCCAAACGAATTGTTCTGCGAAAATGTGAACGACAAACGGAAGAAAACCTTTCCGTGAAGATACTCGTTGAACAGGCAGAATCGTCGCAGAAGAAGCGTCTCACCTGAACCCGAAACTGTATCCATCCCAAACACACGCTCATCCCTCAACGTCCTGATGTATCTGCTGTGGACACGGTATGAGAACTTTGTGAGCGCACAACTTTTTCCGATGACAAATGATCTGATATGCTTCGATGGAATGGTTTGCATCGACCACTTCTAGTTCTGGAAGAAACCCATCTAACATATTAATCCCTTCAATCATTTTAGTGAATTAATTCCCGAGGACGTGCTTCATAAAAAGTGAGGAAGAACCAATTTTAAACCGCTGTTGACAATCGCACTCATTCCACTCAATAAACTCAACAAACTGCTCTCTAAAAGGATTGTTCTCCGAGAATGTTGACGATAGATGACCTTTACTTTGTCTTCCTTAGTGACGTTTCCCTTGGATCGAACTAAGGCGTTCAACTCTCCATTCTGCCGGAATTCGACGCTTTTCATTGCCTGTCATATCTTTCATCGGTGGCGGTCCTTTCTTCTTAGGAATTAGCGCGCACTACCCTCCTCAGTTACCTCTCCCATTTTCGGACTGTGAGAAGGGAGAGGCAATATTGAAGATTACAGCCGCTCCGTTTACTGACACGCCATTCTTGTTCATGTTTGAAGTACGTCCAGTTTAAACTGTGCGGGGTAAGGTGTATAGGGTTTGGAAAAGGCCATCGGCTCATGATAGTCGAACTGCTTGCCCCAGTTACACACCAAGGTCGTGTCTGTCCCTAGGGATTTTCGCGATGTCATTCATACTATCTGTCTCTTCCCGATAGGCCATGACGGTGTTTAATTTTCGATGAGTAGTAAATCTAGTCATAAAAACTGCACCTCCACTTGTTAGATGTGTCTGACAAGTGGAGGTGCAGTTCAAATTTAGAATAACAGATTTTTTAGTTCATCTGTTTATCAATTAAGGAGTATACTGAATTGTTTATGATGATTTTTATTCAAAATTTACTTTTTTAATAATGAATGGGTTAAAAAATCAACAATTTTCTCTGATGCTGTTCCGTCTCCATAAGGATTAGATAGGTTTGACATTGAATGATAGACAGACTCATCGGTTAATAAACGATGAGCTTCTTCGAAGATTTTACTAGAATCAGTGCCGACCAATTTCAAAGTCCCGGCTTTAACACCTTCCGGTCGCTCAGTTGTTTCTCGAAGAACGAGAACTGGTTTTCCTAGAGAGGGAGCTTCTTCTTGTATACCACCGGAATCAGTCAGGATTAAATGAGATTTCGCTGCGAAATTATGAAAGTCAATAACTTCTAAAGGTGGAATTAAACGAATGCGCTCCGATTCCCCGAGAATTTCATTGGCAAGTTCTTGTACAAGTGGATTCAAATGTACAGGGAATACGATAAACACATCAGAGTGAGAATCATGAATTTTTTTTACGGCATTAAAAATCTGGCGCATCGGTACACCTAGATTTTCTCGGCGATGGGAAGTAAGCAGAATCATTTTATAATTGTGTTCTTCACATAACTCCAAAATAGGGTGCTCGTAGTCTTTTTGAACCGTGGTCTTCAAAGCATCAATTGCTGTATTACCAGTAACGATGATTGAAGAAGCTGGTTTGTTCTCTAATAACAGGTTTTGTTTTGCTTGTTCTGTTGGAGCAAAGTGATAGTCAGCAATTACTCCAGTTAATTGTCTATTTAATTCCTCAGGGAATGGAGAAAGCTTGTCAAAGGTTCTTAATCCAGCTTCAACATGACCTACAGGTATTTGGTTATAAAAAGCTGCTAATGAGGCAGCAAAGGTGGTGGTTGTGTCACCGTGTACCAACACTATGTCAGGTTTAGTCTCATCAAAAAGTTCAGAGAGGCTTTCCAATACTTTTGAGGTAATTGATGTCAGAGTTTGATTAGGTTTCATAATGTTCAAGTCGAAATCAGGAGTCAGATGAAAAGCATCTAAAACTTGATCGAGCATCTCACGATGTTGTGCAGTCACCACGACAATTGACTCAAAATGCTCAGGATGTTTTTTTAATTCTAGAATTAGCGGTGCCATTTTTATTGCTTCAGGTCTAGTTCCGAAAATTGTCATTACTTTTAGCATTTTTACACCTCAGTTATGTGCCTTTTTGCGATTCAACAAAATATACTGTTCATCTAGTTTTTCTTTACGATAGTTAGACTTTTCTTGAGCAGTCCACTTGTTAAAATCATTTAAAAATTTCGAATAGTGTTCAACAATCTCATTTACGGGACCGTACTCTCTAACTTTTCCAAATTCAAGCCATAGAACTTGTGTACAAAAAGATTTAACTTGAGCAGTAGAATGACTAATGAAAATGATTGTTTTTCCTTCATTTTTAAATTCATTCATCTTATCAATACATTTTTTATAAAAGGTTTGGTCACCGACAGATAGTGCTTCATCAATTACAAGAATATCAGGATTAATGTGGACAGATATAGCAAACCCTAATCTAGATTTCATTCCACTTGAATAGGTTTTAACTGGCTGATCAATAAATCTTCCGATATCTGCAAAATCAATAATAGAAGGTTCTAAAGCTTTAATTTCTGAACGTGATAGCCCCATCATAAGGCCTTTTAACTCGATGTTGTCTCGCCCACTCAATTGTGTGTTTAATCCAGCAGAGATGGCAACCAACGAAACATCTCCATTAATTATAACCTCACCCTTCTCGGGCTTTAAACCACCTGCAATAACATTACTCATTGTGGATTTACCAGAACCGTTAATTCCTACAATTCCTAACACTTCGCCTTTAGGAAGCTGAAAAGAAATATCGTTAAGTGCGATGAATCGTTCTCCATAGCCACTCCGAGAAATCAAATCTAAGATTTTGTCTTTAGTTCCTTTGTAAACTCTAAAGTATTTTGAAACATTTTTAAACTCGATTGCGTAGTCAGACATATAATCAATCTCCTTAACTCATAAATAATCTGCAAAAGAATCTCTAAATTTCACATGCAATATTGATGCAATGAAATATATCGATAACGTGAATGTCCAAAAGTAAATTGTTAATTGTGGAAGCTCCCAGAACCATGTTTCGAAAAACAGTGAATCCCTGTAACCATTAATTAAATACGTAAGTGGGTTTAACTTTAAAAATGGCTGCAAATATTCAGGCATAGAATTGATGCTCCATAAAATTGGACTCAAGTAAAGTAACATACGAATTGCCGATTGAAGTAAAGTCTGGAAATCACGTGCGATTGATGAAAATGTTGAAAATAGTAATGCTACAGAATAACTAAAACAAAAAGCTGCAAACAAGTAATAAGGTAACTGAATTAAATGAATTGTGAAAGGTATATCATAACTCACCATAATGAAGCCTACGATAACAAGCATAAACATATGTTCTGTTAGAAAAGTTACAATCACGAATGATGGAATAATACTTATCGGAAAATTCATTTGCGAGATAAGATTAATTCGTGCGTAAATTGAGTTTCCCCCTTGAACAATCGATTTGCTGATGAAGAACCATAAAGCTAAACCGGCTACTAACCAGGGTAAATAGTCAATTTGACCGTCGACAGGTCTTCCACCTCTCAATCCCAAACCAAAAACAAACCAATAAGTCGCTATTTGGAACAAAGGATTCAATAGTTCCCATAGCACTCCGAGAATGTGCGTAGAATACTGCGCTTTCGTTTCATAGCGAGCTAATCTACCAATCATATATAAGTTTTCAAGGTGTTCTTTAATTACTTTAATAGGTGACAACATTAGGGTATTCCTTTCGTTATTTATGTGAAGAGGTAAAGGAAAAAATCCTTTACCTCTTCACATAAAATAATATTTTCAATTATCGATTATTTTGTAAGCAATGATTTTGATGGCAAGTTTCCAAAGTTGATCACTTTGATTTTGTCATGTGAATCGATAATATTTCTAGTGTCAAAAACTGTTAAAGGAGTCGTTTGCTCAAGCAATAAAGCATCAAAATCAATATTTTTAAATTCATTATGATCAACAAGAACTAGTAACAAGTCTGACTCTGAAACGGTTTCTTTTAATTCTTTTAATTCGAGACCGTGAATCTGTTCTAATTTTACATGAGGATCATGAACGGACAATTCGAAACCTTCCGCTTTTAATAAGTCGATAATTTCGAGAGCAGGGCTTTCTCTCACATCATCTACGTTTCCTTTATAAGTGATTCCTAGTGCTCCGATTTTTACTGTCTCTGTTGGATTATCTTCAATCTTATCTGATAAAATTTCGCGAACATTTTCTACGATGAAACGCGGCATTGAACGATTTGTTTCTCGAGAAGCACTAATAATATTCGCATTCTCTGGAGATTTTGCAATAATAAAATAAGGATCTACAGCTAAACAATGTCCTCCCACACCTGGACCTGGTGAGTGGATGTTTACTCGCGGATGTTTGTTGGCCATATCAATCACATCGAGAACATTGATGCTTAAATCTCGACAAATCTTGGTTAGCTCGTTAGCAAGTGCAATATTCACATCGCGATATGTGTTCTCCATAAGTTTAGACATTTCTGCTGTGCTGGCGTCGGTCTTGATAATTTCTCCTTTTACGAATAACTCATATACGTGTGCACCTTTTTCTGCGCATTTTGGAGTGATGCCGCCAACAATTCTGTTATTGTGTTCAAGCTCCATTAAAATTTGACCAGGAAGTACACGTTCTGGACAATGAACTAAACTAATATCTTCTCCCACCTTGAAACCTGCTTTTTCGATGAGTGGTTTAACATGGTCACTTGTTGTTCTTGGAGCAACTGTCGACTCTAAAATTACAACGTTCCCTTTCTCTAAATAAGGGATGATCATATTTACGGCGTCAATTACATAAGTCAAATCACAAGATTTATATTTATCATCTAAATTTGGAGTAGGTACTGCAATGATAAACACGTCAGCATTCTCTGGCTCTGTAGAGGCTTTAAATGTTCCATTGTCTACGTTTTGTTTAACTAGCTCCTCTAAACCTGGTTCTTCAATATGAATTTTACCCGAATTCAATGTATTAACAATATCAATATTGATATCAACACCAATTACATTTGCACCGTGATGTGCGAACATAGCTGACGTTGGTAAACCTATATATCCTAAACCTACAGTACAAATTTTCATAGTATAAATAAGCTCCTTTATCAAATGTAAATTCTAATAAAATAAACAGTTATTCTTTCATTAATTTAAAGAGTTTATTATAGAATCTAAAATTCAAAACAAAGATTATTATAAGCTTTACAAACTATTCAATCAAGTTTATAGAGTTACAGCTTTATAACAATATATTTAATACATGCGAATGTCACAGTAATTACATGATTATAATAAAAAAAGCTACTAAGGAATAAGGGTAAGAAATAAATACTACACAGATAACTGATCACTAAATCTTAAGTAAGAGTAATGTACGGAAATTTACAAACAATAAATTATTAAGAGAGAAACACTTTTTAAAAAGTATATTAAAATCATATACCATTTTGTTTGATGGATGATTTTAATAATTAAGCAGATTAAATTCATCCATGATCCTTTTTATAAGATATAAAAATCATTGAAGAAACTGATTCTTATACTCAATTAGGCATATGTTCATTTATATAATTTAATGGTGCACACAATTATATTTACAGATATTTTAAAAAAAGTTATTGAAATTATGTTGTTTCCCTTTGTAATATTTTATACTTTAAATTAGTAGAGAAGTTATACTTTAGATGAACTCTACATGTCGTCCTGTCATTGAATTAGGGGAAATTCGAAAGGGGAAAAGTAAATGTTTTCATCAAAATCAGAACGTTTATTTACTGGGATGATTGCTGCGGCATTGGCCGTTTCAGCAGTGACTCCGTTGGCTTCTGTTGAAGCCAAGCAAAGTGAGAAGGTTACATATCAAGCGAAGGAACAGGAAGCGATTGAGATTTTAGCACCAGCTTCACCACTTGTTTTCAAGCAAGGGGAAAAGTTGAATGGGAAACACCGTATCCTTAATGTGAAGATTGATGGGAAAGTCAAAAAACAGCCTGTTCGTTGGTCGAATCTATCGACGTCTACAATCGGTGAATTTACAGCTACGGCATCGTATTCTCATAAGGGACAAGCCGTCACATTGGATGTTCCTTACACGGTAGAAGGCTATGAGCTAGCGATTATGCACACGAATGACACGCATGCCTCACTCGACAATGCGCCAAAACGTGCAACGGCCATCAATCAGCTTCGTGAAGATAATTCAAATCGTCTGTTGATTGATGCAGGAGATGTGTTCTCAGGTTCGCTCTACTTTAACAAGTTTAAAGGACAAGCAGACCTCACATTAATGAATTATATGCAATACGACTTGATGGTTCCAGGAAACCATGAGTTTGACCTCGGGACAGAAGCAGGACACCCTGAATTCGCAGAGTTCATTCAAAACGCTGAATTCCCGTTCGTCAGTTCGAACGTTGATTACAGTGGTGACCAATACTTGAATGAGCTTTACTCTGAAGAGTTGACGCGTAAACCTGTCGATGGAAAATTGTATGAAGGTGTCATCAAAACAATCGATGGGAAAAAAGTAGGATTCTTCGGTTTGACGACTGAAGATACAGCAAACATCGCGAGTCCTGGTCCGGTTCTGTTCCAGCACTACATCGACGAGGCAGAAAAAGCCGTCAAATCATTCAAACAACGTGGTGTCGATCAAATCGTGGCAGTATCACACTTAGGCTTTGATGATAACCCAGCTGTCGATAACGATTTGGAATTGGCAAAACGTGTAGAAGGCATCGATATCATCATCGGTGGACACTCACATTCTCGTTTAAATGAACCAGTAGTCGTAGCAGATGGAGCTGAGCCAACGGTAATCGTCCAGGCTTACCAATATGGCGACTTCTTAGGAACATTAGACGTCGTGTTTGACCAAAAAGGTAAAATTGTTTCTCATCAAGGGAAGTTGATTGATGTGAAAACATATGCTGCTGATCCGACTGCAGTCAGTCTATTAGCTCCGTTCGCACAAGAAATCGAAAGCATTCGCAATGCTGAAATCGGAGCAGATGCAACTGCAGCATTCGAAAATCCGCGTGATGCAGGTGATGTCACGAAGTCGAGTGTCCGTAAAAACGAGACAGCTTTAGGGAATTTGATCACAGATGGTATGCTCGACCGCGCGAAACAAATGGACGGAGAAGTCGTTGCTGCGATTCAAAACGCGGGCGGTATCCGTGCACCAATCAATGCTGGTCCAATTACAACGGGTGAAGTATTAACGACACTTCCATTCGGTAACACGTTGGCTGTTATGACACTTGATGGTTCTGAACTATTGTCAGCGCTCGAGCGTAGTGTTAGCGTTTATCCGATTGAAAGTGGCGGATTCTTGCACATGTCAGGTATGAAAGTCGAGTTCGATAGCTCGAAACCTGCTAACAGCCGTATCGTCAAAGCCCAAGTCCTCAAAGATGGTCAATATGTGGATGTCGTGCCGACGGAAACGTATAAAATTGCGACGAACTACTTCGCAGCTAAAGGTGGAGATAACTACCTTGAGTTTAAAAAAGCGTACGAAGAAGGCCGCGTCAATGACTTAGGAGTGATTGACTGGGAAATCATGCGTGATTACTTGGTTAAGCTTCAAACGGTTACACCTTCTGTCGAAGGCCGTATTCTCGATGTAAAATAATATAAGACATAAGAGAACCTGATGGTAGTTGAATCAGGTTCTCTTGTTCTTTATGGGTGGGTTAAAAATGAAACGAATCAATGGGAATGGTAATTATCGCTTCGTATTGATTCTCGGAGCAAAGGTCAACGGCACCTCTCCATCGAGAGCGCTCCGACATCGGATTGACGTCGCGGCTGATTATGCGAAGGCGCATCCAACTGTAGAACTCATTGCAACAGGAGGGCAGGGACCTGACGAAGGCATGGCCGAGGCGCTTGTGATTGAACGAGAACTGATGACGTATGGCATTGAACCACATCGCATCCATGTCGAAGCGACCTCTACCTCAACGATTGAGAATTTTCAGCACAGTCGACCGTTTTGGGAAGGCGAGACGGGAATCACCATCGTGACGAATGACTTTCATGTCCCGCGGGCCCGTCTCATTGCGAAGCTCTATTTCCAACTCGAGAGCGATGCCCTGTATGCACCGACTCCGCCACTCGCAAAAGGGCGATACGTGATCCGTGAAGCGTTAGCTTATGTGAAACTACTCGTCCGCTATCTATTCAAAGATAAAAACTAGGCTCTTGCATCCGCAAGAGCCTAGTTTGATTGACAGCCGATTTCTTGATTTAAAACTTCACCGAACGCTTCGGCGCCTTCCACATTCAGATGGACGCCATCGCTCTCGAAATATGATTCCTTCCCGACGGATTGACCATGCCAATCGATAAGGGAAACGTTCTCGTGAAGTTCACTTGCCCGAACGAGCTTCTCATTGACCTCGCTCTCCCACGGGCGAGGGACGCGGGTGTTAATCAAATAAATATGGTCCGCGCGCTCAAACTGCTTGAGGAGCGTGTCGAGTTGTTCCATCTTGAACGCCCCGTTCGTTCCGAGGTGAAGGAAGACGACATGTCCTGGCGCATTATACGATGCATACTGAGATGCGACAGGAATGGCATCACGGACTTGGCGTCCGATTTCAGCATCAATGGTCATATTCGGAAACGCATCTGCCAAGTATTCGTTCAACCCGAGCATGACTGAATCACCAATCGCAAGCGCTGGTGGACAACTCTTTTCTTCTGGCGTTTCAGTTGCTGGAGGCGTTACCTCTGTAGTCGCTTCTTCCGAATCGTCTGTTTCGGGTTCTTTTGGCAGGTCATGTGTCTCTTCTTTTGACATTGGCACTTTCACAATCGGAATCTCATCTTGTGCCGGCTTCGATTCAGAGAAGGCCAAGATGGTCAAGTTGCCGACGAGTACGAGTGAGAGTGCCGTCGCACAAGCCGTAGCCGCGAAACGAGCACTTGGATGTGTCGGTGTCGAGACGAGTTGACGGAACGAGGCGATGAACCCGTTCCGACGAATCGGTGTCTCGATATAGCGATACGACAACTCGGCAATCAAAAACGTGAGTGCGACCTGACCGACCGCAAGGAGCGGTGAAAACGTTCCAAGTCGTTCGAGCGGTGTCGACAAGATGATGACCGGATAGTGCCATAAATAAATCCCGTACGTCCGCGTGCCGATCACACGAAGCCAAGCGCTTCCGAATAGGCGTGACCAGATCGTCGCCGGATGGGCGACGGCGGCAATCAAGATTGCGGACAAGAAGGCGACGAGTAAGAAGCCCCCATAATAGAGGAACGCGTCATACGCATTCACCGTGACGATGATCCCGACGATTCCGATGAGAGAGATTGTACCAGCCACGTTCAAAATATGTCGTCCGATGTTTGGGATGACCGCTTTGAACGTATCTGGCCGCCAGCCGAATGCGAGCATGGCACCCATGAGCAGACCGAACAGGCGGGTATCCGTCCCGTAGTAGACACGGCTCGGGTCCGCTTCTGGAACGTAGCGGAACGCCATCCAGGTCGCGGAGACGATTAAGAGTGCTGCGACCAATTGAAGCAACCGTTTCCGGAAGGCGAGGCCGACGAGTAGAATGAGCGGCCAGACCGCGTAAAATTGTTCCTCGATGGAGAGGGACCACAAGTTTTGAAGCGGTGACGGTTTCCCGAAGCTCTCGAAATATGACACTTCATGGAAGATGTACCACCAGTTGTTCACGTAAGCGAGCGCAGCGAGTGAATCTTGCCGTACCGTCTCAAGCAACGAGCGGTCAAAGAGCGTGACGTATGTCATCACGAGAGACAACATCAAGACGAGCGCTGGGAGTAAGCGACGGAAACGGGCGATATAGAATCTTTTCAAGTCAATCGTGCCGGTCTTCGTCCACTCTCGAATGAGAATACCGGTAATCAAATAACCGGACAAGACGAAGAAGACATCGACACCGAGGAATCCCCCGGATATGTAAGGTACGTTTAAATGATATAAAATCACAGCCAAAACGGCGAACGTGCGTAAGCCGTCCAGACCGGGCATATACGTTGTATGTTTAAGTGGTTTCATGCCCCCACTTCCTTTCTAGTTAAAGCGGACATTTCCCTTTTTTTAGAATCCATTCTTCAGTATAACGAGTGGGGGAGAGGGAATGGTTTCAAAAGATTAACAATCAACTGAGCGAAAAAATCCACAAAAAAAGGGACACAAGGTCCCTTGGTGATTACACCATATTGATCAACATTCCGCCGATGACGCCAGCGATGACAAGTGCCCAAGGTGGTAATTTCCAGTAGGCGATCATGACGAACAAGAAAGCGGCAAAGACGAAGTCGACCGCACCGTTTACGGTAGTTGTGAAGATTGGGCTGTAGAATGCCGCAATCAAAATACCGACGACCGCAGCGTTCACCCCGATCAAGGCTCCAGCGACTTTCGGGTTGTGGCGAAGCGCATCCCAGAACGGGAGTGCCCCGAGAATGAGCAAGAACGCCGGCAAGAAAATAGCGACCGTCGCCAAAATCCCACCCGGAATCCCATTGATGACTGTCCCGAGGTAAGAAGCGAATGTGAACAATGGTCCCGGAACGGCCTGGGCGGCACCGTATCCCGCGAGGAACGCTTCTTCACTCAAGAAGCCTGCAGGGACGAGTTCACGCTCGAGAAGCGGCAAGACGACGTGTCCGCCACCGAAGACGAGCGCCCCGGCGCGATAAAAACTATCGAATAAGGCGATCGCTTGGTTTTCAAACGTTTCCCGTAAAATCGGTAAGATGACGAGAAGTGCCCCGAATACCGACAGTAAGACGGCACCGAGTCGTTTTGAAATCGGGAACGTGCTTGATTTCGCATCGAGACGATCTGGCTTGAACAACAAGAACCCAGCGACAGCAGCGACGAGAATGACGAGCACTTGGCTGAACGTCGTCTGCCAAAGCAATACGCCGGCAAGTGCGAAGAAGGCAATCGTCTTCGTCTTCGCATCAGGTGTGAGCTTACTCGCCATGCCTAAAATCGCATGGGCGACGATGGCGACGGCAACGACTTTCAAACCGTATAACCAACCGGCATCAGAGACGTCGAGACCGGATAGGACCAAAGCAAACAGCATGAGCACGACGACTGACGGGGTCGTGAAGCCGATGAATGAGGTGATCCCACCCAATATCCCGCCGCGGACGATGCCGATGCCGATCCCGACTTGCGAACTTGCAGGTCCAGGTAAGAATTGACATAAGGCGACGAGATCGGCGTATGCCTTCTCATCCATCCATTTGCGCCGTCTCACATATTCCTCATGGAAATAGCCGAGGTGGGCGACCGGTCCTCCGAACGATGTCAGCCCGAGCCGGGTCGAAACGAATAAAATCTCTAGTAACGTCTTGAACGTCACACGTTGTGTCGTCATATCTTCACTCCTTAATTTCTTTAAATAACTCATAAGCTTTTTGACGGGCTTCTTGTAACACGGAGAGCCCTTTTTCAGTCGTTACGTAATTTTTGCGGACGTGTCCGTCGACGGTCTCGTTTTCGCGGACGAGGAGACCTTCCTTCTCCATCCCGTGCAAAATCGGATAGAGCGTACCGGCACTGATTTCATATCCGTGCTCTCTTAACTCATCGACCATCCATGCCCCGTACACCGGATGTTCAGCGGCATGATGCAAAATATGAATGTGAATGAATCCGAGGAACAGTTTCCGTAGAACCCGGTCTTCCATACGTGTCATCTCCTTGTTATCGAATTTCGATATCGGTTTTCGAAATCAGTCTAACAAATGTCCGAGAAGGTGACAAGGAATCTGTATGCAGTTTACAAAAACTTAAAACGAGAAGAAGGGAATGAGTTCGGAAAAAATAGGGAATCTATCACAAATGAGGTAAACTAGGTATTGAGTTTATTTGCTGAGGAGGAAGTGACGTGACAAACCCCATTCATTCTTCATACGATACATTGTTGCGCCATATGCCCCAAGGCTACGTCGAGTTTAAAGTGATTTACGACGACGCTTCGGAGCCGATTGATTATGAATTTTTTGAAGTGAATCCTGCCTTTGAGAAGATGATGAAGGGAAAACGAAAACATTTTATCGGACAGAAAGTGTCAGCGGCACTGAAGGATTTTGAATATAGCGAGCGTGAATGGATGATTCAAGTGGCACACGTCGTCAGCGATGGCGGTACGGTGACGTTTGAACATTTCTCTCGCCGTAATAAATCTTGGTACGAGATGTCCGTCTTTAGTGAACGAAAAGGCTTTGTCTCTGTCATGTTCCATGACATCACGCGACATGTACAAGAAAACAATGCCTTGAAGCAGCTCGTGAACGTGTCGCATCGTTTCGTTTCCACCGGTAGTGATTTGTTGATGAACCAACAGTTCCTTGACCAGATTCGCGATTTCACTGGGGCGAAAGCGGTCGCGCTCAATTTGATGGAAAGCGACGGAGAGACGTATACGACGGTCGCCTTATCCGGCATCGATGAGATGTTAGAACGAAGTCTCGATGTGTTAGGGTTTCATCCGGTCGGGAAGAAGTGGCCGATGACCGCCCAGCGCCGGGAACTGTTCAATCGACCGAATCCGCTCGTCTTCGATGGAATTGATCCATTGATTGATGGAGTCTTACCCAAACGACTTGTCAAAAACTTACTTCGTATCTTCTCTCTCGGAGAGGTCGTCCTCTTCAAAATTGAGAAGGATGGAGTACTATATGGAGATTTGACGATTGTGATGCAAGAAGGGAAAGTGGCGAATCGACTTGGACTTGTCGAGTTGTATCTCGTTCATGTGCTTGAACAGCTAGTCAAGGCCGAACATCAGGTCGGTGAGACGAAGAAGTCGATGTTCGATGGGTTTGCAACACTTGACCTTGAATGCATCATGACGCTCAATACACGCCAAGTCTTACATTTGAATGATACGTGGGAACGGGTGCTTGGCTACTCGCTTGATGAGCTTGAAAATATGGATTTTCTCAGTTTGATTCATCCAGATGATGATGTTATCACAGAAGCTGCATTTGCAGAACTCGAGGAACGGGGGGAACTGTTCCGTTTCGTCAATCGCTTCAGAACGATTGACGACACATATCGCTCCATCGAATGGCACTGTAAACTTCAAGGGAACTATATTTACGCTGTCGCCAAAGATGTAACGGACCGCGTTCAGTTGGAAGAAAAATTGGCCGAACGGGACCGTCTGTTGACGAAACTGTCTGACCAAATTCCAGGTGCTATCTATCAGTTTGAATTGTTGCCGGACGGTAGCTTCAACTTCCCATTTTTCAGTCGGGGCTTTGAAGATATGTTAGGAATTACTGCTGAAGAGGTGCAGGCAGATGCCGGACTCGTTTTCCGACGAATGCATCCCGATGACTATCCTCATGTCATGCAGTCGATTGATGAATCGTATCGGAATTTGACGATTTGGGACGCGGAGTTTCGTATTTTGACCGAAGATGGACGAACGATTTGGATTTTAGGATCATCCCGCCCAGAGAAGATTACTGACGGTCACGTCCTCTGGCACGGATATATCGGTGACGTCACGGAGAAGAAAAAATACGAGAAAGAAATCGAGTACTTGAGCTATCACGACCAATTGACGGGTGTGAAAAACCGTCGGTACTTTGAAGAAGCGTTGGATCGCTATGACGACGATGCGTTTTATCCATTGTCACTAATCGTCATCGATATTAACGGACTGAAGTTGACGAACGACGCGTTCGGACATTTAATTGGAGACCGGTTGCTCGTCGAAGCGGCGAATATTTTACGAAATGAATTGCGAGCGAAAGATGAAGTGGCACGTATCGGTGGAGATGAATTCGTCGTCATCTCGCCGAACACGACACTCGACGAGGCGAAGCACTTGTCCGATCGGTTGAGCCGACTCTTCCTCGGACGAACGGTAGAGGGACTTCCGATTTCCGCATCGTTCGGTGAGGCGGTGAAGCACGACGCGTCCATCGGATTGACGGACGTCTTCAATTTAGCGGAAGACCGGATGTATCACCATAAAGTATCGGAGAAACAAAGCCGTCGCCATCACTCGATTCAACTGATCATGCGTACATTGTATGAAAAGATTCCCCGGGAAGAAGCGCACTCCCAGCGTGTTGCGAATTTGTCTGGGAAGCTCGCAGAAGCGATGGGCTTCACGAGCGCCGAAGTGAACGAGATCCGAACGGCCGCCATCTTGCATGATATCGGGAAAGTGGCGATTAGTAACGATATTCTAGATAAACCGGGTGCCTTGACTGAATCCGAGTGGCGCGAAATCAAACGACATCCTGAGGTCAGTTACAATATTTTAAGTACGGTTCCTGAATATGTCGCCTTGTCTGAAATTGTTTTGGCCCATCACGAACGATGGGACGGGAAAGGATACCCGAAAGGGATGAGGGAATACGAAATCCCACTTGCTTCCCGTATCATCTCGATCGCCGACACGTTCGACGTCATGGTGACGGGTCGTCCTTATCGACAGGCGAAGTCGATTGATGAGGCGCTTGCCATCATTCAACAAGAGGCGGGCAAACAGTTCGATCCGACGCTCGTCGATGTCTTCTTTGAAAAAGTCGTTCCGACACTACAACAATAAACAAGCGAGTCCTCTCTTATTTTGAGAGGACTCGCTTTTTCAAACGGTGAGTGGACGTTTCTTCAATACGAGAACCGTCAACACGAAGACGACGGCGGTCATGCCAATCATGACGAGGATAGAAAGGAACGGAAATTGTCCTTCGTACATCGTGATGACCCCGTTATTTAGCCAATAGGTCGGTAGGAAACGTCCGACAAGTTTCAATGAATCCGGTAACCAAAGCAGGCTGATGAACGCGCCTCCGGTAATGGCAGATGCCATCGTGACCGATATTTGAAAGATGTTCGCCTTCTCTCGATTCGTCGCAAATACCGCGATGAGGCCACCAAATGCCAGACAGACGAGCAGATAGGCCGAGAATAAGGCGAAGACGGTCGGGAGATGGGTCCACACGTCTTGACCGTAAAGCGCAAGGCTCACGCCAATCAACAGCATGACATAGACGAAGCCGACGAGATAGAAGGCGAGAAGAAGTGATGCGAAATACCGCCGTGGTGACACCGGTGAGGCGAACAGGCGGGCATAAATCTTCTCGTCTCGGTCATCCGCGACAAACATCGGAATGAACTGGAGGAACGTCGACATCATGATGAACGACAAGAGACCGAAAAACGCTTGTGTGCGTGCGGTCGTCGCGACGCTCTCTTGGAACGGTTCACTAGAGAGCGTGTATCCGTTATCTGTCTCCTCGGTCGCGAGTTTGGTGAATGTGGCTTCGTCATATTCACTCGCCTCAAGAAGCTGGCGTTCACGTGACAAGTGGCCGTTCAATGCCTGTTCGACTAAAGAAGCGTCACTGCCGGCGATTGCGGAGAACGAGAGGCGAGGCATATCGCCATTGAACGATTGTTCTGTAAAATCTTCAGGAATGAGAAGCACGATGTCTTCTCCTTCTAACAAGACATCTTCGCCACTCGTCTCGAGCATGGTGACGCGACCGAAACGTTCGGCTTCTTCGATGAGGCGCTCGGCGAGAATATCCCCGTCCTCATCGACAATGCCAATCGACGCATTGAGACTCGACGTTCCCCCTACGAAGGAGAGGATGAGCGCAAACCCGAACATCGAGACAAACGTGAATACCCAGAGCCCTTTCTTTCGGAGCATCCGTTTGGCGACGTGCCTAATGAGTACCATGACGTCTCACCCCTTTCGACAGAAGATAGCTGAGTGCGATGAAAATAAGTAAATGAATGCCGAGTAGACCGAGACTTTCCCAATAAACGCTCATATCGCCTCCCCGAAGCATGACGGCGAGCATCCCGTCGCGCATGAAAATCGGCATGAACACATACGCGGCCCACGGCGCATAGTTAAGCGTCACTTGATCGAATCCGGGGACGTAGCCCCCTGATAAAATCATGATGATGGCAACGAAGCCGTTGACGACCGCATCTTTCGTCGTCGTACTCAACTTCGGCAGGTTGACGATGACAAACCCGATGGCGACCCCGTACGCGGTCAAGGCGAGCCAGGCAAGAATTAAATAACCGAACTGGATATTTGCCAAATCAAACGTCCGATAGACGAAATGACTGAACCAGAACAACAAGATGAGCTGAAGCAAAATAATGACGTAGCGGCTGAACGTCCGTGCGAGCCGATATTGGACCGTTCGGACAGGAGCGGCTTGAATCCGTAGATAGCTACCTGTGTTCGGTTGTTCTTCCCTTGCCATCGCCGTGATATAAAACGACCCGAACAAAGCGGTCATGATGGAGATGGTGACAGTGAAGTATTCAAGCGATGTCGGGGTCCGCCCCTCCAAATCGACACTTTCCGTATCAAGCCACGCCTCATTCTCATACGGGGCCGATAGACCGGACTCTGCGAGCGTGATCTGTTGGTTGGCGATTGCCGTATACTGACCGAGAATGGCTTCAAGGACGTCAAACTCGACGGTCGTCGGCTCTTCGTATAGCAGCGTGATGTCACTGCCATCGAGTCGTAAGATGACGTCGGCATCCCCGTCGTTCACGCCTTGCTCGGCTGACGCGATGTCTTCATAAGGAACGAGACGGATGAACGCCTGAATGTCTTCGTCGTTCAAAAAGTTCTCAAGCGGTTCTCGATACTGGTCGGTCGATGCTTCGACATACGCGACGTTCGTGACGGGGAGTTTGAACGTGTCACTGAAGACAGCCGATAGCATCGTCCCGAGTCCGAAGATAAGGATGAGCGGGAAGAGGAGCATCCAAAAAAGTGTCGCACGATCTCGGAGCCGCTGTTTCACATCATATTTGATAAATGTCCACATGAAAGGACCTCCTATTCTCGGAGCGTCTTCCCGGTCAATGCCAAAAAGACGGTATTGAGGGAAGGACGGTCGACCGTGATGGACGTGAAGTGAACATGTTCCTGATGAAGCGTATCCAGGAGCGGAGCGAGCGGTGTATCTTTATCGAGCGACACGTCGATATACGGTTCCTCATATTGCACTTTTTGGACGTGGTCGAGTGCATCGAGCCGTTCGAGCAGATGAGGCGTGAGCGCATCAACTTTGATGCGGGCTGTCTCGAGCGTCATGACGCGGTCTTTCAGCTCATCTTGTGTCCCTTCAGCGATGATTTTTCCTTCGTCGACGATGGCGATGTGGTCGCAGAGCAGCTCGACCTCTTCCATGTAGTGTGACGTATAGATGATGGTGGCACCACGACGGTTCAGTTCACGGATGTTCTCTAAGATCGTGTTTCGTGATTGTGGGTCGATGGCGACGGTCGGCTCATCCATGAAGATGAGTTCTGGTTCATGGACGATTCCGCATGCGATGTTGAGGCGGCGGAGGAGACCGCCGGACAGTTCAGGTGGGCGTTTCTTTTGATGGGCATCGAGTTCGACGAATGCAATCGCGGCCTCGGTCTTTTGTTTCGCTTCCTTTGGACTGAATCCGTACAATTCGGCAAAGAATTGAATGTTCTCATACACGGTCAGCTGGTCATAGACGGAGACGTGCTGCGGGACGATCCCGACACGTCGCTTGATGGACAGTTCGTCTTTTGGCATCGATTGTCCAAAGATGTGAATGGATCCCGAATCCGCCTCGTATAGATTCAACATGACGGAAATGGCCGTCGTCTTACCGGCACCGTTCGGACCGAGGAGGCCGAACAGTTCGCCTTCTTCGACCTTCAGACTAAGGTCGTTCAAGGCGATGGTGTCACCGAACCGTTTCGTGACATGCTCGAGCGAGATGATCGACATAGATGTACTCCTTTCTCATGTGAAAGACTCATCATTCTACACAAAGGTGTTCGTGGGTTGTCACGAATTTACCTGTCAGAATCGACTAAAATGTGCAATAATCTAATTATTCAGATAATTATTGTGTTGAAATGAGGGATTGGGATGAAAGGGTGGCAATTCAATAAACATGAGGGGGCGTTATTCCCGGACGAAATCGTACTGTCTGCATTTTGTACAGTCGAACCGAAACGGATGGATTCGACGTTACCGTTTTATTATGACGAGTCGATTTTTCGATTCACCAATAAAAAAGAGGAGACGTTCTACTTTAAAATTTCCCCGAGCTATCACGAGTTTGAAATCAATGTGAAAGACCGAGACGGGGAACTCCTTTACTATCAGTTGCTTCGGACCGTCAGCAAGGTCGAAATCTTAGAAGACCGTCGTGACCATGCGGAGCTATTGATCGTCCTCGCGGAAGACCGGAAGCGGACCGTGACGTCAATCGAATTGACTGTCCGACCGCGTTTTCGTGTGCTCGTGAAAGAGCATGAAGTATGATACCCGTCAATTCACTACCAAGATACTCAGATAGTCAGGAATGATTGGTTTAATGGTGGGAATTCGATTGTATAGCATGCATCAAAAAGATGAGCTCGCATTTTCTGCGAACTCATCTTTTTGAATACTCCTATAAAATCATACGACTCTATCTGACAGATAGGGCTTTCCAACCCGTTGCGCCCATCACGGCCTTTACTTTTGCTTTAGGAACGACAAGACGTCCGCGATAGGGGTCATTGATATAGAAAGTTGATTGATCGTACCCGGTCGCAAGCATTACGTGATAATTAGTGAATCCCGTATATTTTTTCTTCGAGGATGTGTACCAACTGAAGTAACCATAGGGTTTTTTGAAATCGACACTCGCCCAGACGATGACCGGGTTGCCCATCGACAATTCTCGTTCAATTGAACTGATTCCTTGGTTAGACACATCTTTTACAGGACGATATTTACTTGCGAAGCCAACCATGCCTTTTGGATAGATTCCGTAATTTTTATATTTACTGAGTTTCTTGCGAGGATCCCCAGTAAACATGACGTTCGGGTCGACCCAACGATAGGAACGATTCTCATATCGTGCATTCCACACACTTTTTGGCATTTCACGATACAGTGTGGAGGCGCTGACGACGCGCCCTTTCTTCTCAAGGGCCATCTTGAGCGAGAAAAATTCGCATCCGGATGGATAACCCATTGGGAACTGACGATATAAAGGAACATTCATTTTATAGACAGGCATAGTACGAGAATAGACACCTTTTGCATCAAATTTAGCATTCCCTACTCGTTTATTTTGATACATTCGGCCATTTGAATCAAAAAAATACCATTTTCCATTGATAGACTGCCAATCGGTTTTTTTAGTCAATGCAGGTGCAAAGTATTCATAGCTTGTTGAATACCTCCATCCTGTTTGTTGGATACCGTTTGAATCAAAAAAGTAGGTGTGTTTGCCTATTTTAAATTTTCCTGTTAAACGATATCCGGATGTTGGATGAAATCCAACCGTCTTGCCATTCACTTTTTGCAAACCGTATTGCCGCTTCCCTCTCGTATCAAATAAATAGTAGTGCGAGTCAATTTTATATAGCCCTGAAAGGAGATAACCGTACGTAGGATGGAGTCCATACACTTGATTGTCGATACGCGTTAATCCTTGACGACGTGCACCGTCATCCCCGAAATAATAGCGACGCGCGCCAAGTGTCTGCCATCCTGTCGCGACTTTACCATCATTCAGCAGGAAATACGATTTTCCACCGAGCGTATATACTCCGGTACGAATCGTCCCATCTGAAAAGATATAATGCTTTGCCCCGGCAATCTGTTGCCAACCGGATAGTCGCATCCCATCATTCGAAAAATAATAGCGTTTGCCATCAATCGATTGGAACCCTGGGATGGGTATACCTGTCGCATCAAAATAGTAGACTTGTCCGTTGAACGTTTGCCAACCGGTCAATAGTTTACCGTCTTCGGCAAAGTGATAGGTCTTTCCCTCAATCGATACCGTTCTCGTGACGAGTCGGCCATCTGCCTCGAAAAAGTATGTAGCGTTATTGATTTGTTGCCAACCTGTGATAACAGTCCCATTCTCATTTAAATAGTAAGTATTTCCATCGATTTGTTGCCAACCTGTTAACACACTTCCATCATTTGAAGTATAGATGATGCCAACGTTCCTTTGTTCAAATGAACCTTCTGCATGGGTGATCAAGGGTAACATTACCAACGAGCCAACGACTATACTGATTTTTGTGTAAGTTTTCCATCTCATACGATCGAGCCTCCAAATCGTGTATCTAGCACAAAAGAAATATACCTTTTTTATCCAATAAAAAGTAGTGGCGAAAGACTCATTTTGCAAGAAAATTTATGATGAATCGGACATAAACCGAAGACGCTTCGACGCCACATAAAGCGAGAGGATGACGACGAGCATTCCGGTCACGAGCGGCCACATGAAATCTACTTCTGTCAGGAGCACTTCGCTCGATAGCGGACCGAGCATCCAAGGCATCCAATCGAGGTCGACCCAACCGATGAGGAGCGACATGACGAAATGAAGACCGAGCGTCAACACGACCGCGACGACACCACTTTCCAACATCGCGGCGATGAGGAAGAAAATTGATAACTGAACGACAAAATGACAGATGAGGAGTGTGGTCGATATGAGAAAGTCGAGCCCATCGAATGCGTCGAATAAAATGACCGTATAATAGGCAGCTGTCGTTTGTGCGAGCAAGATGCTGCCGACGCTTAGTAGGGCGTAATGTCCCCATTTACTGACGACGATGCGCGACGTCGGGATTTGTAACGACTTGAGCCAGGCGAGGGTCCCGTTCGTCCGTTCATGGCTGAACGTATGCATCGCCGACAATAAGACGACGAGGAGCCCGATTTGGCGAAGCTGTTCGCTGACAGAAATCAATACTTCTTCCGGTGTCGGTGTCGGAATTTCAATGACGGCACCGTCCGGTAAGTTCCCGCCGGAAGCGAGGATATCTGGTAAGAAATAAAGCGTGAGCGGTTGCATGGAGGCGAGGAGCATGAGAGCGATCGGAATCCAGATGACTCGCTTGTTCGCCCAAGACTCCCGCCATTCTTGTTTGAAAATTGCCGTGCGCATCAGGCGTTCACCTCCAAGAACAAGGACTCAAGTGACGGATGCCCGACGTGTAACGATTGGACGGTGACGTTCAGTTCAAGGATTCGCTTCAAGATTGCACGTTCAGCGATATCCCGGTCCGTCGACTCGAACGTCCACGTCGAGCCATTCTTCGTCACACGACGCACACCGGCTAGCGTATTCCAATCTGTCCCGCTCGTCGGGTCGTCGAAGAGACGTAATTCAATCGTGGATTTCGATCCGAGCAAGTCGGTCACCGTGCCTTCCATCAGTAGTTTACCTTGTCGAAGCAAGAGCACCCAGTCGCTCGCTTCTTCAGCATCTGGGAGGACGTGTGTCGAATAGAGAATCATTCGCTCTCGTTTCAAGTCGCTCAACAAGTCGAGTACTTCCCGTCGACCGCGTGGATCTAAAGCTGAGACCGGCTCGTCGAGTAACAGTAATTCAGGGTCATGGACGAGTGCCTGGGCGATGCCTAGACGCTGACGCATCCCGCCCGATAAGTTCGAGGCTGGACGGTCGACCGGCTCAAGACCGACGCGTTTTAATAGTTGGATAGGATCAATGTGTTTCGTTCCCGTCAATTCAGCAGCGTAGCGAATCGTCTCGACAGGCGTGAGGGACGGATAGAGGGCAGGGCGTTGTGGCAAATAGCCAACCCGAATCTGGTCATGTCCGCTCATATCGCCACTCGTCGGGTTCGTGACGCGGGCGAGCAAGTTCAACAAGGTAGTCTTCCCGGCACCATTTTCTCCGAGTAACGAGGTGCAACCTGGGCGTAGCTCAAAGCTGACATCATCGAGGGCCGTGAAGGAACCGAATCGTTTGGTTAACCGTGTGACTTTCATCGCGGCGTCCGTCCCCATAAGAAGTAGATGATCGGGCCGAGAATGTTGATGAAGACGATGACGAGGAGCCATACCCATTTCGGGCCGTTCGTCACGTCCCGTTTGAACAAGTCAATCAAAGCGACGACGAGCAAGATGAGTTGCAGGATGAGGACAGGTAACAGGATGAGAAAAAGTGTATTCGGGTCGTTTGCGATGTCCATAGCGAGAACCTCCTTTAGTAAATAGACTGTCCTTAACACATTCTACACGAACAGGGCGTCCCCTGTATGAGACACAAAAAATCCCCATCTCGCGAAGAGACGGGGAAGATGAATCATTTAACGATGATGACAGGAGCGAGTGCACGTTTGGCGAGTTTATGACTCACGCTTCCGAGCACGAACTCTTGGAACGTGTTCAAGCCGCGCGATCCGACGACGACATATTCATATGGTTCGTGATTCGCATATTTGACGAGTTCGACGTCCGGCTCACCACGGAGTTCGATGTACTCGTATGGAATGCCTTCAGCTTCCGTCAAATCGAATAACGGTTTGAGCATCTGCTTCCGCTTCGTTTCCAAGTCGATTTTGCCCGTTGAGTTGAGGGCGGCCTCTTTGGATTCTTTCGCACTGATCACATGGACGATGTCAATCGACGCATTAGACGCCTTTGCGAGTTGAATCGCCTTTTCAAGCGCACGTTTCGAGTGGGCAGAACCATCTGCCGCTAAAAATACCTTTCCCATGAAAACTCCTCCTCTTTCGCACGTTCTACATTTAGTATAGGTGATTTGGTGAAGCGGGGGAATGCCGAATCAATGCCCTGCGTTTCCGTCTTGTTGTTTCAAGTGGAGCGCGAGCGTGTTGAGCAGTTTTTCAGAGTCTTTATTCAAATTGAGAAGTTCAGGTTCGATTCCGACTTCACGGTATTTGAAGACGACCTTATCGATGGCGCCGATGGCCGAGTCATCCCAAAGATGCGTATTCGCAAAATCGATGGTGACCTGGTTGACACCTGCCTCCACGTCTTCTGCCACATCAAACTGGTTGACGAATTCAGATGTCGAGGCGAAGAACAATTGTCCGTTTACAGTATAGTCTACGCGATGCGACGTGACGTGGCGACCGAGGTCGATTTTCGAAATTTTGGCAGCGAACAAAATCGCAGCCGTCAAAATTCCACCGAGCACACCGAGTGACAAGTCGTGCGTGAAGACCGTGACGATGACCGTGACGAGCATGACGACCGTGTCTGACTTTTGAGCGGTACGCATCGCTTTGAGCGAGCCCCAGTCAAACGTCGCATACGATACGAAGAACATGACACCGACGAGCGCGCCGACAGGGATGAGCATGAGCACATCACTGATCGTCATGATCATGATGAAGAGGGCGAGTCCTGCGGTGAATGTCGAGAGACGACCGCGCGCACCTGAGGAGACGTTAATGACCGATTGACCAATCATCGCGCATCCTGGCATCCCACCGAAGAATCCGGCAATGATGTTCGAAATCCCTTGGCCACGCGACTCGCGGTTCTTATTCGAGTCCGTTCCTGTCATGTCATCGACAATTTGGGCCGTCAAGAGCGATTCAATCAAGCCGACGAACGCGAGTGAGATCGAGTACGGCAAGATGATCATGAGTGTCTCAAGCGTGAACGGCACATCCGGGAATAAGAAGTCCGGAAGTGTCGCCGAGATCGTTCCCATGTCCCCGATGTTTTTCGTATCGAGACCGAGCGTGATCGCGAGAATCGTCATCACGACGATGGCGACGAGCGGCGCAGGGATTGCTTTCGTGACACGTGGGAACAAGAAGATGATGGCGAGTGACGCCGCGACGATTGCCCAGATGATCCAGCTTTCCCCTTCAAAGTTTGACAACTGCGCTTGGAAAATCAAAATGGCAAGCGCGTTGACGAAACCGACCATGACGGCACGGGGAATGAATTTCATCAAGCGGGCGATGCCGAGATAACCGAGGACGATTTGAATAATTCCGGTCAAAATACCGGCAGCGAGCAAGTACTGCAGACCGTGGTCGGCGACGAGCGAGACGACGACGAGCGCCATCGCACCGGTCGCAGCGGAAATCATGGCTGGACGACCTCCGGCAATTGAGATGACCATGGCGATGATGAATGAGGCATAAAGCCCTACCATCGGGTTGACCCCTGCGATGAGGGAGAAGGCGATGGCTTCCGGGATGAGCGCCAAAGCGACGACAATCCCGGCTAAAATGTCGGCTCGGACGTTTCCGAACCATTCATGTTTCAACGTATTCAATCTTTCCAAAAGAACACACCTTTCTGTATAAAATGATTTGATTTTCGAGTCTCACGAAAATCAAAATAATGGAATCCGTTCATTTTCAACGTGTTTCATCATACCGAATCTAGTCCAAAATGACAATTGATTCGTGTGAAAAACTATGGTAATTTCATAACGTATAGGTTATATAACGGAAAAGTTATATGAAAGGTGGGGAGTAGTCATGTATACCGTGGAAGAATTAAGTAAAGTTCTCAAAGTGCTAGGTGACCCGACCCGATTGACGATGTTGAAACAGATGGAAGCAGGCGAACAGTGCGCCTGTAGTTTCGTCGATTGTTTCGATATTTCGCAACCGGCGATCAGTCGCCATTTGAAGATGTTACGCCAGGCGGGGCTCTTGCTCGAGCGTCGGGACAAACAGTGGATTCATTATCGATTGAACGAGACGAGTCCGTTTTATCCGCTCGTCACCGGCTTATTAGCGAATTTAGAGACGAATGAGCCGAGCTGTGATTGTGAGCCGAATTGTGCCATTTAAGGAGAGATGAAGATGAAACTTGAAGTGTTCGAACCAGCCATGTGTTGTCCGACGGGATTGTGTGGACCGTCCATCGACCCGGAACTGACACGGGTGGCGACCATCCATTACGTGTTACAACAACGCGGCTTTGATGTGTCGCGCTATAATCTCGCATCGGAACCGAACCGATTCGTCGAGAATGCCATCGTCCAAGATGAAATCATGAACGGGCTCGACGTGCTCCCGATGACGCTCGTCGACGGAGAAATTGTGAAGCGGGGCGCTTATTTGTCAAATGAAGAGATGGCGGAGTTGACAGGATTACCAATTGCCGCATTCGCCAAACAAGATGGAGAAAAACCGAAAGTTCGAATCTCACTCAAAAAATAAGGAGATGCTCACAGTGAAGCCATTTGATTTTCAGACGATTGAACCGACCCGCTATGTGTTTTTGACCGGGAAAGGTGGCGTTGGGAAGACGTCGACGGCATCGAGTCTCGCCTTGACGCTCGCCAATCGTGGAAAACAGATCTTACTCGTCTCGACCGATCCGGCGAGTAATCTACAAGACGTCTTTGAGATGGAGCTCGATGAGACACCGCGTCTCGTTACAGGAACGACGCTTGCGATTGCCAACTTTGACCCGGAACAGGCGGCAAAACAGTATATGGAACGCATGGTCGGTCCGTATCGGGGCGTTTTACCGGACGTTGCGATTCAATCGATGGAAGAACAGTTGTCTGGCGCATGTACGGTAGAGATTGCGGCGTTCGATCAATTCACGGAGCTGTTGACGTCCGAGGCGGCACGGGAACGATACGACCATGTCATCTTTGATACGGCACCGACCGGGCATACGCTCCGATTATTAACCCTACCGAGCGCATGGGATGAATTTTTAGAGACAAATACGACGGGTGCGTCTTGTCTTGGTCCATTGGCTGGTCTTGCGGATAAGCAAGCGCAGTACAAACGAGCCGTCGAGACGCTCATCGATGACAATGAGACGACGTTATTGCTCGTCGCTCGTCCCGAGAAGTCGACACTCGTCGAAGCAGCACGTGCCGCGACAGAACTTCGCGCCATCGGCATCGAGCGAATGCAGCTCATCATCAACGGTGTCGTCGACTCAGGTGAAGGGACAGACCGTTACACGAAGCGGTTCATCGAACGCCAACAACAAGCACTCGACACTCTCCCGCACGGAATCGTCGATCTTGAGACGTTCACGCTTCCGTATGCATATGAAAATCTCGTCGGGATATCAGCGCTCCAACGTTTTGTAGTCGGGATGCCAGTCACGATTTCGAATGCACGCTATGACACGAGTCGTTACGGCTCAATCGACCAACTCGTCGACGAAGTAGAAGCTGACGGTCCAAGCGTGATCATGACGATGGGGAAAGGTGGCGTCGGGAAGACGACACTCGCCTCGCTTCTTGCTGTCGCGCTTCACGAACGAGGACATGCTGTTCATTTGACGACAACAGACCCGGCCGCGCACGTTGCACTCACGATTGGAGCGGACGTTTCAGATACGTTCACCGTCGATGCTATTGATCCGAAAACCGAGATTGAGAAGTATCGGGCGGATGTGTTCCAGGAAGCCGGAGACATGAACGATGAGCAACGGTTGATGCTCGAAGAGGACTTGCGCTCACCGTGCACGGAAGAGATCGCCGTCTTCCGTGCCTTTGCTGATCAAGTGGCGAAAGCGAAAGACCGCTTCGTCGTCATCGATACAGCTCCAACGGGACATACGCTTCTGTTATTAGATGCGACGGAGAGCTATCATCGCGAACTCGAACGGTCGACCGGCGTCGTTCCGGAAGCGGTCCGAACGTTACTACCGAAACTGCGTGACCCAAAACAAACGCACGTCATCATCACGACACTGCCTGAGGCGACGCCGGTATATGAAGCGGAGCGTCTAACGTCAGACTTACAACGGGCAGCGATTCAACCGTTCGCTTGGGTCGTCAATCAATCGTTTACGCCACTCGACGTCACGAGCAAACTGCTGACATCGAAAGTCGCGAGCGAGGCGATTTGGCTAGAGCGCGTGAACAACTATCCGCGTCCTACGGTTCTCGCATGGCAAGAACAACTGCCAGTCGGATACTCGGCGCTATCTAAATTGCTAAAGGAGAAAATACAATGAACATCACAAACGAAGCAATCAATTTTTTGAAGACGGCACTTGAAGAGGAAAAAACAAAATCTGTCCGCATCATCACAGAGGCAGGTTGCTGTGGACCGACGCTCGGTCTAGTCGTGGCGACACCAGAAGAGACAGACGAGGTGAAGCAGTTCGACACGCTCACGTTTGCCGTTGCGAAGGATGCTGAGGCGATGGCGGAAAACGTGACACTCGACGTCGAATCGACAGAAGATGGCATTACGCTCGTGTTGCACGGTTTACAACCAACTTGCTAAAAGAATAAATAGAGATTATTGGAGGAACTCATTGTGCAGTGGATTGCTAGTTTAATTTTTTTGGTGACGCTCTTTCTCATCATCAAGCAACCGAAAGGCCTCGGCATCGGTTACTCGGCGATGGGGATGGCCGTCATCGCCCTCCTTTCAGGCGTCGTTAACCTCGATGACGTCGGAACGGTATGGGGAATCATCTGGAACGCGACGTTTACGTTCATCGCGATTATCATCATCTCACTCATTTTAGATGAGATTGGATTTTTTGAATGGGCCGCTTTACATATGGCACGAATCGCTAAAGGCGGTGGCGTGAAGCTATTTGTCTATATCACCTTACTCGGCGCGCTCGTCGCGGCATTGTTCGCGAACGACGGGGCCGCGCTCATTTTGACACCGATCGTTTTAGCGATGGTACGAGCACTTAAACTTCCGGACGCGGTCGTGTTGGCATATGTCATGGCGTCCGGCTTCATCGCCGACACAGCAAGTCTCCCGTTCATCGTCTCCAACTTGGTCAATATCGTCTCGGCTGACTTCTTCGATATCGGGTTTGCCGAGTATGCGGCACGGATGGTATTCGTCAACGTGTTCGCAGTCGCGGGTAGTCTGCTCGTCTTGTATCTCTATTTCAAAAAAGACATCCCGAAACAATATGACGCGTCTCAGTTGGCCGAACCGGCGTCGGTCATCAAAGACCATACGATGTTCCGCTTGTCGTGGGTCGTACTCGCTTTGCTAGTTATCGGTTACTTCACGAGTGACTTATTCGGAATCCCGGTCTCACTCGTCGCTGGTGTCATCGCTTTGTTCTTCCTCGTGATGGCGAATCGATCATCTGCGGTAGAGACGACTCAAGTCGTGAAAGGTGCACCGTGGGCCATCGTCTTTTTCTCGCTCGGGATGTATATCGTCGTTTACGGATTACAAAACGCGGGACTGACACAAGTACTCGCCAACTTCATTGATTGGTTCGCAGTGAACGCATTCAGTGCGACGTTCGGGATGGGATTCTTGGCTGCCATCTTGTCATCGGTCATGAACAACATGCCGACTGTCATGATTGATGCGCTCGCCATCGACTTGACGTATACGTCAGGACAGATTCGGGAAGCCTTAATCTATGCGAACGTTATCGGGTCCGACCTTGGACCGAAGATCACCCCGATTGGATCACTTGCGACGCTTCTTTGGCTCCATGTGCTCCGTACGAAAGGCCTTAAAATCGGATGGGGTGAGTATTTCAAAGTCGGGATCATCTTGACGATTCCGACACTGGCCATCACATTGCTCGGCCTCTATATCAGCTTATTACTTTATTAAGGAGTGGGTTATATGAAACTAGTCATCATTGGATCCGTTGCTGCCGGAACATCGGTCGCAGCGAAAGCGCGTCGGAATAACGAGGACGCACAGATTACGATTTACGACCGGGATTATGATATCTCGTATTCAGGTTGTGGCATTCCGTACTACGTCGGTGGAGAAGTAGAATCACGTGACGATTTGACACCACGTGACGCGGCGTTCTTCAAGAAACGCTACAACATCGACGTCATGACGCGTCATAACGTGACGACGGTCGACAAGGACGCAAAGACGGTGACGGTTGAAAACTTGGAGACTGGTGACACGTTCACGGACTCGTATGATGTTCTCGTCCTCGCCACAGGGGCGACGAGCATCATCCCACCGATTCCGGGTGTGAAGTCGGATAACGTCTTCCCGATTCGAAACATTCAGCATGCAGAAGCGACACGTTCGTTCGTCGATTCGACGAACCCGAAACATGCGACAATCATCGGAGCCGGCTTCATCGGTTTGGAGATGGCCGAACAGTTGAAGCTTCGTGGCGTGGACGTGACGATCATCGAACGCGTGCCGCAGGTGATGCCACCACTCGACAAAGACATGGCGTGCCGCGTCGAGGAACATCTCGAGAAGAATGGAATCGAGCTCATGCTTGGGGAGACGGTGACGGAACTTGTCGGTGATGGACATGTGGAACGTGTCGTCACGGAGAGCGGCAAGACGATCGAGACTGACTTCGTCATCTTATCGGTCGGAGTACGTCCGAACGTCGAACTTGCCATGAACATGGGAGTGGAACTAGGTGAGACGGGAGCGATTGCCGTCAATGAACGTATGGAGACGAACATCCCGGACGTGTATGCGGCTGGAGACGTCGCGGAGAGCTTCTCCATCGTGACGGGAAAACCGATTTGGCGCCCGCTCGGTTCGACAGCGAACAAGATGGGACGGACCGCCGGGGACGTGATCACGGGCGGTCATCTCGAACATCGCGGTATCCTCGGCACGGGTATCTTCAAAGTGTTCGGACTCGCGGTGGCGCAGACAGGACTTTCCGAGAAGGAAGCACGCGAACACGGATTTGACATCGAGGTGCTCCATAACACGAAACCGGATAAGCCTGCCTACATGGGTGGGAAGGACATGACGATCAAAGCGGTCGCGGACCGTTCGACGCGTCAATTGCTCGGCATTCAAATCGTCGGGTTTGAAGGAGTCGACAAACGGATCGACGTCTTCGTCACGGCCATCACCCTGAAGGCGAAAGTGGATGACTTGTTCCACCTTGACCTCGCATACGCACCACCGTTCTCGACGACGAAAGATCCGGTCATGTATACGGGGATGGTCTTGTCGAACAGTATCGATAAGGCGGCACGACTCATCACACCGGCCGAGCTCCAAGCACGAATCGATGCAGGGGAAGACATGCAAATCATCGATACGCGGAAAGCAGCACAGTTCGAGAAGGCATGTGTCGATTGTGCAGTCAACGTCCCACTCGGCAACCTCCGCGAAGCTGCGAAAGAGATGGACAAGAACAAGCCGACCGTCGTCTATTGTAACGGTGGAGTGACAGGAAACGCGGCGCAAAACGTGCTTCGTAACCTTGGATTCACCGACGTCTACAACTTGTCAGGCGGGAATAAGAACTATCAGTTGTTCAAAAAATACGGGAACTAAATAAGGCGGCGTCCATTGCGGGCGTCGTTTTTTGATATGCTGAAATGTGAGGTGAGTCGTATGAATTATAAGATACTACATGAAAAGTTTGAACGTCGGAAGCAGTGGTTAATTTTTGATAAAGAAGAGGTCGTCCGCCGCGTGATGGTGCGCTATAAGGCAAGAATGATCCCGAAGACGGACATCATGGATTTGGTAAACGACGATCAACTCTCGTATGAACATATCTTTTGTTGCTTAACGATTGATGACCCAAGAATACTCGAGAAAATCTTCACGGCGAAAGAGAGAAAAGACCATCAGTGGGAGATTGATGACAACGCAAGACGTGGGACGGTGTATAAGCATAAGGACGAAGAACATCGGCGATACAACCAGTTGATCATCGATGAACAGGAAGGACGTCGACTCGACATCGTCTTCGAGAGCAAGGATGGAAAGTATGTGACCGGCTTTTTGACGAGATACATGTCGGAGCAAGTCGGCTCTTATATTTTTGCGCATGTCGGAGGCGCCAAGTTCACGGGTCTCGTGCCACGTTCGCTTTTGCCAGCCGATTTGACAGACGAAGAAATCAAGATAAGCTATCGGTGGTATTTGGAGTCACTCGAGGAATGGAATAAACTTTGACGGATTGTGCCATAAGGAGCGACATCCGTCTTTTTAGTTCATTGTCCTTAGACAATCCGTGAGAAGAATGATGCCAATTGACTCTTTTCTAAAATAACGTTGCTTCGATAAAGGAAACCGTTTACAATTTTTGTGTAAGCGTTTTCTCAAAATAGTGCTACAAGGAGGGACCCTCATGGTCAAAAAGCAATGGAAACCCGTATGGGCAGTTGTGCTAACGTTTGCACTAATTCTGTCAATGTTTCCGATGCCGACGTCCGCTTTAGATAAAGGGAAGTCGACACTCGTCGTCGTCCATTATCAAGAGGCGCCGGATAATGAAAAAGATTGGAACTTATGGCTTTGGGCGAATGGCCCAGATTACTTCCCGAACAAAGGATTCACATTTAATGGGGAAGATGCATTCGGAAAGGTGGCGGCTTACGAATTCCCGGTCGATTCACCTGAAAAAATTGGTCTCATCGTTCGAACGGACAACTGGGACAAAGATAAAGGGTCAGAGAACGACCGCTTCATCACGAGCGACATGATTCAAGATGGTGTCGCAGAAGTGTGGATCAAGTCAGGTGATTCGAAGATTTATACGTCGAACCCGGACGGGGAGACGGCTTCAACGGAGATCGATATGAAAGTTCACTATTTCCGTTACGACAATACATACACGGACTGGGGCCTATGGGCTTGGCCAGACGGTGGGGACGGTCAGAGCATCGCGTTTGACGAGACGGATGCATTCGGTGGCGTGACGAACGTCAAGCTCGCCAATCCGGAGTCGAAAAAGCTTATGGGCTTGATCACGAAAAAAGGAGAATGGACGGAGAAAGACGGGGAAGACCGCTTCGTTCTTGGTTCAGCGAAAGAAATTTGGCTCGTTGAAGGAGATTCGACGATTTACTATTCAGAGCCTGAAATCGATCGCTCACCGAAACTCGTTTCATTCTCGGCGGACACGTTCCGTCAAGCAACGCTCACGACGAACCGCGTCATTACGGATGCGTTCATCGATGAAGTGACGGTAGATGGTGCAACTGTCGCTGCCATCACAAAGGCTGGTGACAAGTCAGTCACAATTGAATTCAAAGAAGATATCGATTTAGCAAAAGTCATCAAAGCTTCACATCCTGAGTTTGGTGAACAGACGCTTCAAGCAGGAAAAGTACTTCGTTCAAAAGAGTTTGATGCGAAGTATGCCTATAATGGAAAACTCGGCATCACATACCAAAAATCAAAAACACAATTTGTTCTTTGGGCACCGACGGCTCAACAAGTCGAGCTCGAGCTATGGAACATGCCGAAAGACCGACCAGCGAACGACAAAGACTTGAAAAAAGTCATCCAGATGAAACGTGGGGAACGTGGCACGTGGGTGGCTGAAGTACGTGGCGACCTCGACGGTGTCGGGTATACGTATCAAGTGACACATGCGACAGGGAAAGTTCGTGCGGTCGATCCGTATGCGACAGCTGTCGGTGTGAACGGTGACCAAGGGGTCATCGTCGACTTGAAAGAAACAGATCCGAAACGTTGGAACTCAATGAAGCCGAAGTTGAAAAACGCAACGGACGCCATCATCTATGAGACACACGTCCGCGACTTCTCGATTTTTGATGTCACATCGAACACATATGATTCAGGAATCCGCTATAAAGGCAAATACCTCGGTGTCGTTCAACCAGGAACTCGCTTGATCGAGAACGGGAAGAAAACAGCGACGAAGACGGGACTCGACCACGTCAAAGACCTTGGCGTGACACACGTCCAGTTCATCCCTGTTTATGACTTCAACACGGCATCGGTTGACGAAACGAACCCGATGGCGACATACAACTGGGGCTACGACCCGAAAAACTACAACGCGCCAGAAGGATCGTATTCAACGAATCCTTATGATGCAAAAGTACGAATCACAGAGATGAAACAAATGATTCAAGGTTTACATGACAACAATTTACGTGCCGTCATGGACGTTGTCTACAACCACATGTTCGACGCGCAGGCATCTAACCTTCACAAAATCGTACCGGGTTACTACTACCGTTATACGGCAGGTGGCGACTTCGCAAACGGAACAGGTGTCGGGAACGATACGGCGTCTGAGCGTGCGATGATGCAAAAACTTATTGTCGATTCAGTCGTCTACTGGGCAAAAGAATACCATTGGGACGGCTTCCGCTTCGACTTGATGGGAATTCACGATGTCGATACGATGAACAAAGTTCGTGCAGAATTGAATAAAGTCGACAAATCGATTCTCGTCTTCGGTGAAGGCTGGGATCTCGGCACGCCACTTGACGCCGAACTCAAAGCAAACCAAAAGAACGCCTACGACATGCCTGGTGTTGCTCACTTCAATGACAACATCCGTGATGGATTGAAAGGTAGCGTCTTCTATGATGAAGACAATGGCTTCATCAATGGAAAAGAAGGTATGGAGAACCGCGTGAAGACAGGTATCGTCGGGGAAATCACGTATAACGACGTGATCAAAGGGTTCACGAAAGAACCGACGCAAGCAATCACATATGTCGAAGCACACGATAACCATACGCTTTGGGACAAGTTGGAGTTGACGAATCCTGACGCTTCTGAAGAAGTGCGTACAGACATGCACCGCCTCGCTTCAAGCATTCTCTTGACGAGCCAAGGTACGACATTCCTTCACGCTGGTCAGGAGTTCATGCGTACGAAAGAAGGAGACCATAACTCGTACAAATCACCGGATTCAATCAATCAGCTCGACTGGAAACGGGCAGCCGACCGTAAGGCGGACGTCCAATACATGAAAGGCTTGATTGAGATGCGGAAAGCAAATCCTGGTCTCCGCATGACGAAAGCGGTTGATGTGAAGCGCTTCTTGAAATTCTACAAGTCTGAGGCGAACGTCATCACGTATTTGATTGATGAAGACGCACCAGGACAAAAGAACGACTTGTACATCACACATAACGCAAACCCGAACGCTGTATCCGTGAAACTTCCAAAAGGAACGTGGAACGTGATTGTCGACGGGGACCGCGCTGGAACGAAGACAATCAAACGTACGACGGGCAGAGTCACAGTCCCTGCATACCATACGTTTGTCCTCGAGCGTAACTAATTCATTGACCCCACTTGTAAAAGAGTGGGGTTTTCGTATGGCACGATTATGGGTATTTGGTAATTAATGTTTTAAAAACTAGTCTTTTTGTATGGACACGAGAGTTTACGTTTGGAATTTCCATCTCTTTCGAAAGGAGAGATTGTATGGCGATTTTCAAGAAGTGGATTCATCGCGTCAATGGAGACGACACGGAGATCCTTTCTAAAGGAGCAATCCCTGCATTTCATGTGGACTCCCTGTTGATTGAACAATATCCTGATGCCATCTACGTACTCGATACAAACGGTCGCTTGATTGATTCAAACGAAAAGATGGGACTTTTGTTTGACAATCTCGCCCTTTCTCCGGCGGAGTCAGAAGAATTTGCTCCCTATCATGGGCAGGCGTTAGTCGGAGAAACGGTTCATTTTGAACTAGTCAAAGCATACGAGGGGCAAAAGCGAAAGCTTGCGGTCACGTGTACCCCTCTTTATAAAGATCAACTCATTCAAGGCGTATATGGGATTGTCAAAGACATGAGCGCGGAATGGGAGACGCAAAATCGTTATGCCATTATGAAAGTAGGACGCGAATTGCTTGAACAAGTGCCAGGACTCATGATGATCGAGGCACATCTTGGTGAGGATACGTTTTCTTTTTCTTCGCAAGTGTCATCATTCCTTGGTCTTTCGAGAAGACGCTTGAAGGATATGACGCTAGACGGAATTCGTGACATCGTCCATTCTGATGACTGGGAACGACTCACACAAGCGATTCGAACATTGCGAACAGCCGGAGAAGGGGCAGACTTCGCGATCGAGATTCGTCTTCTTCATCAGGTGACTCGTGAAGAATTACCTGTAACGGTACGGGGTGCACTGTCTCTCGAACGGAATGTGTTCACGTACGTTCTTTTTTCGACGAAAGATCAACAACGCATCGAGCATGAATTGACCGATAAAGATGAACTGTTGCGTCGCGTCTGCGAGGCTTCGGACATGGCGATTTGTGATTATAGTTACGACACGCGCCAAATCGAGTTTGCGACAGGGCAGTATCAAACCATCTTCGGTTTTTCGGTGAAACAGTTCAATGCCCATCCGGATTATTGGAAAGTCGTTATCAATCAGGATGACTTGGAAAAGGTCAATCGCGCAAATGAGAAAACGCGTCATGAGACCCCAGTCCAGCTTGAATATCGGATTTTTGTCGGGAAGAAGCAGAAATGGATTCAGGAGTTCCGTCAGCATCTGTACGATGAGACAGGACGCGTGCGAGGGTTTCAGGCGTTGATTCGCGATTTGACCGAAGTAAGGGAACAAGAAGCGAAAGTCCTTCGACTGATTGAATTCGACCCAATGACGAATCTTCCGAACCGCGAGACGATGTTTCAGTCCATCACTCGATTGATTCAGACGGAGCTCGCATTCGTCCTATTCACGGTCACGTTCAATCGAATTGGGGACATCAATCGAGCTTTCGGTTATGAATATGGCGATGAATGGCGAATTCAAACGGGTCATCGCTTGCTCCAGAGTGTGCCGGACGAAGCAGTCGTCGGTCATTTGGACGGGGACACGTATCTCGTCATCATGCCGGGTCATCACGAGGATGAACAGCTGTTTCAAATCGGGAAGAGACTCACGACTTTATCCAAATACTGTTTTCAACTCGAACCGTATTCCGTGTACCCGAATATGCAAGTCGGGGTCAGTCGCTATCCGAACGACGCGGATGATGAGACGACACTCATTCGCCGTAGTTATATGGCAATGGGGCGAGCCGAGAAGTCGGGAGCGTCTCCCATTTCGTTGTATGCCTCCCACATGAATCTCGACGAGTTGAAGCGGTTCGAATTGTTGCGTGATTTGCCGAACGCCATTGACCGAAATGAATTCTATCTCTTATATCAGCCGAAAGTGAATGCGTGGACGGGAGAAATCACGGGAGCGGAAGCATTGATGCGGTGGGATCACCCAACATGGGGTGTGGTGTCTCCGCTCGACTTCATCCCTCTCGCTGAAGAGAGCAATCTGTTCATTCGATTGACGGACTATTTGATTGATGAGGTGTTTCGCTACTTGGCGACGTTACCGAAAAAGGTCCCCATCTCGTTGAATGTCTCCCCGAAGTACTTGTATCACGAGCAGTTGCTGCATACGTTCGAAGCAGCAAGTCGGCGACATGATGTCTCGTTAAATTGGATTGAAATCGAAGTGGCCGAGACGTCGCAACTGGATGAAACGCACCATATCATGAACGTCTTTTCCTCACTGAAAGCACTCGGGATTCAGCTCGCTCTCGACGACTTCGGAAAAGGGTACTCATCACTTGCCTATTTGCAACAATTCCAAGTGAACACGATCAAAATTGACCGGATTTTCGGTCACGGCGTATCCGAGAACAAGCAAGCCCGCGCCATCATCCATAGTCTTGTCGTCTTGGCAAAAGAATTCGATCTCGAAGTCGTCGTAGAAGGCATCGAACAGATGGATGATTTATTACTATTGCGTCAACTCGGATGCAAAACGATTCAAGGGTATCTATTCAGTCCACCTGTCCGTGGAGAGGTGTTCGAGAAGATGATGCATACTGGGAAACTGCTCGCCAATCCGCTCGATGATCACGAGATGGCGACAAATCGCTACATTCAAGCAGGAATCACCATCACGACGATTCGCGAGCAACCCGTATCGGTCGGAATCTCTTCGATTGTGTTGACATCGCGTTCGGACCAGCATCTTCATTTTTACGCTGCGCTCCGTCTTCCGTTAGATGGCGAGGTCGAGTTCATCATTCGTTTCGCGTCTGGAGCGGATTTACCCGTTCGCTTGCGTCGGATGACGGAAGTGACGAATGGAGTTTACCAATATGCCGCTGCATACGAATCGAGTCCGACGGTCGAAGCACAACTAACTTCCCTAGAGACGGAAGTGACAGGGGATGAAACGCTCTCCGACTACATGCAACTCGTGCATCAAGCAGATGGCTCGTAACGACGTAACCTGTCACGAGCGAGAACGGATAGTTGAAACGAAGGTCTCCTTTTCTCTAAGATGGAGAAGAGAGAATAAATGAGGAGACTTAAGACATGAATTTGTATGAACAAGCGAGCGAGTGGATGCGACAGTGGCAAGACGATCCTTCCGAACGTTTGCGAGAAATCGAACAAGAAATTGAACGCACGGGTACGTATTCGTTGACGACGGAGGAGTTGTGTGAAGGCGCAAAAATGGCATGGCGGAACTCGAACCGTTGCATCGGACGATTGTTTTGGCAGACGCTTCATGTGATCGATGCTCGGGATGCGAAAACGTTTGATGACGTCTACGCTCGACTTGTGGAACATCTTCATTTCGCCACAAACGGTGGGAAAATCCGCTCGACGATGACGGTTCTTCCGAACGAGTTCAAACTGTTGAACACGCAGCTGATTCGGTACGCCGGATATGAGACACCGGACGGAATCATCGGGGACCCGATGTCCGTGCCGATGACGAAACGGGCAGAACAACTCGGATGGGTCGGGGCCGGCACCCCGTTTGATCTTTTGCCGCTCATGATTACGGACGGTCAGGATGTTCGTTTATATGACTTGCCGCATGATGCCGTGCTCGAAGTCGACATCGTTCACGAGGAGTTTGACTTGTTTGATGGTCGTCTGATTAAATGGCATGCCGTTCCGGCCATCGCTGACATGGAACTTGAAATCGGCGGTCTCCGTTTTACGTCCGTGCCGTTCAACGGATGGTACATGGAGACAGAAATCGGTGCCCGCAACTTGGCAGACACCGATCGCTATGACTTGTTGCCGCTCGTCGGCCGCTCGCTCGGGCTCGATACGTCGAAAGAGCGTTCACTTTGGCGGGACCGCGCGCTCGTTGAATTGAATATCGCCGTCATCCAGTCGTTCGAGCGAGCAGGTGTCACGATTGTTGATCATCATACCGCCGCCAAACAATTCAAACGATTCGAAAAGAACGAACGGGAAGCGGGGCGTGACGTCACCGGGCAGTGGAGCTGGCTCATCTCCCCTCTATCACCTGCGACGACGCACGTCTTCCATGAACATTACGACAACATCATCAAAACGCCGAACTTGTTCGCACGAAGCGGATGTCCGTTCTCTGGGTTTCGTCAGCCGGTAAAAGAGGAAATAAAAGGCTAGAACCGAGAGAAAGGATGATTGCTGTGGCAGTCCCACTTTGGAAACGAGCCGTCGCCGGTCAAATCGACCAAGTCGTCTTTCAGACGCCGGCCAAATTGATTGAAAAGGCTATCCGTAAAAAGTTATGGCCCGACAAGGAAGTGAAGCGGTATTACTTGCCGACCGTTGTGACGATGGCCGGAGAGGTTTACTGTATGCTATACCAAAACGGTCAGACACTTGGAGACCGAGTCGTCGGAATCAAAGTCGTGAGTGCGGACGGACGCCCGCTCTCCTTTGAGCAGGTCATCAAACGGACGCTTTATAAAGATGTCGTCTATCCGGCGACGCTTGGGATCCCACTCATTCGAGCACTTCAACAGATGAAGTCGAATAAAGATCTCGAGTTGCCGCATGACGAGTTCGCCCATACGAAACTGATTTCGACGAAGTGAAGAGGAGCAGGGCGACCGCGTGTCGCTCTGTTTTTTCGTCCCGTTCGGTCGGGTAGGAATCGGGACAGAAAATAAGGTATAATGGGATTGGAGTGAACTACTCGCCACTTATTTGCTTCGCAAATTGTAGGGGGAGCTTCTTGGGAAGACCGTGCTCTTACCAGCCACGGTTGTTTACCAAGCTCGTTGGGTGGTTCCCACCCTGAAGGAATTCGTTTTAGTTTGCCAGCATCAACAGATTGATGCTCGCGTTGATGTCACGGTCATGATGCGCGCCACAGGCACATGTCCATTCACGGACATCCATCGCCTTCTTCTGACCTTTCACGCCGCAAGTGGAACAGATCTGAGTGGATGCGTACCAAGGGTCTGCCTTGATGAGCGTTCGTCCGAAGAAGTTTGATTTGTACTCGAGTTGACGGACGAACTCGTACCAACTGACATCGCCAACCGATTTGGCTAAGCGTCGGTTCTTCATTATGTTGCTCGATTTCAATGTCTCCACGACGATGACTTGGTTCTCGTCAACGATCCGTCTCGATAGTTTGTGAAGGAAGTCCTTGCGTTGGTTGGCAATCTTTTCGTGTTTCTTGGCGAGGATCAACCTGGCCTTCTCACGATTCTTGCTCCCGATCTTTTTTCGCGACAGCGCGCGTTGTGCCTTCTTGACCTTTGCTTCGGATTGTCGGAGAAAGCGAGGGTTTTCGACCTTTTCGGAGACCATCGCATCGTTCGTCATGACGGCGAAGTGTTCCAGGCCAAGATCGATCCCGACCTTGTTCTTGGCTGGGATCCGTGGTTCATCGTCCTGTTTGACGAGGATGGAGACGAAGAACTTGCCTGTCCTTGTCATCGAGACCGTCGCGGACCGGATGACGCCCTCGAACGGGCGATGTTGTGTGAACCGCACGAACCCGACCTTCGGCAGCCGGACTTTTCCCGACTCGATGCGGAT